>VAXZ01000014.1 GCA_005885035.1 Actinomycetota bacterium
CGCCCCGAGGGGCAGACCACTGGCGATCCCCTTCCCCGAGATCAGGATGTCCGGTTCAACACCCTCGTGCTCGATCGCCCACATCTTGCCGCTGCGGCCCATGCCGCTTTGGACCTCGTCGCAGACGAGCAGGATCCCGTGCCGGTCGCAGAGCTCTCGCAAGTACGTGAACCAGCCGTCGGGCGGCAGGACGTAGCCGCCCTCACCGAGCCACGACTCCACGACGATCCCGGCGACCTCGGTCGGCGAGACGAGCCGCTTGAACACCACCTCGTCGAGGTGGTCGAAGTCGCCGTAGAAGGTGTGGTACACGCTGGGCAGCATCGGTCCGAAGTTGGTGCGGTACTTCGCCTTCGACGCCGTCAGCGTGACGCTGCCCATCGATCGCCCATGGAACGACTGGTACATGCCGATCAGGTACTGGCGGCCCGTTGCGAACCGGGCGAGCTTGATCGCGGCCTCGACGGCTTCCGTCCCCGAGTTCGTCAGGAACGATCGGGCTGGGCGGCCGTCGAACGGCGCCATCTGGTCCAGCCGTTCGCACACCTCGGCATAGACCGGGAGGAAGAAGTCGCTCGCGGAGTAGTGCAGCAACTCGGCCGCCTGACGGTCGATGGCCTCGACCACCGTCGGATGACAGTGCCCGGTGGAGGTCACCGCGATCCCCGCGTTCAGATCCAGGAAGATGTTGCCGTCGACGTCTTCCACGATGGAGCCGGCCCCCCGCTTCGGAACGAACGGGTATGCCCGCGGGAGGGACGGCGACGTGACCTTACGGTCCCGCTCGATCCATGCCAGTGCCTCCGGTCCGGGGACCTCGGTGATCAGCTTGGGTCCGACGAACGCCGCGAGCCCGTCAAACGCGAGCCGGGACTCCCCGGCGCTCACTCCGCGATCACCGTCCGGGACTGCTCACGGAGGTACTGCATCACGTAGTACGGCCCGCCGCCGGCCTTCCCCGTCGTCCCAGATCCCTTCCACCCTCCGAACGGCTGGACGCCGGGCCACGCGCCGGTCGTCGACCCCGCGCGACGGTTGACGTAGATCACGCCGGCCTGGATCCGGTCGAGCCATTCATCGACCTCGGCGGGGTCCTCGCTGAAGAACCCCGCGGTCAGCCCGTACTCGGTGTCGTTGGCCTTCTGGATCGCGGCATCCAGGTCGTCGAACGGCGCTACCGCGACGAAGGGAACGAAGAGCTCCTTCTTCCAGATCCAGCTGTCGTCGGGTGCCTCGACCACCGTCGGCTCGACGAACAGGCCCTTGCCGAGCTCGCCCTCGGTGATCCGCTGCCCGCCGGTGACGATGTTGCCGTTCTTGCGAGCTTCTTCCGCAGCCTCCTCGAACGTGTCGAGCGCAGCCTGGTTGATGATCGGCCCGAGGTACACGTCGCGTTCCAAGGGGTTGCCGACTTTGATCTTCTCGGTCTTCGTCTTGAGCTGCGTGAGGAAGTCGTCGTAGACCGTACGCTCGACGAACACGCGCGAACACGCCGAGCACTTCTGCCCACCGAACCCGAACGCGCTCCGCAGGACCCCGTCCGTCGCTTTGTCGAGGTCGGCGTTCTTCGTCACGATCGTCGGGTTCTTGCCCCCCATCTCGCAGATCACGGGCTTGGGGACGTTCACGGCGAAGTTCTTGTAGATGTCCATCCCGACCTGGTACGAGCCGGTGAAGGTGATCCCGCCGACGTCTGGATGCTTCCAGAGCGCCTCACCGGCCACCACGCCTCGTCCGACGACCAGGTGGAACGCTCCCGCGGGCACGCCACCGTCGCGGTAACACTCATAGAGCTTGTATCCGAGCAACGCCCCCTGGTTCGACGGCTTGAGGACCACACAGTTGCCCGCGACGAGCGCGCCGGAGGACGGTCCGCCGGAGAGCGCCATCGGGAAGTTGAACGGGCTGATGACCGCCCACACGCCGTACGGCCGCATCACGTCGTAGTAGTCGCCCGCTGCACCGAGGCCGCTCATCGGGGTCCGGAACCCGTCGTGCTTCTCCACCTCGTCGCAGTTCCAGCGGATCAGCTCGGCGGTCTCTTGGACATCCCCGAGCGCCTCCAGGCGGTTCTTCCCGACCTCGTAGCCCATCAGCGCGGCCAGGTCGAACAACCGCTCTTCCATGACATCGGCCACCTTGCGGAGGATCCGCACGCGCTCTTGCCAGCCCATCCGATCCCACTCGAGCGAGAACTCCTTGGCGGCACGAACGGCGTCGTCCACATCCTCGGCGGTCGCTTGCGAGAAGCTGCCGATCACGAGCGTTTCGTCGATGGGCGACGGCTCGACGTAGCGATCCTCCCGCCAGCGCTCCTCCCCATTGACGATGACCGGGTATCCCTTGCCGAGCTCGGCCTTCACCCGCTCGGCAGCCTCGTCGTAGCTGCGCTGCAGGTCCTCGTTATCGGCGGACAGGGTTGCGTAGGTGATGCGGAACTTCTGCGCCATGGGAAGCGGCCTCCTTCGGTACGGATCGGCCTGCCGGCCGCCCGGAATCGTAGCCGTTCCCCAAGAACGACGCCCATCGACCACCATGTGGGCCGGTTGGCCGGTGGATCTGTGGAAAACCGGCTTGTCCTGCGTGATTCATCCGGTCGACGGGCGTACGCTTCGGCTCCCACTGATGAGGCTCGTCACCTACGACCGCGGGGGGCAGCGGCGACTGGGGGCGATCCTCGAGGGTGAGGTGGTCGATCTGCCCGACGCGGTCGGGCATCCGGCCTTCCCCACCACGCTCGAGGGATTCGTCACGAGCAGCCGAGGCACCGTCATGGACGCCGCCGGCGCGGCGCTCGAGCGAGATGACGCCCACGCGTGGGACGTGCCGAAGCCGAGGATCCTCACCCCGTTGTTCCCGCGATCGCTGATCTCGCCCGGGTCGATGGAGGTCGCGAGGATGACGGTTGGGCCCGAGCACGAGGTGCCCTGGCCGTCGGACGCGGCCTGGCTCGAATACGAGCCAAAGGTGGCAGCGGTGCTGGGTCGCGAGGCTCGGAGGATCGTGGTGGAAGAGGTACGGGATCACGTCTTCGGCTACACCTTGGTGAACGATTGGCGTGCGCGAGATGCGAGCGGCGCTCCCGTGGAGACGTCGGCCGGCCTGCCGCTGTCCATCGGCCCGTGCGTCGTGACAGCCGACGAGGTCGATCCGCAGACGATGTTCCTCACGGTCAAGGTCGACGGCGACGAGGTCGCGAAGGGCAACCTCAACGGTGCAGCGTGGAACCTCGCACGGCTGATCGCGGGCGCCTCGGAGCTGGGTGAGTTGGAGCGAGGCGATGCGTTCGCGCTTGGGCCGTTCGCCCGACCCGCACCTGATCCCGGCCGTCAGCTGTGGCCGGGAGCGCTGGTCGAGCTGGCTGCGGAAGGGATCGGGACGCTGCGGAACACGATCGCAGCGCGTTGAGCCTCAGTGTGTTCGGCGCACCCGTCCTGCCGCGTACAGCTGGTTCTTGGCGCGGACGATCGCAGCGTCGCGGGGATCGAGGTTCGCCACGGAGTGATCGCGTGACTTGGCCTTCGTGTCCCGTGGGATCCTGATCCGCCGCTTCGCCACTGCATGACCTCCTCGGAAGGAGGTTCGGTCGCGTGGATGCTGCTGATTAGAGCGGCGGGGCCAACATCCCCGGGATCGGGTACGCGTTAGCGTTTCTTCGCAGCCTTCCGGGCCGCACCTCGCTCGCCGGCGCGCTTCTTCTCGCGTTCCTTCACCTTGCGTTGGCGGTCCTTCGCGCTCCGGACCTTCGCCAGATCTCCTCGTCCCATACATCTCACCTTTCTCCGCGCCTGCTCCAGAGCCACAACACCACGTGCCTCAGGGCAGGCGCTAGGGTTACCCCTCCTCGTCGTCGCCGCCACGCGCGAGCTCCTCGCTCCGCTTCTTCGCCGCATCGATCGCGTTCAGGAACGCGGCGCGGACCCCGGCCTCCTCGAGGCGACGGATCGCCTCGATCGTGGTCCCCCCCGGCGAAGTGACCATCTCTCGGAGCTCGACCGGATGCTTCCCCGTGTCGCGCAACATCTTCGCCGACCCGAGCATCGTCTGTACGATCAGCTCGGTCGCGACGTCTCGGGAGAGCCCGAGGAGGATACACGCCTCGATCATCGCCTCCGCGAGCAGGAAGAAGTAGGCGGGCCCGCTCCCGCTCGTCGCGGTCACCGCGTCGAGGTGGGTCTCCTTCAACCGGAGCACCTTCCCCACGTAGCCGAGCAGCTCTTCCGTGATCGCCATGTGCTGCTCGCCCGCATGGCTCCCGGCCGCGATCACGGACATCGCTTCGTCCACCATGACCGGGACGTTCGACATCACTCGGACGACAGGCACGTCATCGGGGACGTGCTTCTCGATGAACGATGTGCGCACACCTGCCGCGAAGGTGATGACGAGATCCGCGGTCGTCAGGTTCTCGCGGATCTGCTCCAGCAGGACCTCCATGTCCTGCGGCTTGGCCATCAGGACGAGGACGTCCGCCCACTGCGTCGCGTCCCCGTTGTCAAGCGTGGCCTTCACGCCGTACGTGCCCGCCAGCTCCCGAGCCCGCTCGTCGCGCCGGCACGTCACGATGATCTCGTCCGGTGTTCGCCCGCCCGATCGGATCAAGCCGGAGATCAGCGCCTCCGCCATCTTGCCCCCGCCGAGGAAGGCGGTGCGTCTGCTCTTCACCTGATCGCTCATCCCGACGTCCTCACGAGGTTGGAGATGAAGAACCACACGTTCGCCGGCCGCTCGGCCATCCGTCGCGTGAGGTACGGGTACCACTCGGTTCCGTACGGGATGTACACGCGGACGGGATACCCGTCGGCCGCGAGCCGGGACTGCAGGTCGCGGCGGACACCGTACAGCATCTGGAATTCCACGCGCGACCAGCCGTATTCGAACGCATCGACGCGCGTGCGGACGCCCTCGATCAGCGTGGGATCGTGCGTCGCAACGTCCACCGCATGCTCTCGAGCCAGGAGCGTCGCGAACAGCCGCGCGTAGCTCGCGTCCACGTCCCGCTTGCGCGTGAACACCACGTCATCGGGCTCCAGGTACGCGCCCTTGACGAGACGGACGCGGCACCCCTCCGGTAAGGAGAAGACGTCCGCCTCGCTGCGTCGCAGGTACGACTGGATCGCGATCCCCACATGCTGCGAGCGCTCGTACGCCCGTGCGAAGACCTCGAGCGTCCGATCGACGTACCCATGACTCTCCATGTCGATCATGACCAGACGATCCTTCTCACCGGCGCTCTGCACGATCGGCTCGAAGTTCGCCCAGCAGGCATCCACCGACACGTCCAAGCCGAGCTGGGTCAGCTTCACGGAGATGGCGGCATCGACGTCTTCGGCATCCGCCCCCGCGGCGAGCGCCGATAGATAGGCCTCTCTCGCCGCGAGCGCTTGTTTGGGCGTTTCGACGTGCTCTCCGAGGTGATCGAGCATCGTTCGAAGGCCGCGGGAATGCAGCTCACGCGCCGCGGCCATCGCCTCCGCCAAGGTCTCGCCGGCCACGAACCGGAAGGCGACGCGTCGCCCCGGGCGCGTGCCGGTCACGGTCCGGCGGGCCCACGGATGGCTGGCCACCCGCAGGATCGTTGGGCGGAACACGCTGGTCGAGAGCCCCACGACGGCAGTCTATGCGCGAGCATCGAGCCGACGGCCGTCAGCTCGATGAGGCCCTCGCCACAACATGGAAGACGTGCCAGTGCTTCGGGCCGTCGCAAGCTTCGCCGTCGTTCTCCTCTTCCTCGAACCGCTCGAGGGTCCATCCGTCGAAGAGGGCGCGCGCTTGAGCCTCTGAGAACGCGCTGATGTCTTCGTCCGGCGCCCAGGTGTCGCGATCACCCAGAAGCTGGCCCGCGAACCGGCCGCCAGGCACGATCGCGCGGCCGATCCTGGCCCAGACGTCGGCGAACCGGGGCGGGTCGCAGAAGAACAGGCTGAAGCTCGCCCACACGAGGTTCGCCGCCGGCAGCTCGACGTCTTCCATCGGCGTGACGAGCGTCTGCAGACGCAGCTGGAGCTCCGGCGGGACCCGGCCGCGCGTCCGCTGGATCGCTTCGTCTTCCGCGTCCGTCGCGAAGACCTGCCAGCCTCGCTCGAGCATCGCGAGCGTGTCGATGCCCGCCCCACACCCGAGGTCGACCGCCTCGCCGGGGAGTTCGAACGAGTCGAGCACCTCCAGCAGCAGGGCCCGCGGCTCCCGCCCTTCGTTCTCTCGGTAGTAGTCGGCCCAGGTCGCCTCGTCGGTCATCCGGGCGCCTCGGTGGCAGCGATCCCTTCGCGAAGGATCTCGACGAACTCCTTGATGCGCATGTTGCGCCGCTCGGGCCGGCGGTGGATCAGCCCGGGATCGAGGTCCTCCGAAACCAGGGCGTCCTGGAACCGTTGCGCGGCCCAATCCAGCATCGATGCGATCATCTCGGGATCCACGTCGTCGCGGATCTCGCCGTGCCGAACGCCGAACTCCACGAACTCGAGGGTGCCGTAGGGATCCTCGCTCCGCATGAACCGGTCGATCGGCCCGCGGAGCCCGAGCTCCGTGTCGTAGCGCCCGATCAGCGCGAGCCTGTTCGGGACGGGGTCGGAGTTGACCGACGCCTCCGTGCTCTGGAGCCACCAGTCCAACGTGTCCCAGAAACCCCGGCGGACGACCTCCTCGGGTGCATCCAGCCACGCGGGGAGCATCTGCACCGCGTGCTGGTAGGCCGCGAGGAACAGGCCCTCCTTGGAGCCGAAATCGAGGAACACGGTCCCCTTCGCGACGCCAACCTCGCGCGCGATGTCCTCGACATGCGTCGCGCGGTATCCGTGCTCGGAGAACCGTCCCATCGCGGCCTCGATGGTGCGGCTCTTCCGCTCGTCCGCCTCCGCCGATCGCCTGGGCCGACCCTCGGTCATCGGAGTCAGACGGTAGCGCATGAGAAAGAGCCCGAGGGACCTTCGCTCACCTTCCGCCGAAGCGTTCGGTTCCCGTCGGTTCCTCGGGCTCAGTTGCCCCGAGCTGCCTCTGCGCTCGGCCGAGAGTCCGGATCGCCGGCGGATGGTTCGCCTCGCGGCGCCCTTCCGCCTTCGCCGCCCCCGGATCCGCCGTTCGGCCTCGCGGCCGTCCCGCGTTCCCGGTGGACCTGCCTCGGACCTCGCGGCCCTCGACGGTCCCGGGCGACGGACCACCGCCGGTCCGTCTCGCGACGTCCCTGGCGGGCCGCCGGCTGAGCCTTGCGGCTTTCGCCAGCGTCGAGAACTCCTTCCGGCTGAGTGACCTTGCGGCCTCTCCGCGCTTCAGGTGTTCCCGGTGCGCCTAGATCCTCCGGCGGACGTTTCCGCCCTCCGTCGGGGCCCCTGGCGCTTCGTCCGGTCTCTCCTCCCGATCACTCGGACCGCTCGGAGCGAGGCGGAATGTATCGGCGGCCTCGACACGGGTCAAGCGGACGTTCCCGCAGGTCAGCGGTCATAACCGCAGGTCACAGGCTCGCGATTAAGAGTGACAAAAGGACTGCGGGGGAGCCGGTTGCGGGCGTACGAGATCACGCCGCGCGGACCACGTCGTCGTAGACGCGAAGCACCTCGTTCGCCGTCACGTCCCATGTGAACCGGAGTGCGCGACGCGACGCTTCCGCTCCGATCGACGCTTGCAAGGCCGGGTCACGAAGCACGCGGAGCATCCGGTCGGCGTGATCCTGCGCGTCGTGACCATCCACGAGGAACCCCGTTCTACCGTCCTCGACCACGTAGCGGAGACCCCCGACTGACGCCGCGACCACCGGCGTTCCGCACGCCGCGGCTTCCAGCGCCACCAGACCGAACGACTCAGAGCGCGACGGAACGAGGACGACGTCGGCCGCCGCGTAGAAGTCCGACAGCTTCCTCTGGGTCTGCGGCGGGAACAGGACGACGCGCTCGGCCACGCCAAGGGCGTGGGCGAGCGCGAGCAGCCGGTCGGCCTCGCCGTCACCGCCGCTCGGACCGCCGACGATCCCGAGCACCAGGTCGCGCGTGGTCTCGGGATCACGCGCGACCGCCTCGGCCACCGTGCGGATCGCGACGTCGGGACCCTTGTGCGCTTGCAACCGCCCCACGTACAGCGCGAATCGCAGATGCGTCAGGTGGAGGCGTTCGCGCGCGGCCATGCGGTCGTGTGGAGAGAACAAGGCATGATCGACGCCGGGCGGGACCAGACGGACGTGCTCGGGGTCCGCTCGGTACAGACCGACCAGCTGGCCCGCTTCCAGCGGCGTCGCGGCCAGGATCCGATCCGCAGCGCCGATCACGCGCTCCTCGCCCTCCAGCCTCACGGCCGACTCGGGCCGCTCATCCCGCGCGAGCGAGTAGTTCTTGACCTTGCCGAGCGTGTGGAACGAGGCAACGAGCGGCGTGCCCCAGACCTGCTTGGCCGCTCGGCCCACCCAGCCGGAAAGCCAGTAGTGGCTGTGAACGACGTCGTACGGGATGCCGTGGAACCGCGCTTCGTGGAGCACACCACCGAGGAACTCGGGAAGGTACCGGGGCAGGTCAGACTTCGGCACCGGCGAGCACGGCCCCGCCTTGATCGGGATGACTCGCGCTCCGGTCGCGAACTCCTTCACCTCGTGGTCGGCCCCCCCGCGGCATCGCGCGAAGACGTCCACGTGCACGCCCTGCGCTGCGAGCCGGCCCGCGACCTCGAGGATGTAGACGTTCATGCCGCCCGAATCCCCGATCCCCGGCTGATCGACGGGTGAGGTGTGCACCGACAGCACCGCAACCCGTGGCGCGTCGCTCATCGACGGGTACCCTTCCGCATCCGTTCACCCCCAGGGGCGATCGCCCCTCCCGCCTCGATGCTACGAGCATGTGTACGAAAGGGAGGGAGGCGTTCTCGGCTAACGGGAAGTCCGCAGCGTGAGGACCGGCTCCAACCGCCCCACCGGGCGGCCGCCGCCGAGCACCGGCGGGCTGGCGCGCTTCGCCAGGCGGCGGCGGGCGCCCCCACTGAGGAGACCGAGCTGATCCAGGACCGCGATGAGCGCGGGCCCCGCAGCCCGGTACCCACCGTCGCCCACTTTGACCGCGATCCCCAGCCCGTCACCCAACGCCACCGCGCAGGTCAAGGCCTCTGCCCCTTCCTTCGCCAGGACGTTGGGGGCGGCTCGCATGACCTCGGTGTCGATCCGGTTGCGTCCACCCACCAGGTACGGCTCGGCCTGCATCGCCGTCACGACCCGTCCCACGGCCGGCGCCAGCCGTCCCTGCCGGTCGGGATCGGAGAGCCCGGCGTACATCGTCGCCGCCGCGCGCAGCCCCATCCCGTGGACCGGAGCGCCGCAGCCGTCGATCCCGATCGCCACGTCGTCGGCGCCGCTCAACCGTTGGACGGCGCCAAGGATGCGGCGCTGGAGCGGATGCGAACGGCGACGGTAGGTAGCGGTTGGCCACCCCGCTCGCGTCGACGCCAGCAGCATGCCCGCGTGCTTGCCCGAGCAGTTGTGATACAGGGGTCGAGGCTCCCGGACGCGCCTGGCGCTCGCCCCATCGAGCGGCCGGTCGGCGGGTGTCTGCAGGTCGGCCTCGGTGAGGCCGCCAAGACGCAGCACGTCGCGCACGGCGCGGAGATGCACCGGCTCCCCGTTGTGCGAGGCGGCCATGATCGCGACCAAACGGTCGCTGAGCTCGAGCCTGGTCGCATCGACGGCGACCGCAGCCTGCACCGGCTTCGTGCACGACCGCACGAAGACGAGCCGGTTCGGGTCACCTGCCGAAGCGATCAGACGGCCGGTCGCGTCGCATACCGCGACGTCGCCAAGATGGACCGACTCTTCCAGACCCGAACGGACCACCCGCACGAGCGGCGCGGACCGGGCAGCCATGGATGCCCGGCTCAGTGGAGCGCCAGGCTGGGGTCGTCCTTGTACCGGCGCTTGAGCTCGTCCTGCACCGTGTCGAGGATCGTGATCACCGCGCGCCTCGCTTCGGAGACGTTGTGTTCCTCGACCGCGAGCGCGTGGATCGCGTCGGCCAGCGCGTCGTCGTCGAGCGTGGTGGGATCCGAGATCCCAGCATCCGACGCGAGCCGCTCCACCCGGCGGCGAGCCAGCAGCATCTCTTCCTCGGGCACGCCGATCCGGACGGCCTCGCCGCGAGAGGTCATGATGTGGTCGTCGGCGCTCAAGATGGTCGTCAGTCGTTCGACGAGCGCCGTCCGATCGCCTCCTTCGCCGCGCCCTTCGAGCTCCGCTTGGAGGATCTCCGCGCGACCTTGCAGCAACCGGCGAAGGAGCGAGAGGTACTCCCGTTCCGCCATGCACTCGTCTCGACGTTCGCGCAGGTCATCGAGCGACAGATCGCCGAGCCCCACGATGAAAGCCGGATCGCGGACGCGATCGATGCGACGGTGTACGGGGTGGTCCTCCACGAGCGCGATGCTACACCTCGGCCTGATCGCGCATCGCGGCGATGAGGATGTCCGCCACCTCGGGTCGTGAGAACTCAACCGGGGGCCGCTCACCGGCGCGGAGCATCTCGCGCACCTTCGTTCCCGAGAGGATCACGCGATCGTCGTCCTCGTGCGGACAGGTCTTGGGCGAGCCCATCCCCTCGCACCGGACGCAGAAGAACGAGTGCTCGAACATCAGGGGAGTGATGCCGAGCTCGCCCGGCTCGAACTCCTCGAAGATCTTCTGGGCGTCGTACGTGCCGTAGTAGCTGCCGACCCCGGCATGGTCGCGACCGACGATGAAATGCGTGCAGCCGTAGTTCTTGCGGGCGATCGCGTGCCAGATCGCCTCTCGCGGGCCGGCGTAGCGCATCGCGGCCGGGAAGATGCTGATCATCGCCCGGTCGTGCGGGTAGTAGCCTCCGAACAACGCCTCGTAACAGCGCATCCGAACGTCCGGCGGCACGTCGTCGGACTTCGTGGCGCCCATCAACGGATGGACCAGCAGGCCGTCCACGATCTCGAGGGCGCACTTCTGGATGTACTCGTGCGCCCGGTGGATCGGGTTGCGCGTCTGGAAGCCGACGACGGTGCTCCACCCGCGCTGGCGGAAGGCCTCGCGGGTCTCGGAGGGCGTGAGGCGGTAGTTCGTGAAGTCGGAGTGGTGGGGGAGCGAGAGCACTTCGAGCGAACCCGCGACGCATGTGTCTCCCGCTTCGAACAGGGCCTTCACCCCCGGATGCTCGAGGTCATCCGTCCGGTAGACCGCGAGAGCCTCCTTGGGCTTGTCCCGCTTGAAGCTCTCCGTGAGCCGGAGCACCGCGACGGGCGGTGCGTCGGGGCCCGAGGTGAGCGCGATCGAGGAGGCACCGCCGATCCGGTGGGCGTCGGCGTCCGACACCCCCAGGACGACGGGGATCGCCCAGGCCAGCCCGTTCGACAGATGCATCGTCTCGAGCACCGCGTGATAGTCGGCTTCGGTCTGGAACCCCGTGAGCGGGCTGAGGGCGCCGGTGGCGAGCATCTCCAGGTCGGAGAGCTCCCGTTCGCCGATCGCGACACGCGGGATGTTGATGGCCTCGGCCGAGAGCGCGTCGGCTCCCGGACCCGTGACCCGTAGATCCACCAACGTGCCACCGTGCGGCGCGATGGTGCCGACGTCGTCCGACATGGATCCCCTCTTCCGAAGTTGTTCGAGCGCGGACCGTGCCCGTGCAGGATACGGAACGCGACCGTCCGCCGACCGAGCTACGCCACGACCCAGAGGGCTTCGCGGGCCATGTCGATCTGCAGCCGTCGGTGATCGCCCAGCGGGTCCCCGTCCACCTGGACCGGGAATGGATCGGATGAGGTCACCACGACCTGTGATGCATCGTGCGTGTAGTCGATGTCCCTGCCGTGCACGTGACGCGCCGAGCCGAAGACCTGCCAGGCGATCCGGGGGATGTTGCGGCGGCTCAGCTTGCGCACCGACAGCACGTCGAGCCCGGAGTCGAGGGACGCGTCCGGAGTCATCCGAAGACCGTGCTCCTTGTAGAACGTGTACGGGTCGGTCCGGCCCACCATCACCGACAGGGACGGGAACGGCGTCCCGCCGTCGATCGTCACCTCCAGGTCCGGTTTCTTCCCCGCGTAGCCGACCATCAGCTCCCATGCGACCGCGCGGAACGCGACCCGGTCGTACTTCGCCTTCGTCGAGGGGAACTTCTTCTCCAGCCGTCGCATCGCGGAGGCGTCGATCCCGGCACCGCAATTCACCGCGAAGTAGCGTCCGTCGGCCCGTCCGAGGTGCAGCTTCGTCGACACCTCGTCGAGCGCCCTCGCGATCAGGATGCCTGTGGACTCGACCGGGTCGGTGGGCAGTCCGAGCGCGCGGACCAGGACGTTGGTTGCGCCACCCGGCAGGACGCCGAGCGCGACCTCCGTGCCAGCGAGCGCGTTCACGGCCTCGTTGATCGTCCCGTCGCCACTGAACACCACGACGAGGTCGATCCCGTCCGCGACGGCCTGCCCGGCGAGCTCGCTCGCGTGACCCTTGCCCTTCGTCTCCGCGACCTCCAGGAGGAAGTCCGCGGACAACGCCTTCTCGATGACTGCCAGCGTGGGCTTGGACACCGTCCGTGCGACCGGGTTCACGACGAGGAGGAGCCGGTGGAATCGCATGGACCCCGGAGTATCGCAGGGACCGAGAGAAGACGCGAACACGTCTCTTATCCCGAAGCGAGCTCCCGCGGCAGGACGAACCGCTCGAGCCGCCCGGAACCCGGCTTGAGCTCCTCCCACGAGCCGACGGGGACGTCCAGCTCCGCCAATGCCGCCGTCGGGAAGCCCTTCCGGAGTTCGTCGAGCCGATCCCCTTCGGCGGCGAGGACGGACCCCAGCTCCTGCATCGCGGGGTTGTGTCCGATCAGCATCACCGATCCGACGTCACCGGGCACCTCCCTCAGCCGGTCGAGCAACTGATCCGCTTCGAACGAATAGAGCGAGGGCTCGATCCGAACGGTCATCTCCGGCCCGAGCCCGGGCAGGACCCGACCGAGCGTTTCGCGGGTGCGGAGCGCCGACGAGCACAGCACCAGCTCCGGCCGGATCCTTTCGGCGTCGAGATAGTCACGGATCCGGTCGGCCGCTCGCTTCCCGCGGGGCGCGAGCGGCCGGTCCACGTCCTCCATCTCCGGATCGTCCCAGCTGGACTTCGCGTGACGAAGCAGCCAGAGCCGCACACGATCACCCCCCGCTCACGGGCGGCAGGATCGCGACCTCGTCGCCCTCGGCGACCGGCGTGTCGCGGGCCGCCGGTTCCCCGTTCACGACGAACGAGGAGACGGCGGCGATCGCCGCGAAGCGCTCGCCGTAGTTGGCGGCGAGGCCGTCGGCCACCTCGCCGGCGTTGCGACCCTCACCGTCCACCCGCGAGGCCCCGGCGAGCTCCCGGAGCGCAGCGAACAGCCGGACCTGGATCGTCATCGCAGGTCAAGCGTACCGGCGACGGTGCCGACCCGGTATCGTGAGGACATCCCGATGGCCGTGTGGGCGCTGCTTTCCGATCGTTCCCTCGACCGCGCGCTCCCGGCGCTTGCGGATCTCTCGGTCGACCTCAAGCACGAGCCGCTGACGGTCCTTTCGCTCACACACGTCCTCCAGATCGACGCCCTCGCGGTGTTCGTCGATGCGGTCGAGAATCCGGGCCAGGCCTGGTCCGTCCTCTCGGAGCTCCACGAGCGGCAGACCCGGCTCCCCGCGATCGTGATCGTCGACCGGGATCACCTCGAACGGTATCCGTGGCACGAGATCGCGGACGAGTTCGTCTACCCGGGCGCGCCGGTAGCCGAGCTCACGGTCCGCTTGGCGATGCTCCGGCGCCGCGCCGGCGCAGGTGACGGCGCCGTCGTTCGCCTTGGATCGCTCGCGATCGACACCGAGACCTACCGCGTCACCGCCGAAGGCCGACCCCTCGATCTGACCTACAAGGAGTTCGAGCTGCTCCGGTTCCTGGCGCAACATCCCGGCAGGGTGTACACGCGTCCCGGTCTTCTCCGGGAGGTCTGGGGATACGACTTCTACGGGGGGACGCGCACGGTCGACGTCCATGTGCGGCGCCTGCGGGCCAAGCTCGGGCCCGAGCACGAACACCTGATCCAGACGGTGCGCGGCGTCGGCTACCGAGCGAGCGACGACGCCTGAACGCGGCGAACGCCGACGTCACGGCCCTTCGGCCTACCACTCCCCCGAGACCGCAAGACCTAGCACGTAGGCGTCATCGCGGAAATGACTCCGACGGGCTCTGCGCCGGAACGGGCCGCATCGCCGATGACTTGGCCATGAACGGACTGCTGAGGATCTCGGTGCTCGTCCCCCTCGCGGGACTCATCCCCCTCGGTTCCCTGGTCCTCCAGCCGTTCTGTCGGCTCGTACCGGTCACCGTGCGGCGCTTCGGAGAGGGCACCGCGCGAGGGGCCGGTGCGCGCCGGTAACTCCATACCCCCATCCCCCCGGGACGCGGCCCCGGCGCCAAAAGCGCCGGGGCCGCCCCACGTCCGGGGTCGTGCGAGGCCGTCGTAACGAAGAGTTAACCCCACCGGAACCGAAGGAGCCGTTCGGCGTCCTACGCTCTGCCGGTCGTCGAGCAGCAAGGGGGAAGGGACAGTGGCGACAGCCAAGGACGTCATCACCACGGCCAAGGAGGCCGGAACCGAGATCGTCGATCTCCGGTTCTGCGACCTGCCGGGGCTGATGCAGCACTTCTCGGTCCCGATGGCCGAGCTGACGGAGTCGGTCTTCGAGGAAGGGATCGGGTTCGACGGATCCTCGATCCGCGGCTTCCAGGAGATCCAGGAGTCGGACATGCTCCTCGTGCCCGATCCGGACACTGCGTACATGGATCCGTTCACGAAGCACGCGACGATCAACATCAACTGCTTCGTGAAAGACCCGGTCACCGGCGAGATGTACAGCCGCGATCCTCGGTACATCGCGAAGAAGGCCGAGCTCTACCTGAAGCAGACGGGGATCGCGGACACCTCGTTCTGGGGCCCGGAGGCCGAGTTCTACATCTTCGACTCGATCCGCTTCGATCAGAACCAGCACGAGGGCTACTACCACATCGATGCGATCGAAGGCGTGTGGAACTCGGGCCGCGAGCGCGACGGCGATTCGCCGAACCTCGGTTACAAGCCACGCTACAAGGAGGGCTACTTCCCCGTCCCTCCGATGGACAAGTACCAGGACCTGCGCTCGGAGATGGTGCTCAACCTCGAGAAGGTCGGCATCAAGATCGAGGTGCATCATCACGAGGTCGGCACGGCCGGACAGGCCGAGATCGACATGCGGTTCGACACGCTGCTCAAGACCGCGGACAACGTCCTCAAGTACAAGTACGTCGTCAAGAACACCGCTTACGCCGCGGGCAAGACCGTGACGTTCATGCCGAAGCCGCTGTTCATGGACAACGGCTCGGGGATGCATACCCACCAGTCGCTGTGGGCCGACGACGAGAACCTGTTCTGGGACGAGGTCAACTACGCGGGGATCAGCGACATGGCGCGCTGGTACATCGGCGGGCTCCTCGCGCACGCGAACTCGTTGCTCGCGTTCACGAACCCGACGACGAACTCGTACCGCCGGCTGGTGCCGGGCTACGAGGCGCCGATCAACCTCGTGTACTCGCAGCGGAACCGCTCGGCGTGCATCCGGATCCCGGTCTTCAGCAAGCACGCCGCGACGAAGCGACTGGAGTTCCGGACGCCCGACCCGACATGCAACCCGTACCTCGCGTTCAGCGCCATGCTCCTGGCGGGTCTCGATGGCATCAAGAACAAGCTCGAGCCGCCCGAGCCCATGGACAAGGACCTCTACGACCTGCCGCCCGAGGAGAAGGCGCACGTGAAGCAGGTCCCGGGCTCGTTGGAGGAGGTCCTGGATGCGCTCGAGGCCGATCACCAGTGGCTGCTCGAGGGCGGCGTCTTCACGCAGGACGTGATCGACACATGGATCGAGTACAAGCGAACCCACGAGCTGGACGCCGTGCGGCTACGTCCGCACCCACACGAGTTCGCTCTCTACTACGACCTGTAAGCCACCGCTGCACCGCCCCCTTCCCCCGGAGGGCCGGGGCCTCGAAGAGGCCCCGGCCCTCCCCCTCGCCCGGCACACCGTTCACTCGCTACGCTTGTTGGGTCCCGATGAGCACGATCGCTGGATATCGCTTCGGTCACG
>VAXZ01000015.1 GCA_005885035.1 Actinomycetota bacterium
TACAGACCGCACCTGCGAGGATCACGACGCTCAGGCCGAATCCTGAGGGCGACCGCGTATCGATCCGTCGTGCGAGCCAGGCGGATCGTGTCGGGAATCTTGCTCGTGCCCACGCAACCGGCGCGGCGCGGGCGAGACGATCCGGGAGCCGCTCGCCGTGTTCCCGGATGCTCCGCAGGATGCGGGCGACGATCAGTCCGACGAAAACCAGGATGAGCAGAATGAGACCGACCCAGCTCGCGTCAGCGGCCACCCGTTTCCAAGCAGCTCCGGCGAAGTACCCGAGGAGGACGAACCCTGTTCCCCAGAGCAGACCACCGGCTGCGTTGTAGAAGAGGAACTGACCATAAGGGACCTCGGCCATGCCGGCGAGGCCGGGGACCATCACGCGCAGGGCAGCGGTGAACCGCCCGAAGAAGACGGCTGCGCCTCCTCGGCGGCGTACGTACGCCCGCGCGCTCTCGAGGTGCTCGTCGATCCGGCGGCGAAGGAACGGTACGCGGCGGCCGACCCCGCGCAGGATCTGGCGTCCCCACCGGCGACCGACGAAGTAGCCGATCGTGTCCCCGACGATCGCGCCCACGACGGCCGCGGCCACGACGGCAGGGAGCGCGATCCGACCGTTGAACGCGAGCACCCCACCGAGGATCACCGCGATCTCGCCGGGGAACACGAAACCGAGGAAGGCCGAGGCCTCGAGCGCGGGCACGAGGAACACGATCGCCAGCGCGACCCAGCCCTGGAGCGAGAGGATCCAGTCGGTGATCCTCGTTAACGTCTGATCCTCCCCCTGTTGAGGGTCTTGGCCGGACGCGTGTCCATCGCTGGATTCTCCGACGACAGGCGGCCGAACGCTTGTTAGGTTGCACGGATGACTGGTTCATTGCTGGACGACGCGTTCGCGCATCACGTGTGGGCGACGATGCGGTTGATCGATGCGTGCCTTCCGCTCAGCCCGGATCAGTTGGCGTCCGGCGTCCCGGGGACGTACGGCTCGATCCTCGAGACGATGCGCCACCTCGTCGGGGGCGACTCCGATTACCTCTCGATCATGACGGGAGATCGTGCCCAACTGGTCGACGCAGATGAGATGGATCTGCCTGCCCTTCGGGTAGCGATGGAGTACAAGGCCGTTCTCTGGTCGGGACTCCTAGCGCGGGACCTCGACCCGGACGCGATGGTGCACGAGCTCGACGAGGACGACGGGTACGAGCGGGACGCCACCGTCGGCGTCCGGCTCGCGCAGGCGCTGCACCACGGGACCGACCATCGCAGCCAGATCTGCACCGCTCTCACGGCGCTCGGGGTCGACCCCCCAGGCATCGACGTCTGGAACTTCGGAGTCCAGGCGGGTCGGATGATCGAGATCCTCCCCACGACCTGACCGATCGACGGAAGATCCGCCAACTTGGGTGATCCGTTGTGGCCCCTCGTTCGAATGAGTTTCCGGACGCCTCGCGGCTGAGGGCCCTGACCGCCACCGGGGATGGGTGTCCGTACGGCTCCATAGGTGCGGCCCAAGGGGAGGTGGCAGATGGCAGATCATCTCGATGCACCCGGATTGATGTCCCCCGGGATGGACGCGAGGATCGACATCACCGATGTCTACGCGTTCCAGAAACCCGGGAACGCATCGAAGTCGATCTTGATGATGAACGTGAACCCGCTGGCCCCGTCGTTCGCGGACGAGTTCAACTCCTCCGCGCTGTACCAGCTGAGCGTCGACACGGACGCTGACGCGGTCGCCGACCTGGCGTTCCGGTTCACGTTCACGCCCAAGGAGGCCGGGCATCAGAAGGGGAAGGTGCGGATGGTCACGGGAAGCGCCGCGGCCCGGCTGAGCGCCAGTGGGGACACGCTGATCGACGGCGCTCCCGTTTCGTTCGGATCGGACCCGGTCGTCACCGATGCCGATGGATATCGGTTCTTCGCCGGCCTGAGGAGCGACCCCTTCTTCTTCGACCTCCTCGGGTTCCTGAGCTTCGTGAACGGGCAAGGGTTCGACTTCACGCACGGGGACTTCTTCGCGGACAAGAACGTCTTCGGGATCGTGCTGGAGGTCCCGAACTCGGCGCTCGGGTCCGATCCTCATGTAGGGATCTGGAGCTCGTGCTCGATCCGCAGGAACGGCAAGCTCACCCAGATCGACCGGATGGGGCGACCGGCGATCAACACGGTGTTCAACCACGGCACCGACAAGAACCTGTTCAACTCGATCACCCCGGACCACGATCGCACCACCGTGACCGCCGAGGGCGTCACGTTCCTCGAGAGCTTCACGCAGACGCTGATGGCGCTCGGCGGTTACAGCCAGGGCGACGCGACGGGGATCGCCGAGATCCTGTTGCCGGACATCCTGACCTACGACTATTCGAGCCCTGCCGGATTCTTGAACGGGCGGAACCTCACCGACGACGTGATCGACATCGAGTTGAACCTGGTGTCGAACGGCGGCGTGACGGGTGATGACGCCCATGCGCACACGGACCTGCTGTCGGTCTTCCCGTACCTCGGGAACCCTCACTGAGACGGCCGGGAAGGGAGAGCATCCATGAGCGACATGAACAGACGGGATTTCCTGAAGATCGCCGGCGCGGGCTCCGCGGTCGTCGCTGCGATCGGCGCAGGTGTGGTGGCGACCGGGAAGGTCTTCCGAGTCGATCCTGCGAGCACCGAACCGAACGAGCCACTCATGTTCCGTGCGACCGCCGGCCTCCCCCAACAGCCGTACCCGGCCTACGCGTCCCTCGTCTTCGATGGGTCGGTCGACCCTTCGGCGGGCACGGGGACGATCCGTCGTGCCGTCTACGCGGGAGCGCCCGAGGCCATGAGCACGATCGTGTTCCCCGGAACCGAGCGCTCCTACGAGGTCACGCGGGTCACGGGCGACGGCGCCCACATGCTCGTCTGGGCGCGGATCGGAGACGGGTTCACGCTCGAGCCGGGCGAACCGTCGACGATCCGCGTACGTGTGGACCAGCGAACGGGCGAGGTGGAGGCTCCGTTCTCGAACGCGCAGCTCACGCTTAGCGGGAGCTGATCGCGGTCGGACGGGTACCGAAAGGTCGCCCCGTACTTGGCTGCCCTGCGGCTCAGTTGCCGGAGAGGAGCTCGCTCACCACGGTTCGAACTCGCTCGTCCGATACCTCTCTCTCGGCCAGGATCCCTGCCGCGAGGCCCTCTCGCTCTCGGACGAGGCCGAGCAAGATGTGCTCGGTTCCGATGTAGTCATGTCGGAGCGACTTCGCCTCCCGCAACGCAAGCTCCAGGACCTTCTTCGCGCGAGGTGTGAAGGGGACGTGGCCGACGAGTGGACCGCATGCCCTCCTTCGACCCCGGCGGCGGCGAGCGGAGGGGATGCTCTCGAGCGCGCCTTCACCGAACGCTTCTTCGACCCGACGGCGAACCTCGTCGAGATCGATGCCGATGACCCGAAGCGCCTCCGCATCCTCCTCGCCGAGCGACACGGGGTGACCCTCGCCGGCAACCCGCACGACCTCCGATCTCACATCGTCGAGACGGATCCCGAGCCGGTCAAGCGCCTCGTACCCGACACTCGTGCGATCGCGCAGAAGCCCCAACAGGAGGTGCTCGGTATCGATGTGGTGGTGATGCAGGTCGCGGGCTTCCTCCTGAGCGAAGACGACCGTTCCCCGAGCTCGCTCCGTGAAACGCTCGAACACCGCCACCTACCTCCCGGGAAGGAACCGCCGACCCGCGTGTTTCTTGTGGACCGCCTGCTTGCTCACGTTGAGCTCCTGGGCGATCTCCTGCCATGACCACCCGAGGTCCCGTGCGTTCGTGACCTGGAGGGTCTCGAGCTGTTCGACCAACCGACGGAGCGCTGCCACGGCTCGGAGACCGACCCGGGGATCACTGCTGCTCGCCTGGCTCGCGATCTTCGTGGCTTCGGTCATGCCGTCAACATACGTTGACCGAGGAGCCATCGTCAACCCTGATTGACCTCGAAGCGGGTGCTTCAGCGCGTTGCTCAGCGTGGCCGTGGGAACGGCGCAAGCACCTTGAGGTGCGCCCCCCATCCGCCGAGCTCGTCGAGGGCGTTCGCGTAGTCGAGCGTCGGCGGGAGCCCGAGCGCCGTGTATGGGTTCGGCTCGCCGTACGCGGTGCGGTCCTGGGGAGCCTCGAAGGTGAGTGTCCAGGATGACGATCCGTTGAACCCTACGAGCGCGCCGTGATCGGCGAGTCCCTTGCATATCGCCTTCTGCCACGTGGGGATCGCCAGGGCGTCGATCTGTGCGTGGGTGAGGTCCAGGAAGACGACGTTGCCCATGCTCAGTCGGGTCGATGCATCCGTCGACACGCAGCGCCGTCCCTTCGTTCCCGATCCGTCGTACGGAGCGACGCTGTGGCCGGACAGGCACTTCGCGTGTAGTCCGACGGTGTGGTTGACGTAGCCGGCGGCCAGCTCCTCGGGGCGGATCGGGAGCATCCCCGTCGGCGGCTCCTCGACCGTGTTGAAGCCCGAGCCGTACGTCTCGAGGCGGAACGCGTGCAAGGCCGTGATCGTCCTCGCCGCGTCGTCGACGACCGTCTCCCGGAACCGGTACGTGTAGCCGTCGACCTGGTCGATCACGTAGATCACCCCGTCGGACAGGGTGGACGGTTGCATGCCGAGCGGCGCGTGGATCCGGCGACCGTCGATGTGCTGCCCGTACGTGGATCGCGTCTCGCGCAGGACGATCCGGTAGAGGGGATCCGTGGCTCGCCCGAAGTAGAGCGGGAATCCCCAGCCGAAGAGCTGCTTGGGTCCCGCCGGCGCCGGCGGCCCGTCGGAGATCAGGGACGAGATGTAGATGGCCGACCTCGGATCGACGTTGGTCGTGTCCAGCGGCGCGACCCAGGGTGAGGTCTCCGAGAACAGGTGCCAATCGGGGCCCGGCCAGTTGCCGATGCCGTACCCGGCTCCTGCCGAGGTCCCTTCCGGGGCGTGGTGCAGCAGCCGCTCGGCCAGGGTCGCTCCGATGGCGGCCGCGGCAACGCCGCCGGCACCGATGAGCATGGCCCGTCGACTGATCCGGTCCATCCGCTCCAGCTTGACAGCCGATGCGCGGCACCCATAGCGTCGAACGTTGCGCCTCACCTCGGGAGTTGCACGGTGCGCGACGAAGACGGTGGCAACCTGCGATCGGTCCGCCGCGCCGTGACCGCGCTCGAGCTGATCGCCGAGGCCGGCGAGCTGGGCGTCTCCGAGCTGGGCCGGCGGCTCGACGTCCACAAGGCAACGGCGTCACGGCTCGTGTCGACCCTCGCCGAGCGCGGCCTGTTGGAGCGCGACCCCGTGAACGAGAGGTACCGGCTGGGCTTCGGCCTGGTCCGGTTGGCGGGCGCCGCGATGGCCGGGCTCGACATCGTGCGAGAAGCGCATCCGGTCCTGGAGAGCCTCGCCGAGCGGACGCGCGAGACGGTCAACCTCGGGGTCATCTCCGGTGACTCCGTGGTGTACATCGACCAGGTCACGGGTACTCGTTCGGTGGTCGCCGTGAGCTGGATCGGACGCAGGACGCCGCTGCACTGCACCTCGAACGGGAAGGTGCTGCTGGCGTTCGAGCCGCGCGAGGATCGCGAGCGTCATCTCGCCGAACCGCTCGAGCGGTTGGCCGAGCGGACGATCGTGGATCCCGCGGTGCTCCGGACCCAGCTCGACGAGGTCGTTCGGACCGGGTACGCGCAGACGATCGAGGAGCTCGAGGAAGGACTGAACGCGGTCGCGGCCCCGGTGCGGCAGGCCGACGGCCGGGTGGTCGCGGCGACCTCGGTGAGCGGGCCCGCCTTCCGGATGCGTGGGATCGACCTGCCGCGGATGGCCCGTTTCGCGATGGAGGCGGCCGACGCGATCTCCCACCGGCTCGGGTACGTCGAGCGAGCGCGCAACGTGGGATGAGGGGCGAGGCATGAGCAGTGACTGGGAGCGCTACCGAGGGCCGGCCGATTCGCTCCTGGATGCGATCGGGCGGACACCGCTCGTCCGGCTCGCTCGGGTAGCCCCGGACGTCGAGCTCTTCGCGAAGGTGGAGTGGTACGGGCCCACCGGATCGGTCAAGGACCGGATCTACGCGCGGATGCTGACCGAAGCCGAGCGCCGGGGCGAGCTCACACCCGGGATGAGCGTGATCGAGTGCACCACCGGCAACGCGGGGATCGCGTGTGCGGCGGTGGCGGCGATCAAGGGATACCCGTGCGTGATCGTGATGCCCGAGGGGATGAGCCCCGAACGCAAGCGCATGATCGAAACCTACGGCGCGGAGCTCGTCCTCACCCCCGGCTCCGGTACCGACATCGACCTGGCCATCGCGAAGATGCGCGAGATCGTAGCGGGCGACCCGGAGCGCTACTACTTCCCCGGCGAGTTCGAGAACCCGGACAACCCGGCCGCCCAGGCCGTGACCGGTGAGGAGATCTGGGAGCAGACGAACGGCGACGTCCACGCGGTGGTCGCCGCGCAGGGCACCGGCGGTTGGATCACCGGGGTTGCTCGGGCGCTCAAGGCGCACGACCCCGCCGTGCAGGCGTACGCGGTGGAGCCGTCCGAGGCCCCGCTGATCAGCGAACAGCGATGGGGGACGCATGGCGTGCCCGGGATCGGCGACGGGATCATCCCGCCGAACCTCGACCTCGACCTGATGGACGGGATCGTGGTCGTGAGCACCGACGATGCGCTGGCGATGGCACTCCGGTTGGCTCGCGAGGAGGGGATGCTCTGTGGTCCCTCGTCGGGGATCAACGTGGTCGCGGCGCTGAAGGTCGCGGACAAGCACCCGGAGCTGACCCGGTTGGTCACGGTGATCGCCGACACGGGGCAGCGCTACCTCTCGGGGGAGCTCTTCGGCGACCGTCCGGTCGCCGAAGAGCCCGACCGTGACCACCGGCTGGACGACGCGACGGTCGCGATGCTCGAAGAGCATCGCGACCGCCTCGAGTTCCTCTCGTAGGCAGCAGGCTGACGGTCGCGGCTCGCCCTGCGGTAGCGTCACGCGCATGACGTATCCACTGTCCGACGCGGACCGAGCGATCCAGGACCGTGCCCGCACCTTCGTCGACGATCAGCTGATCCCGTGGGAGGAGCACGCGGAGGAGCACGAGGGCCGGATCCCCGACGAGGACCTCCGACGGCATCACGAGCTGGCGATCCAACTCGGGTTCTACGGGATGAACCTCCCCACGGAGCTCGGCGGAGGCGGCTACACGGTCCTGCAGCAGACGCTCGTGTCGGAGCAGCTGGGCCGGGTGACGAACGCGCTCGGCTGGTGCGTCCACACGCCGGCGGGCTGGGCTCCCGAGGTGATGACGGACGAACAGATCGAGCGGTGGCTGAAGCCGGCGATCCGCGGGGAGCGCCGGGAATGCTACGCGATCACCGAGGCGGGCGCGGGCTCCGACGTCGACGCCATCGCGTCGACGGCTCGACGCGATGGCCCCGACTACGTCTTGACCGGCGAGAAGATGCACGTGACGTCGTACAACACCGCCGACCACATCTTCTTCCAGGCGAAGCTCTCCGGTGGCGAGCATGACGGTGAGCACGCGATGTTCGTCGTGGACAAGGACACGCCCGGCGTTCGGCTCGTCCGCGAACCCCGGTATTCGCATACGTACGCCGACACGCACGCGATCGTCGCCTTCGAGGACGTGCGGGTCCCGGCGACCCACCTGATCGGCGCCGAGGGCGACGGCATGACGTTCACCTACGCGTGGTTCCGCTACGAGCGCTTGATGATCGCCGCCCGGTGCTGCGGCGCCGCCGAGCGCCTGATCGAGGAGGCGACCGCCTTCGCGAAGGACCGGATCCAGTTCGGCGTCCCGATCGTGGAGCATCAGGCGATCGGGCACATGCTGGCCGACTCCCTCACCGAGCTGTGGGCGGCGCGCCTCATGACGTATCGGGTCGCGGAGGAGATCGACGCCGGCGTCGACGTGAAGATCCAGCACGCGCAGTGCTCCATGGCCAAGCTGTTCGCGAGCGAGATGGCCGGTCGCGTGTCCGACCGCGCCGTGCAGATCTTCGGCGGGCGCGGCTACATGCGGGAGAACGTGGCGGAGCGCTTCCACCGCGAGCTGCGCGTGGATCGGATCTGGGAGGGGACGTCGGAGATCCAGCGCAACATCGTCGCGGACCAGCTGCGGAAGCGCGGGGTGCGGGCCCTGACCTGAGGGGTACTCAGGCGCTGTCTTCGGTCTCGGCCTGGACCATCGCCCGCCCCTTCCGCCGCGAGGAACCGACGTTCGCGAACGCGATCACGACCCCCGCCAGGAAGATGGCGGTCCCCATGACGAAGACCTGCGGCGGGATCCCCACCTTCACGGCGCCGTAGACCCACAGCGGGAACGTGACGGTCTGGCCCGCCACGAAGTTCGTCGTGACGAAGTCATCGATCGACAACGCGAACGCGAGCAGTGCCCCGGCCAGGATCCCGGGCCAGATCAGCGGGAGCGTTACCTTGATGAACGTCTGCACGGCATCGGCGTAGAGGTCTTGCGCGGCCTCCTCGATCTCCCGGTTGAAGCCCGACAATCGAGCCCGGACGACGATGGCCACGAACGCGATGTTGAACATCACGTGGGCGACGAAGATGCTCAGCAGACCCTGCTGGAAGTTGATCAGGACGAAGAACGAGAGCAGGGCTGCCCCCAGCACGATCTCGGGCGCGGCGATGTTCAGGAACATCACGACCTCGAGCGTCCCCGAGCCCCGGAACCGGTACCGGACGAGCGCGAGCGCGATCATGGTGCCCAAGATCGTGGCGACGATGGTGCTGAGGACGGCGATCAGGAGCGAGTTCCAGAGCGCCGACGTCAGGTCCGGGACGCCGTTCCACTGCCTCCACCAGTCGAACGTGAAGCCCTGCCAGCGGAACGAGACCTTGGGCGCGGACGCGTTCGCCGCGGTGTTCGCGTTGAAGCTGTACAGGATCATCACTGCGATCGGCACCAGGAGGTAGGCGATGACCAGCTTCGTGTAGGTCGGCAGGATCAGGTTCTTCCAGGACCGTTTGGGGGTCCGCCGGGCCGGAGCTTCCAGCGCCTCGATCCGCTCCGGGGCCGCGATGGTCGCCATCAGATGTACTCCTCGATCTGGCGGGTCCCGAGCACGCGCGCATAGATCAGGATCCCGATCAGGAGTCCGACCATCAGGATGAACGACAGCGACGAGGCCAGCGGGTAGTTCTGGTCGTTCAGGAACGCCCGTTGGATCACGTTGCCGATCATCGTGGTGTTGGGTCCGCCGAGGATGTCGTTGTTCACGTAGTCGCCGACCGCGGGGATGAACGTCAGGAGGAACCCGGCGAAGATGCCGGGGATGGACAGCGGCAGGATGACCTTGCGGAAGACCTGACGCGGGGTCGCGTAGAGGTCACGAGCCGCCTCCACCACGTTGCGGTCGATCTTCTCGAGCGAGACGTAGAGCGGCAGCACCATGAACGGCAGCGAGTTGTAGGCGATCCCGGCGATCACCGCGGTCGAGGTCGACAGGATGTGGAACCCCTGCGGCAACAGATGCCACCGCTCGAGGTTCGAGATCACGATGCCGTCGTCCGACAGGATGAACTGCCACGCGAGCGACCGGATCACGAACGACACGAAGAACGGCAACAGCATCAGGAACAGATAGGTGGTCTTGTGGTGTCTGCCCTTGAAGGCGATCCAGTACGCGGCCGGGTAGCCGGCGAGGAGCGTCACGATCGTGACGATCGCTCCGTACCAGAGGGAGCGGACGAACTGGACGTGCGCTTGCGCCCACGCGGCGCCGTACTCGCCGACGTGCCAGGTGAACTGGTACCCGGAGTTCTTGAAGCCCAGCGTGGGGATCCTCGTCTCGAGCGACAGGACGAGCATCGCTCCCATGGGGATGAGGAAGAAGATCGCGAGCCACAGGACGCCGGGAGCCGTCAGCCCGTATGGCGCCAGTCGCTTCTTTCCGCGGGCTTTCTTCTGCTTCAGCCCGTGATGATCGGATCGAAGGTGTTGTTCCACTGGTCGAGGTCGCTTACGCCCTTGTAAACGTAGTACTGGTGCGTCTTGTCCAACATGGCCTGATCCGGGAACACGAGCGGGCTCGAGGCGACGGCCTTCCCACCGGGGAGTCCCTCGACGATCGGCTTCGCCGAGGGAACCGGCGTGATGTACCAGATGTAGTTGGCCATCAGCGCTGCGACCTGCGGGTCGTAGACGTAATTCATGTAGGTGAGCGCGTCCAGGGGGTTCGCCGCACCGACCGGGATCATCATGTTGTCGTGCCAGAACATCACGCCTTCGTTCGGAACGATGAACTTCAGCTCCGGGTACCCGGACTGCTGGGCGATGAACACGTCGCCCGACCATGCCTGGGTGATCCACGTGTTCCCGTTCTCGAGCTGGTTGATGTACCCCTGGTCGTAGTAGCCGCGCGGGATCCCGTCGTCCTTCTGTTTCTGCAGCACGGTCGCAGCCTGGGTCCAGTCGTCCGGCGTCGACGTTGACGGCTCGATCCCGAGCTTCAGGAGCCCGATGCTCCCGAGCTCGGTGTTGTCGCTCATCATCCCGACGTGGCCCGCGACCGCAGGATCGAAGAGGTCGTTCAGGCTGTTGGGCTCCCGCCCGAGCGCCGCGGTCGCCTTCGGGCTGTACGCGATACCGGTGAGTCCCGATTGCCACACGACCGTGTACTTGTTGCCCGGGTCGTAGGTGGGGTTCTTGATCGTAGGGCTTGCGTTCGCGGTGAAGTTGGGCAGCTGGGAGAGGTCCAACGGGATCAGCCAACCGTTGTCGATCAGCTCCGACAGTTGGGCCCCGTTCGTGATCACGACGATGTCCCAGCCGGTCGGCTTCCCCTGTTCGAGCGAGGGCTTGAGCTTCGCGTAGAAGGCCTGGTTGTCGTTGATGACCGGCTTGTAGTTGACCTGGATGCCGGTCTTCTGGGTGAACGTTTCCAGGGTGGGATGCGTCCCGTGGCTCACGTCGATGTAGTACGGCCAGTTCGCGAAGTTCAGCTGGTGATGCAGGGTCTGGGAGGCCCAGTCGAAGGCCGCCGCGGACTCGGACCCCGCCGCTCCTCCGCTCGACTTCACACCGCACGCGGCGAGGATGGAGGAGAGGCTGAGCGCCCCGGCTCCGACGCCCGCATACCGGATCAGATCCCGGCGCGAGAGTCGACGCTGGGTGAGACCACGCAGGAATGCTGGGTCGATCGTGGGATCCACTGCTTTCCCTCCCCTGGGACGGTCAGCCGAAGGCTAGTCCGGAATGACTGCGGCGTCCATGGACCCCTTCCCGCTCGCATCCTGGGAACATCTGCGGCATGACGAGCTTCTGGCACCCGTTCGCCGACATGGCCGCGGTCGAGGCGGAGGGGGGTCTGTCGATCGTCCGCGGGCGGGGGTCGCATGTCTGGGACGCCGAGGGGAACCGGTACCTGGATGCGACCGCCGGCCTCTGGTTCTGCAACGTCGGGCATGGGCGGACCGAGATCGCCGAAGCCGCCCGGCGGCAGATGGCGGAGCTCGCGGCGCACTCGACCTTCGGGGACCTGACCAACCCACCCACGGAGGCGCTGGCAGAGCGGGTCGCGGGGCTCGCGCCGATGCCCAACGCGAGGGTGTTCCTGACGAGCGGCGGCTCGGATTCGATCGACACGGCCACCAAGATCGTCCGCCGGTTCTGGTCGCTCGCGGGCGAGCCGGACCGGACGGTCCTGATCCGGCGCGAGCGCGCCTACCACGGGATGCACGCCGCCGGGACCTCGCTCTCGGGGATCCCGGCGAACCTGGCCGGATACGGTGCGTTGCTGCAGGACGTGGTCGAGGTTCCATGGGACGACGCCGAGGCGCTCCGATCCACGATCGACCGGGTCGGGGCGGATCGGACCGCGGCGTTCTTCTGCGAACCCGTGATCGGCGCCGGGGGCGTCTTCCCCCCTCGCGACGGCTACCTGGAAGCCGTGCGCGGCGTGTGCCGGGACGCCGGCGTGCTGTTCGTCGCCGATGAGGTGATCACCGGTTTCGGGCGCTGCGGCGCATGGTTCGCGAGCGGCCGGTTCGGGCTGGAGCCCGACCTGATCACCTGTGCGAAGGGGATCACGAGCGGCTACCTGCCCCTCGGGGCCGTGATCGCCGCCCCCTCGGTCTGGGAGCCGTTCTGGCGTGAGGGTGCCGGCATGTTCCGTCACGGCTACACGTATTCGGGGCACGCCGCCGTCTCGGCCGCGGCGCTGGCGAACCTCGACATCATCGATCGCGAGGGCCTGTTGGAGCGGGCGAAGACCCTGGAGGGCGAGCTGACGGTGGCGTTGGCGCCCCTCGAAGCGCACCCGATGGTCGGGGAGGTCCGGTCGGGGACCGGGGTGCTCGCGGCCGTGCAGATCGACCCTTCGATCCTGCAGGGTGATCCCGGCGCCGCGGGCCGGGTGGTGCTCGCCGCGCGGAAGCACGGCATCATGTCTCGGGCGCTCGGCCCGGGGGCGATGCAGATCTCGCCCCCGCTCGTGATCGGATCCGACGAGCTCGGCGAGCTCGCCGAGGGGTTGAGGGCGGCCCTGGACGACGTGGAGGCAGCCCGGTGATCATCGGGATCCCGAAGGAGGTCAAGAACCACGAGTACCGGGTGGCCGCGACGCCCGAGGGCGTCCGCGAGCTCGTGCATGGCGACCACCGGGTGATCGTGGAGACGACCGCGGGGGTCGGCTCGGCGATCGCCGACGACCACTACGTGGCCGCGGGCGCCCAGATCGCGCCCGACGCGGAAGCGGTGTTCGCCGAGGCAGAGCTGATCGTCAAGGTGAAGGAGCCGCAGCCGGAGGAGTTCGAACGGTTCCGCGCCGACCACGTGCTCTTCACGTTCCTCCACCTGGCGGCCGACGAGAAGCTGACCCGGTTCCTCGTTGATCGGGGGGTCCGCGCCGTCGGGTACGAGACGGTCCAGACGCAGGACGGGCGTCTCCCGCTCCTCGCGCCGATGTCGGAGATCGCCGGCAGGATGGCGCCGCAGGAGGGAGC
Source organism: Actinomycetota bacterium (assembly GCA_005885035.1). Classification (GTDB taxonomy): domain Bacteria; phylum Actinomycetota; class UBA4738; order UBA4738; family HRBIN12; genus AC-51. The sequence continues at coordinate 12,987 of VAXZ01000015.1, forward strand.
GAAGTACCTCGAGCGGCCGAGCGGCGGCCGGGGGGTCCTGATGGGCGGGGCCTCCGGCGTGATGCCCGCCCGGGTCGTCGTGCTCGGTGGGGGGATGGCCGGCGGGAACGCTGCGCAGATCGCCGCCGGGATGGAAGCCGAGGTGGTCGTGCTGGACAAAGACGTCGACCGGCTCCGCGAGATCGACCGGATCTGGCACGGGCGGATCCAGACCGTGACGTCCTCGCGGCTCGCTATCGAACGGCTGGTTGTGGAGGCCGACCTGGTGATCGGCGCCGTGCTGGTCCCCGGAGCCCGCGCGCCGCATCTGGTCAGCGCCGAGCTCGTGAGGCAGATGCGTCCCGGCTCGGTGCTCGTCGACATCTCGATCGACCAGGGCGGGACGTTCGAGACCTCTCACGTCACGACGCACGCGGACCCGACCTACGTGGTCGACGACGTGGTCCACTACGCCGTGGGGAACATGCCGGGTGCGGTGCCGCGCACGTCGACGTACGCCTTGACGAACGTGACGTTGCCGTACGTCCTGGAGATCGCGAGCGCCGGCGTCGAGACCGCCGTTCGCGGCGATCCATCCCTCGCGCGCGGGGTCAACACGTGGGACGGCCGTGTGACGAACGAGGGGGTCGCCGAGGCGCACGCCCTGGCGTACACCCCGATGCCCTCGACGACAGGAGGAGTGAGCGATGGATCGTGAGACGTTGCTCGGACGTGAGGATGAGGCGTGGAGCGCCCTCGTGGGTGCGTTCGACGGCGTCCCCGATGACCGTCGGGAGGTGGAGGGGGTCGTCCCCGGATGGTCGGTGAAGGATCTCGTCTGGCACTGCGGGTACTGGGCCGACTACGTCGGTGACGTCTTGGAGCGGATGTCGGCCGGGCAGCCCGAGCCGCCCGAGCAGGACTGGGAAGCGCTCAACCGGATGGTGGCCGAAGACGGGAAGGGCAAGTCGTGGGACGAGGTCATCGTCGCCGCCGAGCGCGGGCGCGATCGGGCCCGCGCCGCGTTGCTCGCGATGACCGACGTCACCGACGCGGCCGCCTCCGAGTTCACGGACGAGACGGTCGACCATTACCAGGAACACACGGCGGAGATCGTGGCCTTCGCCGCGGCCGGCTAGATCGGCCCGACGGCGTCACCGACGCGGACCTCGCCGGCAACCTCGACCTCGCCGTACATCCCGAACAGGAGCTCCGTGCCACGCTTGCGGTAGCTCGCGAGGATGTCGAGCGTGGGGAAGTCCTTCTTCGCCGTGTCCGGGTTCAGCGTCGTGACGACGCACCGGGGCATCGGATCGCCGACCGTGACGACCGCGTCGCCGATCCGGATGCGCCGACCACCCCACGTGTCTTCTTCGAACGGTTCAGCATCCGCGATCTCGATCAGCATCCGGAAGCGGCGCGAGTCCAGCCCCTCGACCCCGCCGCGGCTCCCGAGGTCGTCGACCGAGGCGCGCGACACGATCGAGACCCGGTCGATCCCACCGGCGTACTCGGGCTCATCCACGCGGAGCAGCTCAAGCCTGTTGTCCCCGGTGGCCGTTCGGATGGCCTCCGTGAAGAGCGGATCCACCCGGCGAGCCGGCACCTCGCGGTCATACAGCTTCACGGTGCGGGGCTCGCCGGACGACGCCGATCCTCCCTCGGCGGTCGTGCCGTCCGGGAACGTCAAGGTTAGGTGCTCTTCGTTGACGTCGTAGGCCGACCGGATGTTCATCAACGGAGCTTTCGTCTCGCCAGACAGCCGCTCTCCGTGGGCACGGACGAAGAGGAAGCGCCGGTCACCGACGGCGCTTTCCGGCCGAAGGTCGATCGCGGCGGGTTGGAGCAATGCGGTCGACTTGACCGGGGTGATATTGAACCCTTCGACGACGGGCATGGCCACATCGTACGGGCTGCGGTCGGGGTGCCGGTTACCATCCGGAGGGACCAGGTCCGTATCCTTGAGGGCGTCCCGTCCGAGGAGACCCGCATGCAGACCGAGCAAGAGCCGATCAGGTACGACGAACGCGCATGGAAGCCACGCCCCACGCTGTCCGGGCCCGATTACACGAGCCTCGAGACCTACGACGAGGAACGCGAACGGATCTGGTTCGGGGACTGGGTCTGCATCGGGCGGACCGAGGAGCTCCCCGAACCGGGCGACTACATCGTGCGCGACCTCGCGGGGGAGTCGATCTTCATCACCCGGAACGAGGGGCGCGAGCTGCACGGGTTCTACAACGTGTGCAGCCACCGTGGGACGAAGTTCCTGGATGACGAGCCTGCGGCCGGTCATATCCGCAAGGCGTTCGTCTGTCCGTACCACGCGTGGGCGTACGACCTGAACGGACGGTTGGTGGGAACGCCGAACGTGAAGGAGGGCGAGCTCTTCGATCGGAGCGATTACCCGCTGCACGGGTTCGCTGTCGAAAGCTACGCGGGGTTCCTGTTCGTGAGCATGGCGCGTCAGCCTCGTCCGTTGATGGAGTGGATGGGCCAGGGCGCCGAGAGCGTCAACATGTTCGACCGGTTCAAGATGGACGAGCTGCGGGTCGGCGTACGGATCGTCTACGAGGTCGAGGCGAACTGGAAGATCGTCGTGGAGAACTACAACGAGTGTCTCCATTGTCCCCAGATCCACCCCGAGCTCGTGCAGGTCGTGCCGCTGTTCCGGTTCGGGGAGGTGTGGGACGAGGAGACCCGCGACGACGGCAACTGGATGCGCGAGGGCGCCACGAGCTTCACGATGACCGGCGAGTCCGAGCTGCCCAAGCTTCCCGGGCTCGAACCGGAGGACTACTCCATGTATTACGGCGCGTACCAGTTCCCGAACCTGATGCTGAACCTGCACCCGGACTGCGTCATGTACTACATCGGGTATCCGAAGGGCCCTTCGCATACGACGGTTGTGTCCGAATACCTGTTCCGGCCGGAGACGATCGGCGACCCGTCCTTGTTCAACCCGGAGCCGGTCGTCGAGCTCTGGGACCTGATCTCGAGGCAGGACTGGGAGGTCTGCCAGCGCGCGCAAACGGGCGTCGGATCGCGCGCGTTCACCACCGGCGTCTACCCTCGCCAGGACCGATTCCTATACGACTTCAACGAGCGCTACCGCAAGGAGATGGGCCGGGCGTTGTTGGGGTGATCCGTCGTGGTGCCGCCGCTTCGTCAACGGGTCACCGCGCTTGGGTCTTGTCGTCGGAGCGCTTCGTCAACATCTTCACGACTGCGTCTCGAGACGTTGTCGTGAGCATGTTGACAGATCCCGGCGGGCGGGCGCCCTCGGCCAGCGCAAGAGGTTGACGCGCACACCGGTCGGTGCGCCATGCTCTTGCCCATGACCGCGCCCGAGCGCCTCGCGAACCGCGAGCTCGACAGCTCGATCCTCGAACCGCTCTCCGCGCCCCCCGACCGCGCCAGGATCGTCGTGATCGGCGGCGGCGTCGCGGGCTCGTCGGTCGCATATCACCTGACGAAGCTCGGAGTCGCAGACGTCGTCGTCCTGGAGCGGACCCGCCTCACGGGCGGGACCACGTGGCACGCGGCCGGGCTGGTCGCGCAGGTCCGAGGGACGCACGCTCTCACCGAGCTCAGCCGGGTCAACGCACCGCTGTACGAGTCCCTCCCGGCGGAGACCGGCGTCGAGACCGGTCTCCGCCGGGTGGGAGCGCTGACCGTCGCGCGGACGCGAGGCCGGATGGAGGAGCTCCGCGCCGGTCTCTCGATGGCGAAGGACTTCGGGATCGAGGCCCACGAGATGACGCCGCAGGAGGTCCGGAAGTACTGGCCGGAAGCCGAGGTCGAGGACCTGGTCGGCGCGACGATCTTCCCGCACGACGCGACCGTCAACCCCGGCGACGCCGCGCTCTCGCTCGCGAAGGGCGCCAAGGACCGCGGCGCGAGGTTCGTGTTCGGTGTCAGCGTGACCGGTTTCGAGCGGCGCGACGGACGGATCGCGGGCGTCACCACCGACCGAGGCACGATCGAGTGCGAGCTGGCCGTGCTCGCGACCGGCCTGTGGACCTCCGAGCTTGCGAGGCTCGCCGGCGCCTCCGTCTCCCTGTACCCCGCGGAGCACGTGTGGGTCATGACCGACGAGACGCCGGTCGCCGACGAACAGCTCCCGGTCCTGCGCGACCTGGACGGGTACCTCTACGTCCGGCACTACCGCGGCCGGCTCCTGGTCGGCGCCTTCGAGCCGAAAGGCAAGCCGAAGGCGCCCGGCGACATCGACACCGGCGGGTTCGTGGAGTTCGGCGAGGACTGGGAGCACTTCGCGCCGGTCCTCGCCAACGCGCGTGAACGGCTGCCCGTCCTGCGGGACATCGGCTTCGAACACTATCTCCGTGGTCCGGAGAGCTTCACGCCGGACGCGAACTTCCATCTCGGCGAGTTCCCGGAGGCTCCAGGCCTCTGGATCGCCGCCGGGTTCAACTCGCAGGGAATCATCTTCAGCCCGGGTGCCGGCAAGGCGCTCGCCGAATGGATCGTCGAGGGCCACCCGACGATGGATCTCACCGAGGTCGACATCGCGAGGACCGGGCGGTGGGCCAACGACCGAGGATGGCTGCACGAGAAGACGTCGGAGACCCTCGGGCGTCTCTACGCGATGCATTGGCCGGCGCTCCAGCCCTCGTCCGGACGCGGCATCCGTCGCTTGCCTCTCGAGGATCGGTTCCGCACCGCCGGCGCGGCGTTCGGCGAAGCCGCAGGGTGGGAACGGCCAGGGTGGTTCGAGCCCGGAGCGACCGAGGAGCCGGTGTGGCTCTACGACTTCGACCGGCCATCGTGGTTCGGACCCGTCGGTGAGGAGATGGCCGCCGCTCGCGGGGGCGTGGCGCTGTTCGACCTGACCACCTATTCGAAGTTCCTCGTCCAAGGCCCTGGCTCGGTGGACGGCTTGCAGTGGCTCTGCGCGTCCGATGTCGACGTCCCGATCGGCCGGGTCGTCTACACGCTCCTGTGCAACGATCGCGGCGGCATCGAGATGGATCCGACCGTGACGCGGCTCGCCGAGCAGATCTTCCTGGTGGTCGCGCCGACCGCGTATCAACGCCGCACGGAGGCGCTCCTGCGCACAGGGCTGCCATCCGAAGCCACGGTCACGGACGTGACGAGTGCGTTCGCGGTGTTGCACCTCGCGGGCCCGCGTTCACGCGACCTGCTCCAGCGCATGACCGACGCTGACCTCTCCGACGACGCGTTCCCCTTCCCGGCAAGGATCTCGGCCTCCGCCACGCTGGCGGCTTCGCGTTCGACGGGCTCCGGCTGGAACGAGGGTTCCGGTCGTGGGGGCATGACATGGGCCCCCTCGATGATCCATACGAGGTGGGGCTGGGCTTCGCTGTTCGACTGGCGAAGGACTTCGTCGGATGCGAAGCGCTCCGCGAGCGGAAGGAAGCTCCCCGCGATCGCCGATTGCTGTCGGTCAGCCTCGACGACCCGGCACCGATGCTCTGGCACGCGGAGTCCGTGCTGTCGGGTGACGAACGGGTCGGGCACGTGACGAGCGGGGCGTACGGCCACACGCTCGGCAGCGCGGTGGGACTCGCGTGGGTGCACGGCGACGTGTCGCCGGACGCACCGGTATCCGTCGAGGTCCGGAACCGGAGGGTGCCAGCGACGATCTCCTCGAAGCCCTTCTACCTGCCCGTGCGCTGACGTCGCTGTCGATCGGGGTCAGGATGTAGGTGGGATCTCGATGACGCGGCCGTCGTGCTCACCGAAGTCCCAGACGTCGATGCTCGGCGGCTCCACGCCGAGTGTCGTCAGGGCGGTGCAGATCTGGCTTCGGTGGTCGCTCCCATGGTGCAGCGCCTGCGCGAGCCGGATGCCCATCGGGGCATGCGTCTCGGATCCGTCGTCCCGATGTCTCTCGAGGACCTCGTCCGGATCCGGACGCTCTGCCAGGAGCGAGGACCAGGCGTCGCCGTGGCCCTCCATCTCTGTCGCGAGCGCGGCGAGGTCCATGTCCTCTTCGTCGATGGGTTGGGTGCGCCCACGGGTCGTGACGAATAGGTACGAGCTATCGGCTGCGACGAGGTGTCGCATCGTGTCGAGGATCGAGCCGTAGGTTCCTTGGACGGCGGTCTCCAGCTGCTCGGGGCCGAGCTCTCGGCACACGTCGAGCAACCGCAAGGTCGCCCACACGTGGTGCGCGAACGCGTCGCTCAGCTCGGACCTCGTCATGACGGCTCACGCTAGCAAACGCACGCGAGGCGTTAGCGCGCCAGGAACTCCTCGAGTTCCTGGCGCGTGGGCATGCCTTCGCGGGCGCCGGCGACCGCGGTCGACATCGTCGCCGCGGCGACGGCGCGCGCGGCGGCCTCGCGGATCGGTCGCCCCTCCCACAGGCCCGCGGCGAGCACCCCGTTGAGACAATCGCCCGCGCCGGTCGAGTCCACCGCATGGACGCTCGCCGCGGGGATCCCGGCCTCGCCTTCGTCATCCAGGAGATAGGCGCCCGCTTCGCCCATCGTGACCAGGACCGCGAGGCCGGGCGTCCGGTCGAGGAGCGCGTGTGCGGCATCGACGGCGTCGCCGCTCGTCGGGGCGAGCTTCCCGATCTCGCCGTGGTTCGGGGTCACGACGGTCGTGTGCTCGAGGAGCTCGCGAAGCATCGGATGGGTCGGTGCGGGGTTCAACACGAACGCGACCCCGTTCGTGCCACACCAGGCTGCGGCCGCGCTCAATGCGGCGAACGGGATCTCGCAGCTGGCGAGGACGAGCGCCGGGCGCGAACCCTCGAGGGCCTCGGTCGGATCGCCCAGGTCCCGGTTCGCGCCCGGCGCCACCGAGATCTGGTTCTGGCCGCCTCGATCGACGGCGATCAGGGCGACCCCGGTCGGTGTGCCGGACACCACCGAGACGTTCGCGACGTCGACCCCCTCGGTCTCGAGCGCGGCGCGGGCCGCGCGGCCCATCTCGTCGTCGCCGACCGCGCCGAGCATCGCCACGCTGCCCGCGTCACCGAGCACCCTGGCCGCGGCCGTTGCCTGGTTCCCGCCCTTGCCGCCGTGGTGGCGGGAGAACTCTCCGTCGGTCACGGTCTCGCCTTCCCGGGGCAACGTCGCGCCGGACACGACGAGATCGACGTTGATCGCCCCCATGACCACGAGCCCGCCGGTCTCGCTCACGCGCGCTCCGAAACGAGCCCGCGCAACCGCTCGATCAGTCGGGCGACGACGCGCGGCGCGTCCACCGACACCGCGATCCGCGCGTTCTCCTCCTTCGCCCACTCCGACCATCGCGTGTGGCGGATGTCCAGCAGGTCGGTCACCGTCTCGCCACGGGTCCACCTGCCCGCAAGCTCCACCTCGACCCGCGTGTCGATCCACTCGCAGACCGAGGGGTCGATCGCGGCCGCGACGGCCAGCGGGTCGTGCATGCTCGCGCCGTCGAAGCGACCGGTCGACGCGTAGAAGTCGATGTAGAAGGGCACGGCCTGACCGATCAACGTCGCCAGCTCGCTGGAGGGGGCCGGGGCGCATATCGCCTGGACGTCCTCGCGGGTGAGCCAGACCCGTTCGGTCACGTCGAGCCCGACGCAGCGCGGCCGGCGCGCGAGGCCCGACCATGCGTCGAACACCCGTGCAGCCGCCTCCGGGTCCATCCAGACGTTGGCCTCGGCGCGCGGAGTGACGTTGCCGCCGGCCCGATAGGCGCCTCCCATCAGGGCGAAGCCGCCGAGCAGCGTCGGGAGAGCGGGTTCCAGCTCCAGCGCGAGCGCCACGTTCGTCAACGGTCCCGTCGCGACGAGGGTCACCTCGCCGGGCCGCCGAGCGGCTTCCTGCGCGATCAGCGTCGCGGCGTTCCGCGCCGAGATGGCCTTCGCATGGTGACCCGGGACGTACGCGCCCAGCCCCTCGGGGCCGTGCACCACCGGGAAGGGTTGCCACCCGCCGTCGAGCGGCTCCGACGCGCCGCGCGCGATCTCCACGTCTCCGGCGTCGGCGAGCTCGAGGACCAGCGACGTGTTGCGCGTGACCGTGTCCACATGCACGTTGCCGGTGACGCATGTGGCGGCGACCAGCTCGACCTCCGGGGACGCGACGGCGAACAGGAGCGCGACCATGTCGTCGACACCGGTGTCGACGTCGAGGATGAACGGGGTCGGCATCGGGGCGAACGATAGCCGCCGCGACGAGGGTTGACGCCGGTGCCGACGGTCCGGTCAGCTACGCGCACGATGGATCTGGTGATCCGCAACGCGAAGGTGTGGACCGTCGACGAACGCCGTCCGAGGGCCGAGGCGGTCGCGGTTCGGGACGCCCGGATCGTGGCCGTCGGCGACGATCGCGAGGTGCGCGACGCGGTGGCCGGTGCCGAGGAGCTCGACGCCGGCGGCAACACGGTCCTGCCCGGCTTCATCGACGCGCACAACCACCTGCGAACCGGCGCCGACGCCGACGCGGTGCAGCTCGGCGACGCGACCACGCTGGATTCCGTTCGATCGGCGATCGACGGATACGCGACCGAGCATCCCGACCGCGAGTGGATCGTGGCGGAGGACTGGAGCTACGCGGCCCTCCCGGGCCGGCGTCGCCCCACGGCCGAGGATCTCGAAGGCGTTGCGCCGGGTCGGGCGCTGATGGTCTTCTCCTACGACGTCCACAACGTCTGGCTGAACCGCGAGGCGATGCGGCGGTTCGGCATCGGAGCGCCGGAGAGGTCGCTCGCCTTCGGTCGTCCGGAGATCGACGCCGGCACGGGCGAGCCCACCGGGTTCGTGACCGACTTCGCGGTGATGGGGCTCTCGCGCGACGGGCAGGCGGCGCTCGCGGAGCAGGTCCCGAACTTCGCCCCCGACGAGATGTACCGAAGGCTTCTCCGGAGCCTCGACATGGCAGCGGAGCTCGGGATCACGACGGCGGTCGAGCCTCAGAACTCGGTGGATGACCTCCCCCTCTTCCGGAGGGCCCGCGACGAGGGTGCCATGCGGTCCCGGGTGATCGCGGCGCTGTTCCACCCGCCGGGGACCACCTCCGAGGAGCTGGACGCCTTCGCGGAGGCGAAGGCCGCGAACGATGACGACCGGTTCCGGGTGGGACCGATCAAGCTCTACATCGACGACGTGATCGAGCCCCACACGGCGGCCATGCTTGAGCCATACGCGAACCGCCCGGACACCTCGGGCGGAACCTTCTACCCGCCGGAGGGGTTCGCCGAGCTGATCGCGGAGCTCGAACGGAGAGGCTTCCAGACCTTCACGCACGCGACCGGTGACCGCGGGATCCGGACGGCGCTCGATGCGGTGGAGCACGCACGCCACGTCAACGGGCCGCGCGACGCCCGCCATCAGATCGTACACGTCGAGTGCGTGCACCCCGACGACCTCCCGCGCTTCGCGGAGCTCGGTATGGTCGCGTGCATGCAGCCTCGCCACTGCGCGCCCCGCATCGTGCAGGACTGGCGCGCGAACGTCGGCCCCGCCCGATGGCGATACGCCTGGCCGTTCCGCTCGCTGATCGAGCACGGCGCGACGCTCGCCTTCTCGTCGGACTGGAACGTCGCCGAGATGGACCCGCTCGTGTGGCTCTTCACCGCCCGGACGCGAGCGAACCTCGATGGGTCCGAGCCGTGGACCCCGGAGGAGACGATCGACCTGCCGGCCGCGATCCGCGCGGCCACCATCGGTTCGGCCTACGCGAACTTCGGCGAGGGGGACCGAGGCTCGATCGAAGCGGGGAAGCTCGCCGATCTGATCGTGCTCTCGCGTGACGTCTTCGTGGACGAGCCCGCGGCGCTCCTGGAGACGTCGGTGGACACGACGATCGTCGGCGGCGATGTGGTGTTCCGGCGATGAACGCCACCTGGGAGGAGTTCGAGTGGCTCCGGCTCACCGTCGGCGTGATCACCGAGGTCGAGGATTTCGCGGAGGCCCGCGTCCCGGCCTACAAGCTCACGATCGACTTCGGCCCGGAGATCGGGACGAAGCGGTCGAGCGCGCAGCTGACGCACTACGGGAAGCAGGATCTGCTTGGCCGCCAGGTGGTGTGCGTGCTCGGGTTCGGGCGGAAGCGGATCGCCGGGTTCCCGTCCGAGGTGCTCGTGCTCGGCGCGTACAGCGCCGAGCACGGCGTGGTGCTGGTGCGGCCCAACCGGGACGTCGAGCCGGGCTCGGCGATCGGCTGAGGGGGCGGGCGGGTCGCGCGAAGCGCGACCCGCCCCCCACCTCACGCGCTCGAGCTGGTGCTGCTGCTCGATCCGCTGTGCGGACAGGTGTCGTTCGTCGAGGAACTCGAGCTGCCGCTCGAGGTTCCGCTGCTCGATGAAGCGCTCGTCTTCGCGCTCGGCGAAGCCGAGCCCGTGGCCGCGAACGCGTGCGTGACGCCCAGGCCGCCGACGAGCAGAGCCGACGCCACGACGGTGGCGACGGCGCCCCTTCGGAGCTGCTTGATCATCCAGATCACCTCCTTCCCTCGTCTGCGGCAAGCACACAGCCGCGACCTGAGGATCGGTGGGGAGCGGGGCGAGAAGGTGTGGTGAACCCTCAGCGGGTTCCGTCGTAGCCGATCAGCCGGCGTGCGACGTCGAGGCAGATGTCGTGCATCCGGGCGGGCGTCATGACGGTGTCGTTCAGCAGGACCTGGATCGCGAGGCCGTCGACCATGGCGCCGAACTCCATCGCGATATCGTCGGCATCGCCGGCGTCGCTGGGGAACTCGCCCGTCTGACGGCCGTACCGGATCACTTCCGAGATCGATTGCACCCACCGACGATCCAGGTTCTCGCGTTCCTTCGCCATCTCGGGATCCCGCAGAGCGCGCACCCAGATCTCGAGCCAGAGCGCCCATTCGTCCAGGAGGGAGTACTCGGGGAGGAGCCCGGGGACGGAGAGCTGGATCAGACGATCCATCCGCTCGCTCGCGGCCGGCATCTTCCGGA
>VAXZ01000016.1 GCA_005885035.1 Actinomycetota bacterium
GATGAGCGTCAGCGATCTGCTCAACGACTGGTTCGAATCCGACGCGGTCAAGGGCATGCTCACGGTGAACGGCGTGATCGGGACGTGGGCCGGGCCCGATGAGCCTGGCACGGCGTACGTGATGCTGCATCACTCGATCGGCGATGTCGGCGACGGGCACCTCGGATCCTGGGGGTTCCAACAGGGCGGGATGGGTGGCGTCAGCACCTCGATCCGCACGGCCGCGGAGGCGTTCGGCTGCGAGATCCGCACGGGAGCCCGCGTCAAGAAGATCCTCGTTCGGAACGGCCGCGCCGTCGGTGTCGTCCTCGATGACGGGCAGGAGCTCCGCGCGCCCGTCGTGGTCAGCTGTATCCATCCGCAGATCGCGTTCCTCGACCTGATCGATCGGCACGAGCTGCCGCCCGACTTCGTGTGGGACATCGAGCGTTGGAAGACGCGGAGCGGCGTCGTCAAGATCAACGTCGCGATCAGCGAGCTGCCGGACTTCAAGGCGCAACCCGGCAAGGAGCTCCAGGATCTGCACACCGGTTCGGTCGAACTGTGCTTCTCGTCGGACTACGCCGAGCAGGCGTTCCAGGACGCGCACCTGTTGCGGAAGCCGTCGGTGGCGCCGTTCGTGGACGGGACGATCCCGACGACGCTCGACAAGAAGCTCGCGCCGGAGGGAACGCACGTGTTCTCGATGTTCACGCAGTGGGTCCCCGACGATTGGGTGAAGGAACCCCACCGGGACGAGCTGGACGCGTACGCGAAGCGGATCTTCGATCTCTACGACGAGCTCGCGCCGAACTTCAAGGACTCGATCATCGACTACCAGGTGATCGGGCCCTACGACATGGAGCAGGAGCTGGGGCTGATCGGCGGGAACATCTTCCACGGGGAGCTCTCGGCGGACCAGCTCTTCCACATGCGGCCGGCGCCCGGCTACGGCGACTACCGCACCCCGTTGAAGGGGCTGTACCACGGCTCGTCCGCGACGCACGCCGGCGGCGGCGTGAACGGGATCCCCGGGTGGCAGGCCTACCGCCAAGCGAAGAAGGACCGCGCCGTCCGCTCCAAGTGAGCTCCGAGCCCGGCGGACCCGATCCCCGGACGAGCCTCGAGCGGATGCTCGAGGCTCGTTCGGTCGCGGTGGTCGGCGCGTCGGTGAAGGCGGGCTCACTCGGCCGGCAGATGATGGTCGAGCTCCGACGGGGCGGGTTCGACGGCGCTGTCTACCCCGTGAACCCAGGGTACGACGAGGTCGACGGCTACCGATGCTACCCGTCGTTGCTCGAGGTCCCCGAGCCGGTCGACCTCGCGATCCTCGGCGTCGCGAACGCCCGGATCGAAGCGGCGATGACCGACGCGGCCGAGCTCGGCGCCGGCAGCGTCGTCACGTTCTCGTCGCTCTACGAGGAGCCCTCGGACGGTCCGTCCCTCGCCGAGCGGGTCGCGGCGATCGCCGCCGCACACGGCATCGAGGTGTGCGGCGGCAACGGGATGGGGTTCGTGAACGTCCCCGGCAGGCTCCGGGCGACCGGGTTCGCGACACCGGACGACCTGCGGCCCGGGCCGGTGAGCTTCCTCTCGCACAGCGGCTCGGCGTTCGCGGCGTTCGCCTTCAACGACCGGGGCATCGGGTTCGACCTGCTCGTGTCGAGCGGGCAGGAGGTCGTCACGCCGATGGACGCGTACCTCCGGTTCGTGCTGGAGCGGCGATCCACCCGGGTGATCGCGCTGCTGTTGGAGACCGTTCGGAACCCGGACGGGTTCCGAACGGCGTTGGCGCGCGCCGCCGAACGCGACGTCCCCGTCTTCGCGCTCACGGTCGGTCGCACCGATGCCTCGAAGGCGTTGGTGACCGCGCACTCCGGCGCGCTCGCCGGCGAGCACGGCGCGTACGAGGCGGTCTTCGACGCGTACGGCGTGCACGATGTCCGGTCGCTCGATGAGATGGCCGAAGCGATCGAGCTGTTCTCGTCGCCACGCCGCGTGCGCGCCGGCCAGGGGATCGCGAGCGTCCACGACAGCGGGGGCGAGCGCGCGCTCTTCGTCGACCTCGCGACCGAGCACGACGTTCCGATCGCGAGCGTCTCGGAAGCGACCTTGCGACGGATCGCGTCCACGTTGGATCCCGGACTCGAGGCCGCGAACCCACTCGATGCGTGGGGGACGGGGATCGACGCCGACCGGATCTTCCGGGAGTCGTTCGCAGCGTTCCATGACGACGACGACGTCGCCGCGATGGCCCTCGTCGTGGACCTTACCCGCCAGGGCGAGCCATACGAGGAGGGCTACGTCCAGGTGGCCCGTGATGTGTGGGGCTCGACCACGAAGCCGTTCTGCGTCCTGTCGAACCTGTCGGCGGCGGTCGCTGCCGACGAGGCCCGGATGCTGCGCGACGATGGGATCCCCGTACTGGAGGGGACGGCGCCAGGCCTCCGCGCGCTCAAGCACCTGCTGGACGATGCGGCCTGGCGCGCCCGAGCGGCCCCGACCCGGCCGCGTCCCGTCCCCCAGGACGTTCGCTCGTGGTGGCGATCGCGCCTCGGCGAAGCTGATCCCGTCGGTGAGCTGGAAGCCCTTCGCTTGCTCGCCGACTACGGCGTTCCGACGGTCGCCGCGCGGAGCGCCGAAAGCGCATCCGCCGCGGCCGATGCGGCCGAGGAGGTCGGCTACCCGGTGGCGCTCAAGACGGCGGCTCCGGACGTCGCGCACAAGACGGACGCGGACGGAGTCCGCCTCGACATCTCGAACGCTGAAGACCTCCGGACCGCCTACGAGGATGTCTCGGCCCGTCTCGGCCCGAGCGTGTCCGTCGCGCGGATGGCGCCGAGCGGTGTCGAGATGCATCTCGGGGTCGTGAACGACCCGATGTTCGGCCCCCTCGTCCTCGTCGCCGCCGGCGGGGTCCTGGTGGAGGTGCTCCACGACCGCGCGCTCGGCCTCCCCCCGCTGGAGGACGCGGCGGCGCTCCGGCTGATCGATCGCCTCAAGATCCGACGCATCCTCGACGGCGTGCGCGGCGCGGCGCCGTCCGACGTCGCCGCACTCGCGCACGCCGTCTCCCGCATGAGCGTCCTCGCCGAGGACCTCGGCGATCTCGTCGATGCGATCGACGTCAACCCGGCGATCGTTTCGCCGACCGGCTGCGTCGCCGTCGACGCCCTCGTCGTGTCCCGCCGCACGTAGTCGTTCGTGCGCGTCTGCCTCAACCCGTCGAGGTGACCTCGTAGCGAACGCCGGTCCACGTCTCCTCGCCGTCGCTGCCCTGGAACCGTTCCATGAACCGCATCCCGACCTTCTCCATCACGCGTATGGATGGGATGTTCTCCGCGCCCGCGTACGCGCGGACGATGTCCGCATCGAGGGTCGTGAACGCGTAGTCGACGAGTGCCTTCACCGCTTCGGTGGCGTACCCGCGACTCTGGAACCGCGGGTCGATCGTGTAGCCGACCTTGATCACCCCCGTCTCGTCGTCCGCGGGACTCAGGCCGACGTCGCCGACGATGCCGCCGTCCCGCGCCACGACGGTGAACTGCACCCACCCGCCGGGGTCCCCCGGTTTGCGGTCCTCCATCTCCTCGATCTCCGCGCGAACGCCGTCCGGGTCCGTGCGGTCCCATCCCTGCATCGCGTGCACCGCGGGGTCGCTCCGGTACGCCGAGATCGTCTCGGCATCGCCCGCCACCGACCGCCGCAAGAGCAGCCGCTCGGTGGTGATCGGTCTGAAGTCGTCATCCGCGCGCATCGAGGGCCAAGGCTACCGGCACCGAGGTTGGCTTGGCGCAGCGGCACCGCATATCGTTCGCCGATCGGATCGCGAGGGTCGAGAGGAGAGAAGGATGGTTGCGACCAACCCGTTCATGATCGTGTTCCGTCTCCTGCACATCGTGGCGGGAGTCCTCTGGGTGGGGTCCGCGTTCCTGTTCGTCGGGTTCATCGGGCCGGCCGCAGCCGAGGTTGGTCCCGCCGCGGGTCCGCTCCTGCACGTCGCCGTGAAGGAGCGCAAGGTCGCGAAGGTGATCACCGGCCTGGGGATCACGACCGTGGTGGCCGGATGGATCATTTGGCTCCGCGATCTCAACGATTTCGGCTCCCTGAGCGATTGGTTGGGCTCCCACTTCGGGTTCGTCCTGACGATCGGAGCGGTGCTCGCGACGATCGCGGCGTTCTTGGGGGCGTACGGCGTCGGTCGGAACGTCGAGCGGCTCGTCGATGTGGGCGATGCGGTCGAGGCCTCGGGCGGTCCACCCACCCCGGAGCAGCAGGCCCGGATCGAGCATCTCGGGGCCGAGATCGAGAAGCACGGGAAGATCGACCTCGTCCTGCTGGTTCTCGCGGTCGCCTGCATGGCGACGGCGCGCTACTGGTAGTCGAAGACAGCCTGCATGCTGCGGACTTGACGGCTCGTCCGGGCAGGCCCACCGTCTGATCGGGGCGGAGACCATCTTCCAGTTCGGCCGCGTCCGGGAGACCAGCGTTCCTCGTGTGACCTGCGCCAGGTCATCGGGTGCAGCCGTTCGCGTCTCCGCCCCGCTTCCTTCTCACCGCCCGCGATGTCGCATACTGGCCGACCGCATGCGACCGGTCGCCGATCTCCTTCGCGAAGCTCCCTTGATCGATGGGCACAACGACCTCCTGTGGGCGCTCCGCGAGGCACGCGAGAAGGGCGAGGTGCTCGACCCCGCCGCACCGTGTCCGCAGCTGCACACCGATCTCCCGCGGCTGCAGGCCGGCGCGGTGGGCGGACAGTTCTGGTCCGTGTTCGTGCCCTCGGACCTCCCGGCCGACCGGTCCGTCACCCAGAGCCTCGAGCAGATCGATGCGCTCTTCGAGCTGATCCGTCGGAACCCGGAGCGACTCGAGCTCGCGCGCACCTCTGATGACGTCGAACGGATCGCCGGCGTTGGAAAGGTCGCGTCGATGCTCGGCGTCGAGGGCGGCCACGCGATCGGGAACTCGCTCGGAACGTTGCGGATCCTCGCCTCGTTCGGCGCGGGCTACGTGACCCTCACGCACAACGACGATACCGACTGGGCGGATTCCGCCACGGGCGAACGAACCCACGGCGGGTTGACGCGCTTCGGTGAAGAGGTGGTTCGTGAGCTGAACCGATGCGCGACGCTCGTCGACCTGTCGCACACCTCGGAGGACACGATGCGTGCTGCGATGGCGGTCTCCGAGGCCCCGGTCCTGTTCTCGCACTCCAACGCGCGGTCCCTCTGCGACGTGCCGAGGAACGTCACCGACGACATCCTCGAGCTGGCCGGAAGGTCCGGAGCCGTGATCCAGGCGACGTTCGTTCCTTGGTTCCTCACCCCTGAGGGCGCCGAGGCGAACGCAGCCGGGTGGGAGGAGTTGCGTCGCCTGCGACGGGAGTTCCCTGACGATCGCGAGGCGGTGGGCAAGGCGATGGATGCGTGGTTCGCATCCCAGCCGGCCCCGCCGTCGTCCCTGTCCGACGTCGCCGATCATATCGACCACATCCGCGACATCGCCGGGATCGAGACGGCCGGGGTCGGGAGCGATTTCGACGGCGTGGAGTCGGTTCCGGATGGGCTCGAAGACGTTTCGTGCTACCCGGCCCTCTTCGAGGAGCTTCGCGATCGCGGCTATTCGGACGAGGACCTGGGCAAGGTCGCCGGTGGCAACGTGCTCCGCTTGCTGCGCGAAGCCGAGCGGGTCGGCTCGCGGCTGCGGACGGAACGACCGCCCTCCTTGGCGACGATCGAGCAGCTGGACGGGTGAGGACGTGCGGCGGGCCCTCCGTACGGAGGACCCGCCGCACGTCTGCTACATCACCTCGAAGGTCTCGTAGACCGAGATGGAAGCGCCGCCCTGCAGGACCGGGCAGCCCTTCGCGAGGCCCACCGCGGCGTCCAGCGAGTCCGCCTCGAGGATCGAGTAGCCGCTCGCCGAGGGAGCGCCGTCGCCGACGGCACCGTCGCTCGAGATCTTCTTGCTGACCTGCGTGAACGGGTTCCCGCCGTCGGCGAGGGCCGAACCGATCTCGTGGAACCAGGAATCCCACGCCTTCATCACGGTGGCCTGCTCGGCCTCCGTCTCGGGCATGCGGCCACCGCTATACAGCAGCAGGTATTTCGCCATGCTCCGTCTCCCTTCCCTTCGGGTCCGCGGTCCGGACCGTCAGCACAAGGACGAACGTGCGGAACGTGTTCCGACAGGGGGAGGCTTTCTTCAGTCGTTCAGCGCCGGCGGGCGCCCGCTTCCAGCCACCAGGGGTCGAACCCGCGGTCGTTCTCATCGACCAAGGTCCCCGGTGCGACGAGCTGGTCGATCGCATCGAGGATCGGGGGTTCCAGTTGGACGTCGGCGCCGGCTATGAGGTCGTCGAGCTGTTCCCTCGTCCTCGGGCCGATGATCGCCGAGGTGACGGCCGGGTGCGCCAGGGTGAACGCGATCGCCAGATGCGTCATCGACACGCCCGCATCCGCCGCGATCTTGGCCAGCTCCTCGACCAGGTCGAGCTTCCGCTGGATCTCTGGGCGAGCGTCGTCGAACAGCTTCGCGCTGACCTCGTACGACCGTCCCGCGCGCGACTGGGGCGAGCGGTCGAACGCGTCACGACGGTAGCGGCCGGTGAGCCAGCCCCGGTTGAGCGGGCTCCAGACCAGCACGCCCATGCCGTACCTCTGCGCCACCGGGAGCACGTCGCGCTCGATCTGCCGCGCGAAGATCGAGTAGGGCGGCTGCTCCGAGCGGAACCTCCCGAGCGCACGTCGTTCTGCGGCCCACTGCGCCTCGACGATCTGGAAGCCCGAGAACGTCGATGAGCCGAAGTACCGGATCTTGCCCGCACGCTGGAGGTCCGACAGGGCGCTCAACGTGTCTTCGATCTCGGTCTCGGCTTCCGGGCGATGGATCTGGTACAGGTCGATGTGATCGGTGCGGAGCCGTCGGAGCGAGCTCTCGACCTCGCGGGTGATCCACAGTCGCGAGTTGCCGTGCTCGTTCTGACCGGGCCCCATCTCCCAATGGACCTTCGTCGCGAGAACGACCTCATCGCGTCGCCCCTCGAGCGCCTTCCCGACGATCTCCTCAGTCTCGCCGTTGGAATAGACGTCCGCCGTGTCCACGACGTTGATCCCGGCGTCGAGCGCCTGGTGGATGATGCGGACGCAATCGTCGTGGTCGGCGTTCCCACTGCCGCCGAACATCATCGTGCCCAGGCAGTGTGCGCTGACGCGGACCCCGGTGGTGCCGAGCGATCGGTATTCCATCGTTCCTCCCGTTGGTCGGACCGGTCAGGCGGAGAGCCGCTCGGCCAGGTACCGGAGGCCGAGGGGGTAGCGGTACTCGATCCCCATGTGGGTCGCCTCGAACAGCTCGAAAGAGACATCCGTGACGCCGATCCCTTCGAGCGCACCACGGAACGCCTCGGCGCCCAGATCCAGGAAGTACTCGTCCTTCTTCCCGGCGTCGATGTAGATCGCGCGGAGCGAGCGCAGATCGTCGGCATGCTCCGGCACCATGCGCACGGGGTCCATCCGGAGCCATCGCTCCCAGATCTCGGGGATCAGCGCGCCCGTCGAGGGGTCGAACGGGAGCCGAACGGTGCCGTCGGGATCCGCGGAGTAGCACGCCGCCATGCACCAGTCGTTCAGGAGATGGCCGTCGCTCTCCTTCGCGAACGCGGGCCGGCTTCGGAAGTCCTTCCAGAAGTTCTCGAACGATCCGCCGTACTCGTCCCGGAGCGTCCGAACGCTGTCACGGAACTCCGGGAGGTAGCACATCTCGAAGAGCGCGTCGCCCGCATGCGTCGCCAACCCTCCCCACAGGTCGGGTCGGAGCATCGGCACCACCATCGCGCCGTAACCACCGCTCGATTTCCCCTGGATCCCTCGGTGCGACCGGTCGGCGATCGTCCGGTACCGCTCATCGACGAAGGGCACGACCTCGTCACAGAGGAAGGTGAGGTAATCACCGGTTCCCGGTGAATCGAGGAACTGGCTGCCGCCCAGCGAGGTCCAGCAATCGACCCACACGACGATGACGGGCGGCGCCCCGCCGCGCGCGAAGAGATCGTCCGCGAGCTCCGGATAGTTCCGGCGGAACGGTGAACGGTTCCTCCACATGTCGAGCTGACCGGTGAGCCCCTGGATCACGTAGACCGACGCGAACCGCTCGCTCGGGTCGTCGTCGTACCCGGGCGGGACGTAGACCCACAGTGGTCGGTCGGTTGGGTCCCCGAGCGGGTTGCCCCGGAGCGCCTCGCTCTGGATCGTGTGCTCCTCGAACCGGCCGTGAAGGTCGAACGACCAAGGCTCCACCGTCGCATCCTCCTCGTCGATCCACCTGGACCGCGGTCGCTCCTAGGCTACGCGCGAAGGCCGGAAGCGGTGAGCTGCCCCCCGGTCGGCCCCCGTCCCGTCACGGCGAACGCGCCGCACCGGGCGGCCAGGGCGAGCGCCGCGTCGATATCAAGACCGCTCGCGAGCCCGAAGGTCAGGCCCGCCTGGAAGCTGTCACCGGCTCCGTACATGTCGGCGATCGGCCCGGGCGGCGTTGCCGCCGCGTATCGTCCGCGTGCGCCGTCCGCCGCCTCCCACGAACCACCCGACGGCCCCTCGGTGCGGACGACGAGCCTGGGCTCGGGCGAGACGAGCCCGGCCTCGTATCGCTCGGCCGGGTCGTCGGCGCTGCCGACGATGGCGTCCAGCTGGAGCCCGCCGTCGGCGAGCACGCCGAGCACCCGGGACGTGGCGACCACGACGCGCGCCCGCCGAGCGGCCCGCAACGCCCGGACGTCTCCGGCCGTGAAGAAGACGCCGTCGGCCCCGCCGAGCTGGTCCCAGGGCAGCCCGTCCTCACCGTGCGGTTCGAGCCGCTCGCCGATGGTGATGATCGTGCGTTCCCCCGTGTCGTCGATCATCGTGAACGCCGTCCGGGTGGGGCCTCGCCGCTCGGCCGCGTGGAGCTCGACGTGATCGGACAGGAGATCTGCCCGCACGTCGCCCGCGACGGGATCGTCCCCCAGGGCCGAGAGGAACAGGCAGGTTCCCCCGAGCTTGGCGAGCTGAACCGCGGCGACCGCTCCACCGCCGCCCGCACCCTGCCAGGTCTCGGTTGCGTGCTCGATCCCTCCGGGCGAGGGGACGTGCCGGACCCGCGCGAATCGGATCCATTCGATGTGGCCGACCACGGCCAAACGCATCGCGCGACCGTAGCAGCCGTATGCTCGCGGGTCAGCTGAACGGGAAGCTCTGTATCGTGGTGGGCATGCCGGACAGTTTCGGGAAGCGCCAGCGTGAGAGCGGGAAAGCGAAGAAGGCGGCCGCTCGTGAGGAGCGGCGCCTCGCGCGCGCCCAGCGCGACGCCGATCGCGAGGCCGGACTGATCGAGGCCGGCACGCCGATCGAGGCATCGGAGCCGGCCGCGCTCGGGCTCGAGAACGAGCCTGAGCCGCGCCCGAAGCCGGACGCGTCCGACACGGCCGACAAGTCCTGACACCGGACACGACGAAGGGGAGGCCTTTCCGGCCTCCCCTTCGCTGTGTTCCGTGGTCCCGTCAGCCGGGACGGACGTCCGAGGCTTGCGGGCCTTTCTGGCCCTGCGTCACCTCGTAGGTCACCTTCTGCCCCTCGTCGAGGTTCCGGAAACCCTCACCCGCGATCGCGCTGAAGTGCACGAACACATCTGCGCTGCCGTCGTCGGGCGTGATGAAGCCGAAGCCCTTCTCGGAGCTGAACCACTTGACGGTGCCTGTTGCCATGTGCGATCCCTCCTTCCTTCGCCGTCGGGGCCTTGCTGCATACCCGTCAGGCTCCGGCTGGCGCCGGGAGGGAACCGCTCTTGGCGAACCACGATCCGTTGCCCTCGCCGCATAGCCTACAGGCAGGCGGCCCGCTGTCGCTTGCGCCCGCCCGCTTGCCCCGGCCGCCCGGCTCGTTCATCATCGACCGCAGATGGGTGGCATCTTCGGCAGCAGCGGCAAGACGACGAACCCGGCGGGCACGGTTGGCTCGCTGGTCGGGGCGATCGGGGCCGCCTTCAGCGTCGTCCTGTGGATCTACCACTTCAACCCGGACAGCACCCTGTTGGGCAAGTACTCGCAGCAGCTCGCGGCCGGCGGACAGATGGCCGATCAGCTCGGACTGCTCGCCGTGGTCTTCGGTGCGATCGCGGTCGTGCTCGGGATCGTCGGCGGGTTGGGGGGCAGGGGCGGTAGCACGACGGTGCTGTCGATCCTGCTCGGGATCGCGGCGTTGTCCTATCCGGTCCTGAATGCGCTCAACCTCGTCAAGCAGTACGTGCCGAACCCGATCGGCGGGAGCTGATCGTCAGAACGATCTCGGATCCGGGACGGTGCCCTTGGGCCACGGGTAGTTCTCCGGGAAGTGGTCGAATCGTCCGAAGGTCTTGACGCGGACGCCCGTCACGGACGGCGGGCGCGGCCGCTTCGTGAAGTCGAAGACGTGCTCGAAGTTGTGCGTGTTCGCGATCCGGTCCGTGAGGTACGGGAGCCCCCAGTTGTCCGCGATGAACCGCAGCGGCGTGGAGAACTCTCCGGTCAGGTCGTCGATCGCACCGCGGACGGCATACGGGCTGATCGTGAGCAGCGGAACCCGGAAGCCCAACCCGACCGGATCGACGACGGGCGGCCGGATGTGATCGTAGAACCCGCCCCATTCGTCCCAGGTGAGGAAGATCGCGGTCTGGTCCCATGCGTCGCTCTTCATGATCGCCTCGATCAGATCGCTGGTCCAGTTGTGCGTGAAGGCGGAGCTCGTCGGCGGGTGATCGGACAGCTCGAAGCGCGGTGTGATCCACGTGACGGCAGGGAGCTTCCCGGCCTTCGCGTCGTCGATCACCGTCGCCACGTCGCGTGTGTGCTCGTGCCACAGGTCCGTGTGGAAGACCTGGGACACGCCGTTGTA
This sequence comes from Actinomycetota bacterium, assembly GCA_005885035.1. Taxonomy (GTDB): domain Bacteria; phylum Actinomycetota; class UBA4738; order UBA4738; family HRBIN12; genus AC-51. Next base: position 10,887 of record VAXZ01000016.1, read on the forward strand.
GGCGTTCCAGAAGTACCCCGGCGTGCCCGGCGCCGCCGAGTAGAACGCCCAGTCCACGCCGGAGTGGGTCAGCTGCTCCCCGACCGTGCGGAAATCGAAGCAACTGCTGTGCTTCGCGAGCTGGCCGTGCCGGTCCAGCGTGAACACGAAGACGTCGTCCCCGACGGCGTCGCATCCCCAGCTCTTGAACGTCCGACCGTCTTGCATGGGGCTCGTCCGGATGTTCTCGGGGTTGTCGATCGCACCCCCCGAGGTCCCCGCGATGAAGAAGAAGTGGTTCGGGTACGACGGGCCGTTGGCGGACGAGAAGAAGTGGTCGGAGATCGCGTACTCGTGTGCCCAGTGCCAATAATTGGGCACCTCGTTCCCGTCGAACTGGGTGTAGGCCCACGGGTCGCCGTAGGCCCCCGTGCCGAAGCCGTCCTGCTTACCCCCGTTCCAGCAGTTGAGCGCGGCGGCTCGATCGTGGGGGAGGTCGCCGGGCAGCCAGTCGGGGCACCGTGTGAGCGGAACCTCGGCACCGTCCGAGACGCCCGTCGTCGTCCCCTCGACGCCCGGGAACCGCCCGAACAGGTTGTCGAAGCTCCGGTTCTCAAGCATGACGTACACCACCCGTTTGATCGGCCATCTCGTTTCGATCGCGGCGGTGGTGTCCGAGACGTGGGGGACGATCTTGCCGCCGGTGCACGCGAACAAGGCGCCGCCCGCAACGGCCATCGCCGATCGCTCGAGGAACCGGCGGCGGGAGACCGGTAGCGGGTGGTGAGCCCGGCGTTCGTCGTCCATCGGGCCGGTATCCTCCCAGAGCTTCGACGCCGATCCGGAGTCCGCCCGTGAGAAGGATCATCGTTTTCCTGTGCTCTCTCTTCCTCGCAGCGGCGGTGTCCTCCTGCGTCCATGACGGTGGAGGCACACCGACCGATGCGATCCCGAGCCCGCTGCCCCCGAGCTCGGTGGCGGTATCCACGCCGGCACCCACGCCGCCCGCGCTGCCCGCGAGCCCGCCTCCGAGGTTCGGACCGGCGAGTGCCACGTGTGAGGGGGGCTGGTCCACCCCGGCGCAGGGCTCGAGCCTCTGGCGCACCCCGCTCACGGTGATCCGGAAGGCGACCGGGGTTGCGGGGCGGCTCAGGGTCGTGGACATGCGAACCTTCGTGGGGCCCGAATCGCCCCCGAGTCGCATGAACTACCTCTCGGACATCCGTCGCTGGTACGTCAAGCTCTTCGCGAAGGACGACCTCTCCTTCCAGGGCCGGTTCCTGGTGGAGGAGCGGCGGTTCGGACGTGGCCTGGCCGCGGTGGCCCCCTACGACACGCACGGGTTCGTCGCTCCCGATTGGGTCGGGTTCCAGTACAACGCGGAGCAGCCGAAGGCGTTCTCGTATCGAGGGTTGCCGGGCACCTGGACCGGGATCGCGTACGACTTCGTGAACGGCGGCCGCGGGTTGACGATCCCCGGCCTGCCCACGCAGAGCGCCGGTTGTCTCAACGGGACCTGAGCCTGCCCGGACCGAGGCGCGAGCGCGGAGGCCCGGACGCTATCGTTCCGACAACCACGAGGGAGGCCGTGCGATGAGAACGCTGTTCCGAGGTGGGCGTGTCTTCGACGGCACCGGCGCTCCGCTCGCCAGCGCGGATCTCGTGATCGACGACGGACGGATCGTCGCGGTCGGATCGGGGCTGGACGGCGACGAGGCGATCGAGTGCGAGGGCAAGTCGCTGCTCCCCGGTCTGTTCGACTGCCATATCCATCTGATGGGCCGGTACGAGGACGACGAGCTCACGCTCACCCACCGGCCCTTCTCCTACGCCTTCTACGCGACGCCCGCCAACCTTCGGACGACCCTCGCGCTCGGGATCACCACGGTGCGCGACGCCGGCGGGGCCGACCTCGGGCTGAAGCGGGCGGTCGAGGACGGCGTGATCCCCGGGCCTCGGATGCAGATCGCCGTGACGATGCTCAGCCAGACGGGCGGGCACAACGATCCGTGGCTCCCGAGCGGCGGGACCTCGGTCGAGTGGGGCGTGGGGTACCCCGGGTTCCCGATGGTCGGTGCGACGGGGTCAACGGCGTTCGGACCAAGGTGCGCGAGGTCGTCCGCGCGGGTGCGGACGTGATCAAGATCGCCTCCAGCGGTGGGTTCTTCTCGCCCACCGATGACCCGATGCACCCGCATTTCGCCCAGGACGAGCTCGACCAGATCGTGAGGACCGCGACCGACCTCGAGCGGCCGGTGATGGCACACGCGCACTCGCCCGAGTCCATCAAGCGCGCCGTGCGTGCCGGTGTCCGCTCGATCGAGCACGGGACGTACCTCGATCGGGAGTCGGCCAAGATGATGGTCGAACGGGGCACGTGGCTCGTCCCGACGCTGACGGCCGGCGACACCACCGAGGAGCTGGCGAAGGATCCGAAGCTCGCGCCGGAGATCCGTGCGAAGTTCGAGGGGCTGGGGAGGCCCGAGTTCGACGCGATGCGGCTGGCGGCCGAGGCCGGCGTCAAGGTCGCGATGGGAACGGACTGCCCGGTCGCTCCGCACGGCTGGAACCTCAACGAGCTCGCGCATATGGCGGCGAACGGGTTCACGCCGGCGGAGGCACTGGTCGCGGCCACCTCGAGCGCCGCGGAGCTGATGGGTCTGCAGGACCACCTCGGGTCGCTCGCTCCGGGGAAGATCGCGGACGTGGTCGTGGTGGACGGGGACCCCTTCGAGTCGAGAAGCTGAAGGACCGGATCGAGCAGGTGTGGAAGGACGGCGTCCGAGTCGTGTGAGTGCGACCCAACGAGATGTGATCGTGCTGGGGGGCGGGCACAACGGTCTCGCGTGCGCCGCGTACCTGGCCAAGGCCGGACGCGACGTCCTCGTCCTGGAGGGGCGGGACGTCCTCGGCGGGGCGGCCGTCACCGAACCGATGTGGGACGGCTATCGGATCTCTTCCGCGGCCTACGTGGTGTCGCTGCTTCCGGAGCGGATCGTCGCGGAGCTGGATCTGAAGGCGTTCGGCTACCGGGTCTCGCTCGTGAGCCCCGATTACTTCGTCCCGTTCCCCGACGGGACGTCGCTCACGTTCTGGGGCGATCTGCGGCGCGACGTGCAGAACATCGCGCGCCTCAACAAGCGCGACGCCGAGGCGTACGTGGCGTTCGACCGGTACTTCGCCCACGTCGGAGAGCTGATGCGGCGGCTGTTGTTCGTCGTGCCGCCGAACATGCGGATGACCGACCTCCTGAGCTGGGCGCGGACCGGCGCCAGGCTCCGCGGATGGACCGGCCGGGACGTCCACGAACTGGTCCGGTTGTTCACGATGAGCGCCGCCGACCTGCTGGACGAGTGGTTCGAGGATCCCCGTGTCAAGGGGGCGCTGGCGACGCAGGCGGTGGTGGGCGCCTGGGCCGGACCGATGACGCCGGGATCCGCCTACGTCCTGATGCACCACTGGATCGGGCAGGTCGACGGTCACCTCGGTGCCTGGGGATGGGTGGACGGCGGGATGGGCGGCGTCTCCGAGGCGATCGCGGGGGCGGCGCGCGCGGCGGGTGCGGAGATCCGTACCGCCGCGCGCGCCGCCCGCATCGTGGTGGGCCCGTCGGGCCGGGCGGTCGGCGTCGAGCTGGAGGACGGCTCGGTGCTGCGCGCCAACCAGGTCGTGTCCAGCGTCCACCCGAAGACGACGTACCTGGATCTCGTCGGACGGGTGCATCTCCCGTCCGACGTGATCCATGACGTCGAGCGCCTCCGGACGCGAAGCGGGTCCGTGAAGGTCAACGTCGCGTTGTCCGGGCTCCCCCCGTTCCCGGCCTGGGACCAGGAGGGCTCGGTCCACACGGGCCTGATGGCGGTCTCGCCGTCCGTCGAGTACCTCGAGCGTGCCTTCGACGACGCGAAGTACGGCAAGCCGTCCCAGCATCCGTACATCGAGCTGGTCTTCCCGACCGCGCATCAGCCGGAAGGGCTCGCGCCGCCCGGCAAGCACCTGATGCTCGCGTTCACCCAGTACCTCCCGTTCGACGCACCGAACACGGATCGCACGCGCGACGCGTGGGCGAAGAAGGTGATCGCGGCGGTCACCGCCCACGCGCCCGACCTGGCGCCGATGGTGGAGCACGTCGAGGTGCTCACCCCGCGGGACCTGGAGGAGCGGTTCGGCCTGCTCGGCGGGAACATCATGCAGGGCGAGCTGACCCCGGACCAGCTCTTCTCCTTCCGGCCGATCCCCTTCTATGGCGACTACCGCACCCCGATCAAGGGCCTCTACCTGTGCGGTGCGGGAACGCACCCCGGTGGAGGGGTGATGGGTATCGCGGGTCGGAACGCTGCCACCGTGATGGTCAAAGATGCCCGCCGCGACCGAGCGATCGATCGGGTCCGATGGCTGGCCGCGGGGGGACGAGCATGAGCGGTTGGTGGGAGGAGATGTTCGAGCTCCCCGCCTGGCAGGCGGTCCAGCTCGGATGGGAGGCGCTCGAGGACGCCGACCATCACGTCGACCTGATCGTGCGCGCCACAGGCTCGCGCGCCGGGATGCGGGTCCTGGACGTCCCGTGTGGCACCGGGCGGATCGCGAAGCGCCTGGCGGAGCGGGGGCTCGACGTCGTGGGGGTCGACCTCACCGACCGGTTCCTGGACGAAGCTCGGGCCGCCGATCTCGTCGTCGAGCGAGCGGACATGCGCGAGCTCCCGTTCGAGGACACGTTCGACGTCGCGATCTGCATGTGGGGCTCGTTCGGTTACTTCGACGACGCGGGGAATCTCGCCCAGGCCCGAGCCGCCTGCAAAGCGTTGAAGCCGGGAGGCCGCTACCTGATCGACACGATCTGCTCCGAGGCGATCCTGCCCTCGTTCCGGGAACGCGACTGGTTCGAGGCAGCGGGGACGTTCGTCCTCGAGCATCGTACGTACGTGGTGGGCACCGGCCGGGTCGAAACGCGGTGGACGTTCCTGCGAGGGGCCGACCGGCAGGAGCAGACGACGTCCATCCGCCTCTACACGCTCCACGAGCTGACCGACCTGCTCCGTGAGGCCGGGTTCAGCGCGTTCACGGCGTTCGACGACGAGCTCGCGGATTTCGCTCTCGCTTCGCGGCGACTCTGGCTGGTCGCGACCCGCTGAACGTGGAACGTCGTCAGGCGACGCTCCACCCGTCGATCGCAACCGCGGTTCCGGTTCCGGCCTTCCCGGGCAGGCCGAGGACGACGACCCGGACCGAGTGCACCCGGTCGGCAAGCCCGCCCACGGTCCTCGCGACCGCGAACGTCTTGGTGGCCGCGGACAGGTCGAGCCGACGCCGCAGCGTCCCATCCACCCAGATCTCTGCGCGGCCGTAGGCCGGGCCGGTCGCCGACGTGATCGTCACCGCCGACCCGCGGAACCGGAACCACGCTCGCGCACCGGCCACGCCGCTCACCACGAACCGCCCGCCGGCCGCCGATGGCGCGCTCCGAGGAGCCCATCGGGCGGAGAGCGGGGTGCTCCGCGCGCCGTTCCTATCGACGATCGCATCGACCCCCGTCGCGATGGCGGCTGGGTGGCCGGGACCCGGGGTCGATCGTCGTTCGGTACCTGCCGTCGATCGCGACCTTCGCCCGACCGAACGTGGGTCCGGCGACCGTCCAAAGGGTGACCGAGGGACCCGAGAATGCGAAGGCGATCGAGGCTCCGACCCGTCGCTCCCAGAGGTACGAACCGCCCCGTGCCCGGGCGTCGGGGCGGGTTCCCCACGCGAACGAAGAGCCCGGACCTTCCTCCGGGACGACGGTGGCCGCGCGGAAGCTCGCGGCCGTCCTCGGCAGGGGGTTCGAGGCTCGGTCGACGATCGCCGGCGTCACCCCGTTCGGGTTCGCCACGACGAGATAGGACTGGCCGGCGAGCAACGGCGACCTCGGACGGAGCTGCGCGCTCAACACCAGATCCTTCGAACAGGACACCGTCGCTCCGTCTTCGTTCCGACACGAGAGCGATCCCGCGACGGCGGCGCCGCCGGCGGTGCGGAGCACGACGTTGTCGGCACCGAGGTGGCGGACCGGCTCGCTGAACGCGATGCGGACGGGGCCGGCGAGCGAAGTCGGCGTGGTGATGTCGGCGGACGGGGGTCCAAGATCCGTGAACGACGCCGTCACCGACCGAGGCTGGTCGAGGGTGACCGTGCATACGCTGGGGTCGAGCCCCGTGCAATCTCCGCTCCAGGCCCCGAACTCGCTCGCCGCATCGGGGGTCGCCGTGAGCGAGACGCTCGAGCCAGCGGGGAAGGCGTGGGAACAGCTGCCAGCGCACGTGATGCCGGCTGGGGCTGTGCTCACGCTTCCCCCGCCCGGACCGGTGACCGTCGTCGTCAGCGGATACCCGAACGTCGCGATGACGGTCTTCCTGCCGAGCGTCGTGACCGAGCAGGTCGGCGAGGACCCCGCACACGCGCCACCCCAGGAGAGGAAGACGGCGCCCGGGTCCGGCTTCGCGGTGAGCGTCACGATCGCCGAGGGATCGAACAACGACGCGCAGGTGGCGCCGTCGCCGCACGCTAGTCGCCCGGTGATGTCCGTCACCGAACCGCCGGCGCCGGGTTGAGCGGTGAGCTGCGCGATCCGGGCGGTGACCGGGTTCGTCCCCGCGAACCGATCCCGGTCGACATCCGTCGTGACGCCTGGCAGTCCCGGCTTGTGCATCCACTGCCAGAAGGTCCAGCCGCGACCTTGCCAATCGTTCGCGGGGACCGTGGGAGACCGCACGCTCCAATGCGCGAGCCACAGACGGTAGCCGTTGTCCGCGAACCACGTAGAGTCGCCCATGTTGACCGTCCAGAAGTGCGGGCTGGCGTAGAGCATCGGTTTCACGCCGAGGACGTTCGTGACGCGGGTCACCCACGCCTTCACCCACACCACCAGATCCGCCGGCGCGAGGCCGCCCGTCTCCTCGATGTCGAGCGCGGGGATCAGGTCGCCGACGCCCGGGGTCGCCACGTCGAGGTAATGGTTGGCCTCCGCTCGCGCATCGGCGATGTCCGCGGTGGCCCCGCCGCTCGGCGTGGCGCGGTGGTAGGCGCCCACGACGATGCCGTTCGCCCGAGCCCCGTCGACGTTCGCCTGGAAGGTGGGGTCCAAGTAGGTCCGCCCCTTCGTGGCTCGCGCGATCGCGAAGCGGATCCCCGCGCCGGCGACCTTCGACCAGTCGATCGTGCCTTGCCACTTCGACACGTCGATACCCGGCAGGGTGGTGGCGGCGTTCGCGGTCGCCGGGGACGCGAAGAGCATGCTCGCGACCACGGCGAGCAGGCATGACGTTCGGGCGATGCGGGCGGTCATCGGCTCAACAGGGTACGCGCCGCTCGGCGCTACGGGCCGAGGTTGTACCCGAGCCTGCGTGGGAGTTTCGCGACGAAATCCACGAACGGATTGGGGGTCTCTTCGCCGTCGAGCGTGACGTCGCGGCGATGGATCGCTCGGTTCGTCACCATCGCTCCGACCGATCGGATCGGCTCTGGCGGGAAGCGTCGGGGCTCCAGATCCACGAGCGGGAGCGCCAGCACGTCGTCGTACTTCGCCAAGGCTCGGTGCGCCAGGATCCTGCCGCCGAGGTGCGCGGGCCCGACCCCGTTCCCCGTGAAGCCGAGCCCGTAGTGGACGTTGCCGGTCTCGAGCGTGCCGAAGAACGGCAGGTGATCACCCGAGACGTCGATCGGCCCACCCCATCCGGCTTCGATGGGCACGTCGGCGAACGCCGGGAACATCCGGTACAGATCGTCGACGGCGACTCGGATCGAGCCCTCGTCGTACGCGAAGCGTGGATCGATGTCTCGGGCCAGGTCCGGCTGCATGCCGCCGATCCCGAACGCGATGCGACCGTCGGGCGTGGTCCGGAGGTAGTGGACCGCCGAGCGCTGGTCGGAGACCGCCAGCCCGCTCGTCCAGTTGATCGCTGCCAACCGGTCTGGCGCGGGTGCCGTCAGAACGATGTAGGAGCCGCGAACGGTGATCACCCGCTTGAACCGGCGCCAGTGCTGGGCCCATGCGTTCACCGCGAGCACGGCGGCGTTCGCCCGGACCGTCCCCCCGGCGGTGTCCGCGACCACCGGATCACCGGCCCCGAAGCGCGAGACGTGGGTACCCTCGTGGATCCGAACGCCGCGTTCGAGCAGCACGCGGCGCAGGCCTCGCGCGAGGCGCGCCGGCTGCACGGTGCCGCCGACTTTCGTCAGGACGCCTGCATGGAAGACGGGGGAGTCGACCATCGTGCGAACCTCGTCGCGGGATAGCACCGTGATGATGTCGGACAGCCCCATCCGGTCCACGGCCATGATGAGGTCGGCCCACGCCCCGATCTGCGCCGTCGAGGATGCGACCGACAACGTGCCCTCCGCCGCGAACCAGGCGTCGATGTCGTGCTCCTCGCAGAACCGGCCGATGCCGTCGACGCTCTCCTGCCCGGCACGGCAGATCCGCAGGGCCGGCGCGTCGCCGAACCGTTCGGCCAGGAAGTCCAGGGCATCCCAGAAGGAGTTGACGAAGCCGCCGTTGCGACCGCTCGGGCCCCCGCCGCAGATGTCCTGCTCCAGTAGGACGATGTCGAGGCCCGGATCGAGCTCCTTCAGGAACCAAGCGGTCCACATCCCCGTGTAGCCCCCGCCCAGGATCACGACGTCGGCCTTCGTGTCGGTGTCGAGCGGCGGACAGGGCTCCCCGGCGAACTCGGGCCGAGCGAGGGCTTCGCGGAGCCACCAGCTGCGCCCTTCGTTCGGGGGCAACGCGTTCATGGGCCCGGATGCTACAGGCCGCGCCGAACGCTCCCGCGAAGCCCGTTGGTAAGGTTCCAGCCCTCATCTCGCCCCGGAAGGATCCGATGACGGTCGATCGACCCCGCAGCTGGGAGGTCACCGAGGGAGCCGCGCGCGCGCCCGCCCGCTCGTACCTGCGCGCGGTCGGTTTCAGTGAGGACGACTTCGATAAGCCACAGGTCGCGGTGGCCTCTTCGTGGAACGAGGTGACGCCGTGCAACTACCACCTCGACAAGCTCGCGGCGCTCGCGAAGGAAGGCGTCCGCCAGGGCGGGTGCGTCCCGCTCGAGTTCACGACGATCGCGGTCTCCGACGGCATCGCGATGGGCCACGAGGGGATGAAGGCATCGCTGATGTCGCGCGATCTGATCGCCGACTCCGTCGAGCTGATGATGCACGCGGAGCGGTTGGACGCGCTCGTCGGGATCGCGGGCTGCGACAAGTCCGAGCCGGGCATGCTGATGGCGATGGCTCGGATGGATCTGCCGTCGGTCTACCTCTACGGCGGCACGATCCTGCCGGGCACGTATCGGGGACGCGACATCACGATCCAGGATGTCTTCGAAGCCGTTGGGGCGCACGCGAAAGGACAGGTGAGCGACGCGGAGCTCCTCGGCCTGGAGCGTGCGGCGTGCCCGACCACTGGGTCGTGCGCGGGCATGTACACGGCGAACACGATGGCCGCGGTGGGCGAGGCCCTGGGGATGTCGCTGCCCGGCACGGCGAGCCCGCCCGCCGTCGACTACCGGCGCGAGGTTGCCGCCCGCGAGAGCGGGATCGCCGTCGCGCGTCTCCTGGAGCTCGATCTCCGGCCCCGGCAGATCATGACGAGGGAGGCCTTCGAGAACGCGATCGCGGTCACGATGGCGCTCGCGGGCTCGACGTTCGCCCCGCCGGGCGCTTCGTGATGAGCGACCTGGACAGGGTCGGCGGGGTTCCCGTGGTCATGAAGGAGCTGCTCGAGCTGGGCGTCCTCCACGGTTCGTGCATGACCGTCACGGGCGCGACGGTGGCGGAGAACCTGGCGGCGCTGTCGCCGCCGGTCCCCGACGGCACGGTCGTGCATCCCACATCCGACCCGATCCACCCCGAGGGCGGGACCGCGATCCTTCGCGGGTCGCTCGCACCCGACGGCAGCGTGATGAAGATCGCCGGTGCGGCCTCGCTCGAGTTCCGAGGGCGCGCCCGCCCGTTCGACTCCGAGACGGCGGCGTTCGACGCGGTGACGAGCGGTGCGGTGGTCCCCGGCGACGTCGTGGTGATCCGGTACGAGGGCCCGAAGGGCTCGCCGGGGATGCCGGAGATGCTCGCGGTCACCGCCGCCGTCGCGGGCGCGGGCCTGGCCAAAGAGGTCGCCCTCGTGACGGATGGCCGGTTCAGCGGCGCGACGAAGGGCTACAGCGTCGGGCACATCGCGCCCGAAGCGTTCGTCGGCGGGCCGATCGCCCTCGTCCGCGAGGGCGACGAGATCGTGATCGATGCGGGACGGCGGGTCATCGACCTCGCGGTCGATGACGCGGAGCTCGCCACGCGGCGCGCCGCGTGGCGAGCCCCCGAACCGCGGTACACCCAGGGAGCGCTGGCCAAGTACGCAAGAGCGGTCGGCAGCGCCGACCGCGGGGCGGTGACCTGGTGACGCGGCCGGCGATCGCATCGCCGGCCGCGCTGCAGTGCCGGATCTGCGGCCAGCAGTACCCGGTCGAGCCGCTCACGATCTGCGAGGAGTGCTTCGGCCCCCTCGAGCCCTCCTACGATCTGCAGTCGCTCGACGGCGAGGTCTTCCGCAAGCACGTGGAGCAAGGGCCCGCGAGCCTCTGGCGGTACGAGGCGCTCCTCCCGGGTGGGCCGGGCATCGAGCGGGTGGACATGGGGGCCGGGTTCACGCCGCTCCGCCGCGCCCAACGGCTCGGGGACGCGCTCGGGCTCGAGCGGCTCTGGATCAAGGACGACTCGGTCAACCCCTCGAACTCGTTCAAGGACCGGGTGGTCTCGGTGGCGACGACCATGGCGCGCGCCTTCGGGTTCGAGGCCATCAGCTGCGCCTCCACCGGGAACCTGGCGAACGCGACGGCCGCGCACGCGGCTCGCATCGGGATGCCCTGCTACGTGTTCATCCCGGAGGACCTCGAGCGAGCGAAGGTCCTGGCCACGCTGGCGTACGGAGCCAAGGTCGTCGCCGTCAAGGGCAACTACGACGACGTCAACCGGCTCTGCAGCGAGGTCGCCGACGCGCTCCCGTGGGCGTTCATCAACGTCAACATGCGGCCCTACTACGCCGAGGGATCGAAGTCGCTCGGCTTCGAGGTCGCCGAGCAGCTCGGGTGGCGCCTCCCCGACCACGTCGTCGTGCCGATCGCGTCGGGCGCGTTGTTGACCAAGATCCACCGCGCGTTCTCCGAGCTGATCGCGATCGGGGCCGTCGAGGAGAAGCCCTACCGCGTCAGCGGCGCCCAGCCGGAAGGTTGCCGACCGGTCGCCCAGGCGTTCAAGGACGGCGCCGAGACCGTGCAGCCCGTCAAGCCCGACACGATCGCGCGCTCGCTCGCGATCGGGAACCCCGCCGACGGCATGTTCGCGATGCAGGTGAGCCGGCAGACCGGTGGCGCGATCGAGTGGTGCACGGAGCCCGAGATCGTGGAGGGCGTCCAGCTGCTCGCCTCGACCGAGGGCGTGTTCACCGAGACCGCGGGCGGTGTCACGGTGGCCAACCTGAAGCGACTGGTCGAGCGGGGTGTGATCGCCCCCGAGGAGGAGACCGTCGCCTTCATCACGGGCAATGGGTACAAGACCGTCGAGGCCCTGGAGGGCGCGGTCGAGGCCACCTACAAGGTGGCGCCGGACCTCGACGAGTTCCTGGCGGCGATCGGCGCCTAGGTTTCCTTCCCCCGCATCACTCGGGCTTGCGCTCGGAGCCCGGCCGACGCACACTCACGCGAGCCCAGCCCGCGGGCGACCGTTTCGCGCGGGGAGGGGACAGGTGGGTCGAGGATCGGCTGGTGCCCGGCGGATGAACCGTCGGTCGTCACGCACCGCCGGCGGCGACCCGAGCGTCCCCGCTCGCGGCGGCTGATCCTTCCCCCGTTCGGATCAAGTCCGGATGTCGAAAGGGGTGAACGGATGTCCACGCACGAAGAGCAGATCGCGAGAGATGCGGCAGATCTTCAGGAGAAGTTCGGGTACCAGCAGGAGCTGAACCGCGGGCTCGGGACCTTCAGTTCGTTCGCGGTCGCGTTCAGCTACATCTCGCCGTCCACCGGGATCTTCACGTTGTTCTTCCTCGGGATGTCGGCGTTGGGCGCCCGGCTGTGGTGGACGTGGCCGACGGTCGCCCTGTTCCAGTTCATCGTCGCGCTCAACTTCGCCGAGGTCACGAGCCACTTCCCCCTCGCCGGATCCGTGTTCCAGTGGACGAAGTACCTGGCGGGGCGCGGCTACGCCTGGATCACCGGGTGGTTCTACATCTTCGCCGGCATCCTCACGGTCGCGTCGGTGTGCGCGACGCTCCCGATCGCCCTCATCCCGGCCCTGAACAACATGTTCGGGTGGAGCCTGAACGACGCGCTCGGGAGCGCCGACCAGAAAGTGATCGCACTCATCACGCTGGCGCTGATCACGATCCTCAACATCTACGGCGTCCGGCTGGTGGCGATCGTCAACAACACGGGCGTGGTGTTCGAGATCCTCGGGATGGTGGTGTTCGCCGTCTTCCTCGCCGCCGTGCACAACCAGAACGGCGCGGGGGTGATCTTCCAGTCCTCCCAGGCGGGGAACTACGACCAGTTCCCGGCAGCCACGACCTTGCCGTTCTTCCTCGTGGGGATGTTCATGTCGTTGTACGTGATCTACGGATTCGATACGGCGTCCACGCTCGCCGAGGAGACGAGGAACCCGCGAGCCGAAGCCCCGAAGGCCGTCCTGGCATCGGTGATCGGCGCGTTCGTGATCGGCGCGATCTTCCTCTGGGGTGTCTTGATCGCGGCTCCGAACATCGCCGATGAGGCGAAGGGGCTCGCAACGTCGCCGGGCACGATCATCGGTGACGTCATGACCCAGGCAGGCACCACGTTGTATCTGCTCGTCGTCTCGGCGGCGATCTTCGTCTGCTGCATGGCCATCCTCACCTCGACGATCCGCCTCGCCTTCGGGATGGCGCGCGACGATCAGCTGCCGTTCTCGAAGACGATGGCGAAGGTCAGCCCGCGGCTGCACACGCCGATCGCGACGTGCATCATCGTCGGCGCGCTCGCGGCCGTGCCGTTCATCCAGTTCGCGGGCGCGGCCGTGATCGCGGTCGGAGCCACGGCATCGATCTACCTGAGCTACCTGCTCGGGAACCTGGCCTTCCTCCGTGCGCGGACGAAGGGTTGGCCGCGGACCCAGGCCCCGTTCAAGCTCGGTGGGTGGGGGATGGTGGTGAACGTCGTCGCGGTCCTGTGGGGACTCGCGATGATGCTGAACTT
>VAXZ01000056.1 GCA_005885035.1 Actinomycetota bacterium
GCCCGCTCAGGTTCGGCTCCGAGCCCGTGAACGTCCCGGTGTCCGAATACGACACCTTGACGAAAGCGAGGTTGCCCGCCTCACCCGAGCGGATGGCGCCGTTCGAAGCGCTTTCGAGGTCCGCACGGATCGCATCAGGCGTCGCACCGACCGCTCCGAGCCGGCCGCCCTCTCGAGCCGCCGCGCGGAGGTTCTGGAGCTCGAAGAACGTCAAGCCGAACTGCAGCATGCCGAAGATCAACATGGCGAGCACGCCGATGATCAATGCGAACTCAACGGCTGCGGCCCCATCTTCACGATCGAGCCTTTGGCGGATCCTCATCGCTCCACTTCCCTCATCCTCCAGTCCATCAGTACCTCGGCACCCGAGGCCGAGATACTGAGCGACCGGAGGTCGCCCATATGGTCTCACGCATTGTTGACGCCGCTACCGATCGTGCTGAACTTGTTACTCGTGGCTTTCCCGAGGAACGCCACCGCCGCGATGATCACGATGGCGATCAACGCCAACATGAGGGCATACTCCACGGCGGTCGCGCCCCTATCCTCCAGGGCGCGCGTACGCAGGTCGCTCCACCAGGCGCCGACGCCTGTGTAGACACGAAGGAACATCTGTCACCCCATTTCCTGCCGTTCACCTGGCATCGCACGGATCGATACTCCTCCAAGTACCGCGTACCGCCGGTCCCTCGATCCCTCCGGTGCCTCTCCCCGAAAGATCGAGCGGCCGGTGGGCCGTCCCCGCTCTGCACTTACGCGGTGTCGACCGCACTTCCAACCGTGCTGAACTTGTTACTGGCAGCCTTGCCGAGGAAGGCGACCGCCGCGATGATCACGACAGCGATCAGCGCCACCATCAACGCGTACTCGACCGCCGTCGCGCCCTTCTCCTCCTGAGCGCGAACCTTGAGGTCGTTCCACCAGACCGTCACGCCCGTGTAGGCCCGTACGAGCATCTCTCCCAACCTTTCTCTCCCCGTCCAGACTGCCCGGGCCAGACCTCAGGGTCCTCGTCCGCCGGACCCTCGATCCATCGGGTGCTTCTCCCCGATGGATCGAGCGGCCGGCGGGCCGGTCGCTCGCTCGATGCTTAGGCGCCGTTGACGGCGCTACCCACCGTGCTGAACTTGTTGCTGGCGGCCTTACCCAGGAACGCCACTGCCGCGATGATCACGACCGCGATCAACGCCACCATCAGGGCGTACTCAACTGCCGTCGCGCCCTTCTCCTCCTCGGCGCGCACCTTGAGGTCGCTCCACCAGACCGTCACGCCCGTGTAGGCCCGTACGAGCATCTCTCCCAACCTTTCTCTCCCCGTCCAGACTGCCCGGGCCAGACCTCAGGGTCCTCGTCCGCCGGACCCTCGATCCATCGGGTGCTTCTCCCCGATGGATCGAGCGGCCGGCGGGCCGGTCGCTCGCTCGATGCTTAGGCGCCGTTGACGGCGCTACCCACCGTGCTGAACTTGTTGCTGGCGGCCTTACCCAGGAACGCCACTGCCGCGATGATCACGACCGCGATCAACGCCACCATCAGGGCGTACTCAACTGCCGTCGCGCCCTTCTCCTCCTCGGCGCGCACTTTGAGGTCGCTCCACCAGGTCGTCACACCCGTGTAGACACGAAGGAACATCTGTCACCCCCTTCCTCCGAAGCCCGTCTTGACCGGTTCTCAGGTACCTGAACCCGGGGGCGCATGGTACTCCGCCCGCAGGAACAGTAGAGGGAAGCGCACCCCGCGGGAATTCCGACTTTCCCGGAGATCCTCTACGTAGTCCTACGTACGCATTCGCGATCAAGTACATCGGCGGATCCGACGAAGACTGGCAGTACGATGCGCGTCGCCGTGACCGAGCCGAGCTCTCCCCCGACCCAGGCGATCCGGCGGCGACCCATCGATCTGGCGTGGGGATCCCTCGTTGTCCTGGTGCCGATGGTGGTTGCCTTGCTGTCCCGGATGGGAACCACCGACCTCACCTATCACATCCGAGCGGGCGACGAGATCCTCAGGGCCCACGCCTTGCCGAGGGTCGACACGTACACGTTCAGCGTTGCCGGGCAACCCTGGCTGGATCAGCAGTGGGGGGCCCAGATCGTCCTCGCCCTCGGACACCGAGGAGGCTGGGCGACCCTCGCGTTCCTCCAGGCGATCTTCATCGGCGTCTCGTTCTTTCTCATCTATCTGGCGTGTCGAGCAAGCGGCGCCTCGGTCCGGACCTCCAGCCTTTTGACCGTCGTCGGGTTCCTCGTCGCCTCGCCCACCCTGGCGATGCGTCCCCAGCTCGTCGCCCTGCCCCTGTTCGCCGCCGCGATGTGGGCGCTCGCCTCTCGGGAGACGGCCCCGCGTCGCCTGTACCTGATCCCCGTCCTCGCGGGGGTGTGCGCCAACGTCCACGGAAGCTTCACGATCTTCCCGCTGATCGTCGGACTCGCTTGGATCCAGGACGCCTCGCGGCACGTCCCCGGCTCGCGTCGGCTCCTCTCGCTGACGCTGGCGACCGCCGCGGCGACGCTGCTGAATCCGTTCGGGGTCGACGCGTGGCGCTACGCCTACGACCTGTCGACCAACCCGATCATCCGCAAGACGATCAGCGAGTGGGCCCCGGTCACGGCGACGGATGTCTCGGGTCTGTTCATGATCGGCTCGGCGCTGGCGGTGGTCGCCGTCCTCGCTCGACGGGGCACGGCCACACGATGGACGACGCTGCTGTGGCTGGGCGTCTTCTTCATGCTCGCGATGTCCGCGCAACGAGCGATCGTCTGGTGGGCGATGGTGACCCCGGTGATCCTGGCGGAGCTGTTCCCCGCTCCCGCGATCGCTCCCGAGCATCCAGGCCGGGAACCGAAGGCGCCCGCGGTCGGCGTCATCGCCGCGATGCTGGTCGCCGTCGTCGTCCTCCTACCTTGGTGGCGGCCGAACGATCTGCTGAGCCAGGCTCCTCCCGGCGTGACCCAAGCCGTGCTCGCCGACGTCCCGGTCGGCGCCCGCATGTTCGTCCACCAGCCCTGGGGTTCGTGGTTCGAGTACGCGACGCCCGATCGGACGGTCTTCGTCGACTCCCGGATCGAGATCATCCCCAAGGACATCTGGGACGACTATGGCCAGGTCGGGTTCGCCGGGGCGGATTGGAAAGCGGTGCTCGCGAGATGGCATCCGGACGCGATCGTCGCCGCCGACGATTGGAAGTTGCTGAAGGACCTCGAAGCGCCGGGTTCCGGTTGGAGGTCCGTCTACAAGGACGACGACGGCGAGGTGTTCCTGCCGGCGTGACTACTCGGGCGATCCAACGCTGACCATCCCGGACCGCGCGGCCATCCGGATCGCGGACAACCGGTTGCCGACCCCGAGCTTGCCGTAGATCCGCCCGAGGTGCGTCGTCACGGTCCGCTCGCGGACGCCCAACCGGGTCGCGATCTGCCGGGCCGTGAGGCCTTCGGCCGCGACCGCCAGCACTTCGCGCTCGCGACCGGTGAGGCGAACGTCGAGGTCGCGGCGGAGCTCGATGCTGTCGGCGATCTGGCCGACGGCTGTCGCGACCGGACCTTGCAGGACCATCTCACGGTCGGCGACCTTGAGGATCGCACCGAGGAAATCGACCGGGTCGACGTTCTTGTCGACGTAACCATCCGCGCCCACGAAGAGTGCGCGGCTGATCATCGTCGGATCCGCGTTGGCTCCCATCGCGAGCACGGCATGCGACGGGAACCGTTCCCGGACCGTTCGGATCAGCCACGCCGCGTCGTGCTCTCCCTCCAACCCCAGGCCCACCAGCACCACGACGCGGGAGCGGCGGACGCGAGAGATGGCGTCCACCCCCTCCTTGCCGTCGCCGGCTTCGGCCAGGATCTCCATGTCGGGACGACCGTCGACAAGCAGGGAGATGCCAGCCCGCACGACCGGGAGGGGGTCGACCAAGACGACGCCGAGCTGCCGGCGGATGGCCGGCGGTGCGGCTGCCTCGGGGGATGGTCGCCTGCTCATCGGTGTCGTTGGTGCCATGAGGGTACCTCGCTAGGGATATCGGCAGGTCAGCGCGGTCGCCTGAGGCGCTACCGGAGCTCGATCAGCCCGAGGGACGCGGCCCGCGAGACCGCCTGGACCCGGCTCCGAACCGCGAGCTTCCGGTAAAGGTTGGCCACGTGCGTCTCGACGGTCCTTGGAGAGATGTCGAGCCGCCGCCCGATCTGCTGCATCGTGAGACCCTCGGCGAGCAGCTCCAGGATCTCGCGCTCGCGCGGGGTCAACGACGAGTCCACTTCCGAGCTCTCCCGCGCCTGCCGCGCGAACCGTCCGAGCTCGAGGACGGCAGCCTGCTCTAGCGCCGCGTCGATCGCCCGCTCCCCTTCGAGGACGCGGCGGATCGCGTCCCCGATCCGCCGGAGCCCGTCGGGCTTGGGGAGGTAGGCGTCCACATCGAGTCGCATCGCGTCCAACACCGTCGCGCCGTCGGTCCGCTCCGACACGACGACGATCCGACCCCCGAACCCATGCTCCCGGAGCGACCGGAGCACGGTGATCCCGTCGGTCCCCGGGAGGTCCAGGTCGACCACCGCCAGGTCCGGCGTCAGCGACGACGCCGCCTCGACGGCCGCCGGACCGGTGCTCGCTTCCGCCACGATCTCGACGTCGGGAAGGGCATCGCAGGCGAGCCGGACGACACCGAGGATCACCGGGTGACCGCCCACGACGAGGACGCGTGTGCGCCGGGATGACATGTGCAGCAGGCTACCCGCGATCGCGATGCCCGCGACGCCTTCAGG
>VAXZ01000017.1 GCA_005885035.1 Actinomycetota bacterium
CACCCTGGGGGGCCGTCAACGTCTCGAAGTGCGCGCACCGGTTCAACTTGCGACGCCCGGACACGGCGTGAGGATATGGATCCGAAGACGGCTACCAGGCAGGGGGGAGGGTGCGTATGTCGGAGCCCATCATCTACATCGACCGGTCCAACATCAGGGAGGGCAAGCTTGAGGAGGTCAAGGCGGCGTTGCCGCGGCTCGTCGAGTTCGTCGATGCCCATGAGCCTCAGCTGCTCGCCTACGGCATGTACCTCGATCCGGAGGGGATGAGCATGACTGTGACCGCCATCCACCCCGATACCACCTCCCTGGAGCTTCACTTAGCAGTAGGGGGTCAGGAGTTTCGCAGGTTCGCAGGACTCATCGACCTCCGATCGATCGAGGTCTTCGGCCGGCCGAGCGACGCGGCGCTCGAGGAGCTGCAACGGAAAGCGGCAGCCCTGGGAGAGGGCGGGACCGTAACCGTGCACGAGCGGGTCGCAGGCTTCTTCCTTCGTTGACGACCACGAGAACACCCTGATCCGGGAACGACGCCAGCGACGCCATCCGCCGGCCTGGCCCCTGTCGCTCGCTCTCCTCCTGGGCTCGGCAGGATCACATGGGGGCAGCGGTGGCCGGCGGCTCGAGTCCAGCGGTGACCGGAGACGGCTTGAATCCCTTGATGATGAGGTAGAAGCCGAGCGACAACTCCCAGAAGAACTCCGGGATCGTCGCGACGACCTGTGCCGTGGACGCTGGCTCGATGACATCGAACAGCACGGCTGTCCCTGAGATGATGATCAGCGGACCTCCGACGAGTCCCAACCAAGTCATCCCTCGCGGTACCAAGCCGGACGAATACATCAGGTAGCCGAGGATCAGGCCGTTCCCGACTCCGACGACCCATCCGGGTCCGAGCAGGAAGGTCCAGTCATGGATCGCGACGAGCGATCGGCCGAAGGCGACGTTCGCCCCGACGACGTCTTCTCGCACGGTCAAGATCGCAAGGAGGCTGAGGAGACCGATGGCGATGAACGTGGATTCGATGATGCGGGCTGCGACATAGCCGAGCGACAGCGTTTCGTTTTGCCGCTTGAGGATCGGGAACAGCACGATGGCCGTACCGATGTTGGCGATGATCAGGAGAACCTCAAGGAGGGCTCCCATGGCCACGCTCGCGTGGGCGTCTGCACCAGCACCGGTGACGTAGTTGGCGTTGGCGTCACCCAGCACCGGGGCATAGAAGATCAACTGCGCCGGGATCGACGTGACGAAGGTCGCGATGAAGAGCCAGCCTGCGATCGAAGCAGTCCTTCTCAGCGGGGTCACCGGATCCCCTCCCAGGTCATGGGTCGCAACCCTTCGTCTACCCTGCCCCGCACTGGCAGAAACGGAGACTCGCCGCATCAGCGGCATCCGCTGGCGTCCGTACGCCATCAAGGACTGGAGCGTTCGTCGTGCCATCACTCAGTCGACGAGGAAAGAAGAGAAGTAGAGTGTTTGGCCCCTGCGTCAGGATCCCTAACCTGCGGGGAAACACATGAAGGCGATCGTCCAAGGCTCTTACGGCTCCGCCGATGTGCTCGAACTCAGGGACATCGACATCCCGGTGGTCGGCGATCATGACGTGCTGGTACGCGTGCACGCGGCCGGCGTCGACATCGGCGTCTGGCACGTCATGGCCGGCAAGCCGTACTTGCTTCGTGTCATCGGCTTCGGGCTGCGCAAGCCCAAAGTACCGTTGCGAGGCCGCGACGTTGCCGGGGTCGTGGAGGCGATGGGGAAGAACGTGACCCGGTTCCAGCCCGGTGACGAGGTGTTCGGCACCGCCGACGGCTCCTTCGCGGAGTACGCGTCCGCGCCGGAGGCAAGGCTCGCGCGGAAGCCCGCGAACCTCACGTTCGAGCAGGCGGCCGCCGTCCCGATCTCCGGCGGCACCGCCCTCCAAGGACTCCGCAAGGGGGACATCCAGTCGGGGCAGGAGGTCCTGATCGTCGGCGCGTCCGGCGGCGTGGGCTCGTTCGCGGTGCAGCTCGCGAAGACGTTCGGAGCGAAGGTCACCGGCGTGTCGAGCACGGCGAAGATGGACTTCGTTCGATCGCTCGGCGCGGACGACGTCATCGATTACACCCACGAGGACTTCGCGGACGGGACCCGGCAGTGGGACCTGGTCCTCGATACCGGGGGCCGTCGTTCGCTGTCGGATCTCCGACGCGCACTCACACCCAAGGGAACGCTCGTGATCGTCGGCGGCGAAGGCGGCGGCAACGTGCTCGGTGGCTTCGACCGCAACATCCGGTCGGGACTGGCCTCGAAGTTCGTCTCGCAGCGCTTGACGATGCTGACGTCGAAGGAGCGGGGCGAGGACTTCGAAGCTTTGCGGGAGCTCATCGAGGCCGGCAAGGTGACGCCGGTGATCGACAGGATCTATCCCCTGAACGAAGCCCCTGAGGCCATCCGTTATCTGCAGGAGGGGCACGCCCGCGGGAAGATCGTCCTCACGGTCTGAGGCACGGACCTCTGCGTCACGGCGAACCTGTAGGATTCGCTCGGTCCCGCCCCGGGTACACCCCCGGTCAGGGGAGGGAATGGATGAGGCTTGGCGACGACTGTCCGGTATGCCTAGAGCGAGGTGTGCGGCGACCTGCCTACTACCCCAGCGAATCACCAACGGTGCAGGGCATGGTTTGTTGGGATCATCGCTACGGTCAAGGTGTGGAGTCCGAACGGAACAGAGAGCGGTTGAGTCATGCCGCCACCGAGCGGCGTTCGCAAGCCGCGCTCCGGCAGAGGATCCACTTCTCCCGACGCCGTCGAGGGGGGCCGAACCCACCCGGCGACGATCGCCGCGTCTAACCGTGGGCTATCGGGTCGTTGCTTAGAGGGCCAACTCGAACATGAGCATGTCCCGGGCACGCAGGCCGTCTTCCCAGATCGGTTCCGGGTAGGCGTCGAAGAATCCTCGCTTCACCTCGGACATCCGGAAGCCCACCTTCTGATAGAAGCGGATCGCGTCGAGACTCGAGTTCGCGGTGCCGACCGTCAGACGATCCACGCCTCCCTCACGGGCCCACGTCGCCGCGAACGAGACGGCGAGCGTGCCGACACCCTGCCCGCGAGCTGCTTCCGCCAGGGCGAGGTTCTTCACCTCAACGGCATCCCCTTCGTGGATGAGCAGAAGCACGCCGATGTCTGTGCCCCCATCGAGGATCGCGAACAGCGTTCCTCGATCGAGGTACGACTCGACGATCGCTTCTGACTCATCGGCGAGGAGGAGGAGGGGAAGGAGTCGTCGCCGATCGTTCGGGACGAGCTCGAAGGTGATGTTCATCCGAACCTCAGAGGATAGGTGAACCGGCCGCGACCAGTTCCATCTCATCGGCGGTGAGGACCCAGCCGGCCGCGGCGGCGTTCGCTTGGACCTGCTCGGGCGTCGTCGCGCCCGCGATGACGGACGCCACCGGAGCGTGAGCGAGGAGCCAGCCGATCGCGAGCTCGAGGATGGAGTGACCCCGCTCGGCAGCGAACCGCTCGAGCACCTCGAGCTGAGCGAAGGTGCCATCCGTGAGCAGTTGCTCCGCCCGTCGTGAGCTGGCGAGCCGAGAGCCTTCGGGCACCACGCCGGGGCGGTACTTTCCGGTGAGCAGCCCGTTCGCGAGCGGGAAGTACGGGATGTACGCCAACCCGAGCTGCTCGGTGACGGGCAGCGCGTCATGCTCGTCCGCGCGGTCCAAGAGGTTCAGCTCGTTCTGCACGCTGACGAAGCGGGCAGCACCGTCGTTCACGGCGGCGGAGGCCTCGTGGAGCTGCGGACCCGAGAAGTTCGAGCAGCCGATCTCGCGGAGCTTCCCCTCGCGGACGAGGCCGTCGAGGGCCCCGAGCGTGTCGGCGATCGGGGTCGCGGGGTCGGGCTCGTGGAGCTGGTGCAGATCGATGCGGTCGGTGCGCAGCCGCCGGAGGCTGTCCTCGAGGGCGCGCCGGACGTAGGCGGGTGCCGCGCCCCTGCGTACGCGATCCACTTCCATCCCGAACTTCGTCGCGAGGACGACGCGATCCCGCCGACCCTCCAGGATCCTTCCGAGGAATGTCTCGCTCTGTGTGCGGCCGTAGATGTCCGCCGTATCGAAGAAGGTCACGCCGACGTCGAGCGCGGCGTCGACGACGCGTCGTGTTGTGCCCTCGTCGAGGCGTGAGCCGAAGTTGTTGCATCCGAGCCCCACGACCGGGACCTCCAGGGAGCCGATGCGGCGCATCGGCAGATGGATCGAGGCGCTCATCCGTGCACCGCGTTCGTGACATCGCCGTCGCACCGCGTCGGACCGCGCCCCGACGCTGCGTCGCGCCACGTCTGCAGGAACGGCACGAGGAAGCTGCCCAACAGCCCCTCCTGCCCGGTGATCGGGTGCACACCGTCGCTCCCCAGGAGCTCGGGCGGGACCAGGCGGTCCCAATCGAGGATGGCACCGTTGGGGACAGACCCCATCATCGTGACGATCGCGCGGTCCACCTGGTCCGTGACGGGCTGCGGCCCGTGCGCGGTGACCCACACAACCAGATGGGCGCTGCCGACCGCGGCCAGGATCCGTTGGGCGTTCGCCGCGAAGATCTGGGCGTCGACGTCGTTCACCCCGAGCTCCACGACCACGACATCGGGGATCGTCAGGAGTGACTCGGCCGGAGTGATCCCGCCGGAGGAACCGCGCCCGATGACCGCGTCGACCGTCACGTTCCAATCCGACAGGCGGGCGACGATATCGTTCTGCCCGCCGTCCAGGATCGAATCGCCGATCATGAACGCCGTGGGGGGGTTGGACAGCGCGCCGTCGGCCGGCAGGGAGAGCCAGCGTTCGATCCGCCCCCCGGCCTCCACGTAGAGCCGGCGGTCGTCCCGGGTGATCCAGATCCTGCCGATCTCCGCGATCCCGACCGACAGGGCGTCGGTCGGGATCGCGGCCACCGGAACGGCGTACGGGCCGCCGAGGAACCGCCGACGGGCACCTGCGACGTCGACCGCGGCGACCGGCGGATCGAGGGAAGGGTCGCAGCGGTAGACGACGACGTTCGATGGAGGCACGCAACTGCCATCGGCGGCGCGAAGCGTCTCCACCGTGATCGTCGACGCGGGGTCGAGCCGCACGCGGCAGGGGTCGTTGGTGGCAGGCGTGAGCTGCGGCTGTGCGGAGGGGGTCGCCTGCGCGGCCGCGAAGTGGTCGCAAGCGGACAGCGTGAGAAGGGCGGCGGCGAAGAGCGCAGGTACGGGGGAGAAGCGTCGCATGACCTGGCAGGAATCGTAGCGGGGGAGCGCGAGAAGACCGTGTCGGCCGGTTCGACCGACACCGTCGGCATGGCATATCATCAGCTCATCAGGGCGTCACGCTCGACGGAGGCACCGGGGATGATCCGAGCAACGAACGCACCGCCCATCCACCAGGTGGTCCTTTCCAACCTCTGCGACCTGCAGGCGCGACTCCGCGGCGATCCGGCGACGCTCGTTCTGGCTCGCGGCCCCGCCCACATCGACGATGGGTCGGTTCCCATCGGTGGTCCATCGCCGATGCCTTCCGACGATGCGCTCGCGCAACGGCGCCTGGCGAAGCTCCACACGCGGTTGGCCGAGCTCGAACGCGGATCCACGAGCGTCGTCGACCTGCAGCGAACGATCGATCGACGGCTGCGCGACTCCTGAGGCTCGTCCTTCCGGCCGCGCACAGACCGGGTGATACCGTCGGTCGTGTGGAGCTCGATGTGCATCCCGACCTCGGCGCCCTGACGTTCCTCCTGGGGACGTGGAGAGGATCGGGTCGAGGCGAGTACCCGACGATCGACCCGTTCCGCTACGACGAGGAGGTCGTCGTCGAGCACGTCGGCGACCCGTACCTCCTGTTCGCGCAGTCCAGCTGGCTCTCGGGCGACCACGCTCCGCTGCACTTCGAACGCGGGTTCCTGCGCCCGGGGACGGAGCCGAGAGAGGTCGAGCTCTGCCTCGCGCATCCGCTAGGGCTGACCGAGATCGCGCACGGGACGCTCGAAGGGACGTCGATCGATCTGTCGACCGCGAGCGAGGGGATCGTGGCGCGGACCCGGTCGGGGTCGGCGGTCACCGGACTGACACGCCGCTACGTGGTCGAGAACGACGTCCTGACCTACCAACTGTTCATGGCGACCGAGGACACGGCGATATCGCTGCATCTTCGCGGGACGCTCCGGAGACGATCGTGAACCGCACCCGCTTCAACATCGACGGCGCCTGGCTCGTGTGCGCGATCGTGGGGGTCAGCGTCGGGGGGATCGTCTGGCTCGCCGGCGCGCACGACGCCGCGAACGTGGTGTGGGGAATCACGACCTTGCTGGGAGCGATCCCGCTCGTGCTCGACATCGTCCGGTCCCTCGCGCGGCGTGAGTTCGGCGTGGACTGGATCGCGCTCTTCGCGATCGTTGGGTGTCTCGGTCTCGACCAGTACCTCGCCGGGGCCGTGATCGCCCTGATGTTGTCGACCGGGCAGACGCTCGAGTCGTACGCGGATCGTCGGGCCCACCGCGAGCTCTCCGATCTGCTGGAGCGAGCGCCTCGACAGGTTCATCGCTACGAGGACGGGTCGCTCCAGACGCGCCCGATCGACGAGGTTCGCCTGGGCGACCGCCTCTTCGTCAAGACCGGCGAGGTCGTTCCGGTGGACGGACTCATGGAGAGTGACGCGGTGCTAGACGAGTCGGCGCTCACGGGTGAATCCCGCCCGGTCGAGCGTCTCCGTGGGGACCTGGTGCGATCGGGCGCCGTGAACGCGGGCTCGGGCCTCGACCTGCATGCGACGTCGACCGCGGCCGACAGCACGTACGCCGGCATCGTGCGCCTGGTCGAGGAGGCGGAGCGACAGAAGGCCCCGTCGGTCAGGTTGGCCGACCGCTACGCGATGGTCTTCGTCCCCGTGACGCTCGTGATCGCGTTCGGGGCTCTCGCGATCACCGCCGACTGGATCCGCTGGCTGTCGGTGCTGGTCGTGGCTACGCCGTGCCCTTTGATCCTCGCGGTGCCGATCGCGATCGTGGGCGGGATCTCGCGCGCGGCGAAGCGCGGCGTGATCGTGAAAGGCGGGGGCTCGCTCGAGACGCTCGCGCGCGGACGGACCCTGATGTTCGATAAGACGGGGACGCTCACGTCGGGCATCCCCCAGCTCGCCGACGTCGAGACGTTCGGGCCGATCGATCCGGACGAGCTACTGCGGCTGGCTGCGTCGGTCGACCAGGTCTCCGTCCACGTGATGGCGACATCGATCGTGCGCGCGGCGGGGGAGCGCGGGTTAGAGCTCTCCTTCCCCGAAGAGGTCGACGAACGCTACGGCGCCGGGATCGCCGGGACGGTCGACGGTCGGAAGGTCGCGCTCGGCAAAACCGAGTTCGTCACTGGCGGCGGACAGCTGCCTCGACGCGCTCGCGAGATCCGGCGCCGGACGATCCTGGATGGGTCATCGTGCGTCTTCGTTGGGGTCGACGGCGAGATCGCGGGAGCGATCGTGATCGACGACCCGATCCGGCCGGACACGCCACGCGTGATCCGTGCGCTTCGGCGCGCAGGGATCACGCGCGTCGTGATGGTCACCGGCGACCACCCCGACGTGGCCGAGTCGGTCGGCGCCGCTCTCGGCGTCGACCGGATCCTCTCCGAGCGAACCCCGGAGGAGAAGGTCGAGGCCGTGACGGTCGAGCGCGAGCACGGCGTCGTCGTGATGGTCGGCGACGGGCTGAACGATGCGCCGGCGCTCGCCGCGGCCGACGTAGGCGTCGCGATGGGCGCGCGCGGCGCGACGGCGTCATCCGAAGCCGCGGACGTCGTGCTTGTGGTCGACCGCCTGGACCGTCTCGTCGACGCGATGGCGATCTCGCGTCGCTCGACCCGGATCGCGACGCAGAGCGTTTTCGTCGGGATGGGGCTCGCCTTCGCGTTCATGTTCGGCGGCGCCCTAGGGTTGTTCGGCCCGATCGCGGGCGCGCTGATCCAGGAGGGGATCGATGTCCTGTCGATCCTGAACTCTCTCCGTGCGATCGGCGACAGCCGCCGGTCGGGCCCCCCGGGCCCGGCCACCAACGTCGCCGATCGCTTCCGTCGCGAGCACCGCGAGTTCGCCCCCGAGCTCCAGCGGATCCGTTCGGTCGCGGACCGCCTCGAGGAGCTGTCGTCCGGGGAGGCCGAGCGCGAACTGGAGGCGGTGCGGGTCTTCATCGCGGAGCGGCTCCCGCAGCACGAGGAAGAGGAGGAGGCAGCGGTCTACCCAGTCGTCGCCCGCCTCATGGGCGGCGAGGACCCGATGTCGAGCATGGCCCGCGCGCACGTGGAGATCTCGCACCTCGGACGGATGTACCTGCAGCTGCTCGACGACCTGCCGCCCGAGGGACCGACGCCGGACGACCTGATGGACCTCCGGCGCGTGCTCTACGGCCTCCACGCGATCCTCCGGCTGCATTTCGCCCAGGAGGAAGAGGCCTACGCGTGGTTGTCGTCGGGCGAGCCGGTGCCCGTCGGCTGATCGCGCTCCAGCTCCGTCAGGTCCACGTCGCGCGGCCGGGGTGTCGGGTCGGCGGCCAGCGTGACCCGGAACGACGCACCCCCGCCGATCCGCTCTTGTACCCAGGCGCGCCCGTCGTGCAACTCGGCGAACCGCGTGACGAGAGCGAGCCCGAGGCCGGAACCGGCGCCCGCGCCCGCCCCTTGGCGGAACATCTCGAAGATCCGCTCGCGATCGCCGGGCGCGACGCCCGGGCCGTCGTCTTCGACCATGAGCATCGCGCCGTCGTCCGTGCGCTCCAGCCGCACCCAGATCCGCGAATCGCCCGGCGTGTGCTTCAACGTGTTGCCGAGCAGGTTCTCGACGATCCGTTCGACCATGACGGCGTCCGCCTTGACGGTGATCGGCGCGACGTCGATGGCGAGACGACGCTCCGCGACCAGGTCGGAGTTCGAGACGATCTCGCGGATCAGTGCACCGAGGTCGACCGGCTCGAAGTGCGTCTCCGCCAGCCCTCGGTTCAAACGCTCCAGATCCAGGAAGTCCGAGACGATCCGATCGAGCTTCCGCGCGTTCGACGCGATGCGACGCGCCATGTCGCGGGTCTCGTCTTCGGTGATCTCGATGTCGTCGCGCTCCATCGTCACCGCGAGGCCGAGGATCGCGGCGAGCGGCGTGCGGAGGTCGTGGGAGACGGCCTGCAGGAACGTGGTCTTCATCTCGTCCTCGACGCGCAGGCGCTCCGCCTCTGCCCGCTCGCGCTCCAGATCACGCTCAAGGTCCTGGGTCCGCCGTTGCTCGGTGACGTCGATCAGCACGCCTTGCCAGTAGACCGGCCGGCCTTCGTCGTCGAGCACCAGCCGTGCCTGGTCCTGGACCCAGACCTCGTGCCCGTCGCGCGCGATCAGCCGATAGGTGGCTGCGTGCGGCTCACCACGCGCGGCGCTCAGCTCCATCAGCGCGCGGTCGTCCGGATGGACGAGTTTCGTCCACAGACCCTTGTCGGCGTACCACGCCTCGGGCTCGTACCCCAGGATCGTGGCGGTCTGCGGGCTGATGTAGACGGTCGGACCGTCGTCCACCGGGTCGATGTAGGCGATCGCGGGGATCTGCTCGACCAGCGTTCGGTAGCGCGCCTCGGCCTCGGAGAGCTGGCCGGTCGCCTCCTTGAGCGGCGTGATGTCGATCATGACGCCCTGCCAGTACGCGGGTTCACCGTCGGACCCGCGCATCATCACGGCCTGGTCGCGGAACCACACGACGCGACCGTCGCGCGCACGCATCCGGTACTCGCTCAGGAACGGCTCGCCGGTCAGCTCGGTCCGGCGGTTCTCCTCGATCACGGAGGGCCGGTCGTCCTCGTGGATCGTCTCGAGCCAGATGCCCGGGTCACGCATCCATTCGTCCACGGTGATCCCGAGGAGCTCCTGGACACGTGAGTTGATGTAGACCAGCTCCAAGCCGTTGCCGGTGACCTCCTCGCGGTAGACGATCGCGGGGATCTGCTCTACGAGGGTGCGGTACCGATCCTCGGATTCGCGCGCCCGCTCTTCGGCTTCGCGCTCCGCGGTGATGTCGTACATGATCCCCTGCCAGTAGAGCGGGCTCCCGGCCTCGTCCCGGATCAACGCCGCCTCGTCGCGGAACCAGCGGACGTCGCCGTCGCGCGTGAACATCCGGTAGTCGGCCTGGAAAGGACCGCCCGTGCGCTCGATGCGCTCGTACTCCTGGCGGACCCGCATCCGGTCGTCCGGGTGGAACTGGAGGGCCCAGGCCGATGGATCTTCGATCCACTGCTCGGGAGGGAACCCCAGGATCTCCTCCACCTGCGGGCTCACGTAGAGCATCTCGCCGATGCCGTTGTCCTCACGGGTGACGGATTCGAGGTAGACGATCGCCGGAAGGTTCTCGACGACCCGCTGGAAACGTCCCTGCCGCTCCTCTCGCTCTTGCTCGCGCGCCTTCTCTGCCGTGATCTCGACCATCAAGCCACGGATCACCGCCGGCGACCCTTCGTCGTCCTTCACCGCGTGCCCGACGTCGCGGATCCACACCCACGAGCCGTCCCTCGCGAGGAGCCGGTATTCCTCGTCGAAGGGGCCGCCGGCGGTGGCGATGCGGACGAGCCTGCCGACCATG
The DNA here is from genome assembly GCA_005885035.1 of Actinomycetota bacterium. Classification (GTDB taxonomy): domain Bacteria; phylum Actinomycetota; class UBA4738; order UBA4738; family HRBIN12; genus AC-51. The sequence continues at coordinate 10,620 of VAXZ01000017.1, forward strand.
CGGTCGTGGTCGTCGGGATGGAGGTGGTCGTTCCAGAACCCGGGGTCGTCCAGCCAATCGGCCACGTCGTAACCGAGGATCTCCTGGACACCCTCGGAGACGGATGTAAACGTCATCGAGGTCGCGTCTGCCTCCCAGGCGATCCCGTGGAGATCGGCCAGCAGGCTCTGGACTCGGAGAAGTTCGGAGTCGGGAGGGTTCATCGGGGGATGCCGCATCGTCTCCTGCCGAAGTCTGACAGCCACCGCACGCGCGCCGCCACCACCAGAACGGCGTAGCCCGTCACCCGGCCAGGGAACCCCCATCCGACCGAGGGTCCGAACCGGCATCGAACCCATCCGACCGTACCCGGATCAGCTGTGCGTGTCCGAGCTCGTCGGAGAGGTCGGGCACCACGGTGGCCGGATACGGCAACGACTCGAGCGAGCGCCTCGCCTCTTCGCGGACGCCCGCTTCGATGACGATCCGCGCTGGCGATGACGGCTCCGATCGCTCGAGGATCCAGCGCGGCGCCGCGACCGCCTCCGCGGGCGAGGCGCCGCCCATCAGGTGGAGCAGGGTCTGCGCGTTGATCTGTGGTTGTGCGTACCCGCCCATCGACCCCGCGACCGCCGCCAGACCGCGCTCGTCGTGGACGACCACGGGCATCAGCGTGTGCGCGGGAAGCTTGCCGGGCGCGAACGCGTTGGGGTGTCCCGGCTCCAGGGTGAAGCAGGCGCCGCGGTTCTGCGCGACGATCCCCGTGGTCGGCTCGCAGATCCCAGACCCGAACCCCCAGAACAGGCTCTGGATCAGTGACACCGCGAAGCCCTCGGCGTCGGCAGTCACGAGGGCGATCGTGTCGCCGCTCGGGCGGGGTGGCGGCGTCGCCGCGCGCTCCAGCCGGATCTCATCCGCCAGCGAGGCGAGATGCCCGTCGTCGAGGAGCGTCGAGGGATGCACGGTCATGTGTTCGGGGTCGCCGAGATGGCGGTCACGGTCCCGGGCGGACGAGGCGAACACCCGTGCGATCGTGCCCGCGGCAGGGCCGTGCGGGTCGGCGTCGATCCGGAGCCGTTCGAGCAACGCGAGGATCTCGAGGAGCACGAACCCTTGCGAGTTCGGCGGGACGACCGAGACGTGGAGGTCTCGGAACGCGGCGGCGAGCGGCGGGAGGACGAGCGCGCGATGAGCGGACAGATCCTCGATCGTGATCGGGGATCCGGCGCCGCTGAGCCCGCGGACGTAGGCCCTGCCGATGTCGCCCCCGTAGAGCGCCTCGGGGCCGCCCTCCGCGATCCCGGCGAGCGTGGCCCCGAGCGCGGGCTGGTAGACCGTCGCGCCCGCTGGCGACGGGATCCCGTCCGCGAAGAAGATCGCGGAGAGTCCCGGGTCGCCTCCGAAGGACTCGTCCGGCGCGGCGAGGGTCGCGGCGAGCGAGCGCGCGATGGGCACGCCGTCGATCGCGAGCTCGATCGCGCGCGAGAACGCGCGGTCCCACGGAAGGACCGCCCCGGTGCCGTGCACCGCGCGCCACCCGGCGACCGCGCCCGGGACGGTGATCGGGACGGGTCCGCGGATCGGCATGGCGTGCCCGGCGCCCGCGGCGTCCGCCGCCGCCGGCGCCCTTCCGCTCGAGCTGACGGCGAGTGTCTCGCCGTCGGGTCGCTGCACCAGGGCGAAGAGGTCACCGCCGACGCCGCACATGTGCGGGTAGACGACGGCCAGGACGGTGGCGGCCCGGAGCGCCGCATCGACCGCGTTGCCGCCACCTTCGAACGCGGCGGCACCCGCGCGGGTCGCTTCCTCGTGAGGGGTGGCGATCGCCCAGGTCGGTCCCGAGGCCGATCGCTCCATGGACGCGAGGTTACCCGCGGAGCGTCAAGCCGCGATATCCGTCCGTGAAGCCCACCTCGCGGAGCAGCGGCGTGGCCGGGTGGTCGCCGGCCGCGGCTCCGTCGATCTGCCGGAGCTCGATCCGGCGCACCCGTCCGTCCTTCACGAGCGCCGCGAGCGCGTCCGCCCACCGGGTGGCGTCGGCGCCGAACGTCACGAGCGTCTTCGCCCCCCGTTCGAGGAACGCCGCCGGCTCGCCGTCGGCCAGCACGATGTAGGCACCCGCGCTCCGGCTGGGTCGGCCGGTGGTCTCGGGCCAGGCGAGCGCCGCCCCGTAGGGCTGGGCCGGGTCGGCCGCGGCGAGGGTGACGACCTCGCCCGCATCGCCGCCCTCGCGGAGGGTCCGGAGGCGATCGACGGCACCCGGGTGGGCGAACTGGGCTCCTCCGAGCCCGGCGATGAAGTACCCGCGCCGGACCGCGCCCGCTTCCTCCATCAGCTTGAGGACGGGATACACCGCGGCGAACCCGCCGGGGGTTCCCTCGGCGAGCGTGGCCTCGCGCGTGACCACGCCGTGCCGGTCGAGGAGCTGGCCGGCGAGTGCATGGGCGCGCTCCGTCGCGCCGGGGACCTCGCGGACCACATCGGTGACGAGGGACCAGCGCCCGGCACCCGCTGGCGGGCCGGCTCGCCGCAGCGTCCCCGGGCGGGGACGTGGCGCGGATCCGCGGCCCGCTCCGGGCGTCGATCGGCGCCGCGATCCGTATCCACCGATCGACGCCCGGAGCGGCGCGAGCGTGTCGTTCGTGACCTCGCCCGCCCACACCAGATCCCAGAGGGCTCGCAGCAGGACACCTTCGTTCGCCGTCCCGGCGCCGTCCACGAGGTCGGGCCAGAACGAGGCGCCGCGCGTGGCCAGGTGCTCGCGGATCGCGTCTTGGAGCGGGCCGGCCGGCCGGTCCTCGAGCGCCGCGGTGCTCGGCGCGAGGAGCCCCGCACGGTCCCGGAACAAGAGGGACACGCGGCCGTCGGTCGCGCCGAGCGCCCCGGCTCCGACCCACACCAGGTCCCCGCTGGCGCAGAGCGCGTCCAGGTCTGCAGGTCGGAACCCGCGCACGCGGGCGGGAAGGACGTCGCTCTCCAGGATGGAGGCTGGTATCGCGGCTCCTTGGAGCCTCGCGATCGCCTCGGGCAGGGCGTCAGCGCCGCCCCGCGGGCGATCCGCCCCCTGCCACGCGGGCAGGAACCGCGCGAGCGCGGCTGCGCCGACCGGTTCGACCTCGCGTCGCAACGCCGCGAGGGAGCGCGCACGGATCCGGCGCAACACGTCGACGTCGCACCATTCGGGTTCGATCCCGGTGGGGCGGAACGCGCCGTGGACCACACGTCCCTCGGCTTGGAGCCGCTCGAGCGCCTCGTGGACACGGTCCGTGCCTGCGCCGAGCCGGGCCGCGATCTCCTCGGTCGTGCACGGACCGTGCGTCCTGGCGTACCTCCCGACGAGGTCGTCGAGCGGTCGTTCGACGGCGGCGGTGAACGCCCCTGGCACGCCGAGCGGGAGCGAGACGCCGAGCGCGTCGCGGAGCCTCGCGGCGTCTTCGACGGCGGCGTACCGATCCTCGCCGGCGACGCGCACCCGGATCGCGCGACCGTCCTCCAGCACGCGCGCGAGCAGGGCGTCGGCGTCATCATCAGCGCGGGCTTGCACCTCGTCGTGTCCGAGGGGCCCGAGGCCGCGGAGTAGGTCGTGTACGCCGTCGGCGCGGCGCGCATGCCGCGCGGCGGCGAGCCGTTGCAGCTCGAGCTCCACCTCGTCGAGCGCGCGGGGATCGAGGAGCTCGCGGAGCTCGTCCGTGCCCAGCAGCTCGCGGAGCAGGTCGCGGTCCAGGGAGAGGGCCGTCGCGCGGCGCTCGGCGAGCGGGGCGTCGCCCTCGTACATGTAGACCGCGATCCAGCTGAACAAGAGCGATTGGGAGAAGGGCGACGCCTTGTCGGTCTCGACCGCGACCAGCCGGGTCGTCCGCGCGCGGAGGTCGGCCATCACCTCGCGCAGGGCAGGCACGTCGAAAAGGTCGCGCAGGCATTCCCGTGTGGTCTCGAGCAGCATGGGGAAGCCGGGGTACCGGCCCGCCTGCCCGAGGAGATCCGCGCTCCGCTGCCGCTGCTGCCACAGCGGGGTACGGCGCCCGGGGAGCCGACGCGGAAGCAACAACGCTCGGGCGGCAACCTCCCGGAAGACGGTGGCGAACATCGTCGTGCCCGGCAGCACGCCGACGACTGCCTCTTCGATCTGGTCGGGCTCGAAGATCAGATCCTCGACGGGGATCCGCTCGACAGCCTCGGGGAGGCGGAGCACGATCCCGTCATCGGACCAAAGCACCTGGGCGCCGGACCCGAGCCGTTCCTGGACGCGTGCCTCGATCGCGAGCGCCCAGGGTGCGTGCACGCGTGAGCCGAACGGAGACAGGATGCACACCCGCCAGTCGCCGAGCTCGTCGCGGAAGCGCTCGACGACGATCGTCCGGTCATCCGGGACCGCGCCGCCCGTCGCCTCGGCTTGCTCGTCGATGTAGGCGACGAGGTTCCGAGCGGCGCGCTCGTCGAGCCCGATGTCTTCCTGGAGGCGGCGAAGGGCGTCGCCGCGCCGCGTGGAGCGCAGCTCGCGCGTGAAGCGGCCGATCGCCCGGCCGAGCTCGATCGGCCTCCCCGGGCCGGGTGCCTTCCAGAAGGGGAGCTTCCCGTGCTCGCCGGGAGCGGGGACGACGACGACACGGTCGCGCGTGATGTCCTCGATCCGCCAGGCGCTCGCACCGAGCAGGATGACCTCGCCGCGCCGGGATTCGTACACGCACTCCTCGTCCAGCTCACCGACGCGCGTGCCGTCCGGCATGAAGACCCCGAAGAGTCCTCGATCCGGGATCGTGCCGCCCGAGACGATCGCGAGGCGCCCGGCGCCCTCCCGCGCGCGAACCACGTTGGTCGCTCGGTCCCACACGATCCGAGGTCTGAGCTCCGCGAATGCGTCGGACGGGTAGCGGCCGGCCAGCATGTCGAGCACCGCGAGGAACATGTCCTCCGAGAGCTCGGCGAAGCTCGCGCAGCGTCGCACCGCATCGAAGAGGTCCTCGACGCGCCACTCGTCGACCGCGGACATCGCGACGAGCTGTTGCGCGAGCACGTCGAGCGGGTTGCGCGGGTAGCGGGTCGTCTCGATGTCGGCGCCGAGCATGCGTTCGGCGACGACCGTCATCTGGAGCAGATCGCCCCGGTACTTCGGGATCAGCTTGCCGATGCTGGGCGCGCCCACCTGATGCCCGGCTCGGCCGATCCGCTGCAGCCCACCGGCCACGGAGGGCGGCGCCTCGACCTGCGCCACGAGGTCGACCGCGCCCATGTCGATCCCCAGCTCCAGGGAGGATGTCGCCACGATGCCACGGAGCCGCCCGTCCTTGAGCGCGTCCTCCACCTCCAGACGCTGCTCGCGGGCGATGGACCCGTGATGCGCCCGGACGAGGTCCTCGCCGGCGAGCTCGTTCAATCGCGAGGCCAGCCGCTCCGCGCTCCGCCGGTTGTTGACGAACACGATCGTGGAGCGATGCGCGCGGATCAGGTCGAGCAGGACCGGGTGGATCGAGGGCCAG
>VAXZ01000057.1 GCA_005885035.1 Actinomycetota bacterium
TCTCATAGCCCACGCGGAGGGCGAGCCCACCCCCGCGGCGGATCGGCAGCTCGGTCACGAGCGCGCCCGCTTCGCGTGCGCGGCGGGCCGTGGCGTCGTCGCTCCCGTCGCTCACCACGACGGGGATCACCTGCATGCCCTCCAGCTCTCGGGGGATCGCGCGCACGACGTCGCCGACGCTGTCCTGCTCGTTGTATGCCGGCGAGATCACGACGACGCGTCTGCCTTCGGGAAGGGCGGCGGCCCGCTCCCAGTCGAACCGCTCCCGGCCGAGCGCCTCGATCAACAGCCGCAGTCCCCGATCGTTCGTGTCGGACCCCGTCTGGAGCCTCAGCACGAGGAAGAGCAGGAGGAGGACGCCGATCACCAGGACGAAGATCACCCGACGCTCCGCACCGGGCACGATGTGGAACCAGTTGAAGACCGGGTCGTAGACGGACGGACGGAGCGACAGGACGATGAGCGCCGTTCCGAGCAGGCTCGCGACGATCAGGCTGAGGCGGCTGATCCGGCGCCGGTCGTACGCCTGGACGGACATGAGGAACAGGCCGATCCCGGCGACGATCCCCAGGATCCTGACGGCCGTCATGGACGCCTCATCTCGGGCGGATCGGTCGCCAACGATCCTTCGGAAGGATGTGATCGACGATCACGCGATCCTTGAAACGTTCGATCGTCGAGAACATCGATCCGATGAGTGTCTCGTCCAGCAGGTGCGGTCGCAGACCGAGATCCAGCAGCTTCGTGTGTGCGGCGTTGTAGTAGTGCTGCTCGGCCTCGACGCGGGGGTTGTCGATCGGATGGACCGCCACGTCCATGCCGATCTCTGCGCCCGCCTTCTGGACCAACTCGGCCAGCTGCACCACCGAGAACTGCTGCGTGAATTGGTTGAAGACCCGATACTCGCCGGCCTGCGGTGGATACGCGACCGCGAGCTCGACGCAGCGAAGGGTGTCCTCGATGTTGATATACCCGCGCGTCTGTCCGCTGGCCCCATACACGGTCAGCGGGTGGCCGATCACCGCCTGAAGGCAGAACCGGTTGAGCGCGGTGCCGAAGACGTCGTCGTAGTCGAACCGCGTGAGCAACCGATCATCGAGCGCCGTCTCCTCCGTCCGGATGCCGTACACGACGCCCTGATGCAGGTCGGTCGCGCGCAGGCCCCAGACGCGACACGCGAAGTGGAGGTTGTGCGAATCGTGCACCTTCGAGAGGTGGTAGATCGACCCGGGCAGCTTCGGGAACGGGAGATAGTCCGCCCTGCCGTTGTGACGAACCTCGATGAAGCCCTCTTCGATGTCGATGTTCGGTGTGCCGTACTCACCCATCGTGCCGAGCTTCACGAGATGAGCGTCCGGGGCGAGGTCTCGGATCGCGTAGAGCACATGCAGGGTGCCGATGACGTTGTTCGACTGCGTGAAGACCGCGTGCTCGCGATCCTTCATCGAGTAGGGGGCGCTGGGCATCTCGCCGTAATGCACCACGGCGTTCGGTCCGAAGCTGTCGAACACCGCCTCCACGACGTCCCAGTCCGTCAGGTCCCCCCACGTGACGCCGATCTCCTTTCCCGTGAGCTCCCGCCAGGCGGCGACCCGCTCCGGGAGCCGGCGGATCGGGGTCAACGAATCGGTTCCGGCCTGCTCGTGCGCGTAGCGCCGGAGCTCGTTGTCGACCACGTGGACCTCATGGCCTCGAGCGGAGAACCGCATCGCGGTCGGCCAGCCGAGGTAGCCGTCGCCGCCTAGGATCAAGATGCGCATGTGTGGTAGTGGCAGAATCCGACCCGCACGGCGCCACCGGTGTCGAGCAGCCCGAGCCGGTCGAACACCTCGATCGCGTAGTAGTGCCCGTCCCAGGTGAAGATGCCGCGCCGGGCGAGCGCCGCGGAGGTCTCCTTCGGATGCTGGCTCCCGACCCGGATCGCGAACGTCGGCGTTCGCTCGTCCACACGATCGGGGTGGCCGATCCCGATCAACCGCGCGCCTGGGATCCGAGCGATCCCCTCGAGGAACCTGATCGCGAGCATGCGTTCGTGGGCAGCGATCGCCTCGAACCCGCCCACCGAAACGATGTACCGGATAGCCGCGATCGTCCCGGCCATCGATTCGTGGCTCTGCGTGCCGGTCTCCCAGCGGTCCGGGACGGCGTCGGACGCCGGTCGCAGCTTGTAGGGCTCCCAGGACGCGAGGAGCTCGCGACGAACGGCCATCATCCCCAGGTGAGGTCCGAAGAACTTGTACGGCGAGGTCGCCACCATGTCGGCGCCGATCGCGTGTAGGTCGATCGCGCGGTGCTGCGCGAAGTGCACGCCATCGAGGGCCACGAGGGCTCCGACCGCTTTGGCCCGTCGGACCAGCTCGGTCGCCGGCGGGATCGTCCCGACGGCGTTGGAAGCGAGCGTGAGCGCGACGAGCCGCGTCCGCTCGGAGAGCTGCCGCTCGAACGACTCCAGGTCGAGCGTCACGTCGTCGTCCCGGACGTCGACCCAGCGAACCGCCGCGCCGGCATCGCGCGCCGCGAGGATCCAGGGCCGAACGTTGGCATCGTGATCGAGTCGGGTCACGACGACCTCGTCCCCGGGCTCGAGGGTTCGCGAGAACGAGCGTGACAGATGCAGCAGGAGCGAGGTGGCGTTCTGGCCGAACACGACCTCGTCGGGGTCGCACCCCAGGAAGCCGGCGCCCGCCCGGTGCGCCTCGGCGATCACGTCGTCGATCTCCTCGCTGAGCGGGAAGACCCCGTGCGTGTTCGAGGCACCGGCCGCCATCCTGTTCGCGACCGCGTCGATCACGCTCTCGGGGGTCTGCGATCCTCCAGGAGCGTCGGCCCAGACGAACGGGCGGCCGTCCGCGCCCACCCGCGCGAGCGCGGGGAAGCGGGCGCGGACGGCCGTCACGTCGAAGGTGGTGGCGGTCTGACGGATCGTCATCACCGCGAAGCGTCCCACAGGAAGCCGGGAGGGGCACCCCGTTCCGGGGTGCCCCTCCCTGACGTCGGGATGGAACGGTTAGGTGCGATCCAGGTCCATTGCGAGCGTGGTCGCGTTGAGGCTCTCGTGGCGGGCTCGAAGGTCGACGTAGAGGACGACCGATACGAGGGCGACGAAGGGGGCCGTGATGATCTGCGCGATCGCCGAGAGGATCCAGACGCCGAAGAAGGTGTTGCCCCCGATCGCCGTCAAGATGCCGTTGATCACGCCGGCGATGATGGCCGCCACGAGGATCACTCCGAGCGTGTGCCACCACGAGCCGCTCACGAGCTTCCAGGAACGGGACATCGAGTCCGTCACCCCGAGTCCTTCGATGATGAAGGCGGGGACCGAAACGGCCAGGAACACCAGCACGATGATCCCTGGGATGACCAGGAGGATGAATCCGATACCGACGACGAGGGCTACCAAGAGCGCGAGCCCGATCAACGGCCCCAAGCGCGAAAACGCATACCCGTAGCTTGCGCTCACGTCGACGTCACGTCCGATCAGCGCGCCCGCCGCACCGCGAGTGAGTGCCCCTAGCAACAACTGCTGGATCGCGATCGCGATGAACCAACCGATCGCGCCGATCAGGATCGAGCGGCCGAAGGACGTGGTGCAGTTCTTCGTGAGGTCGCTCAGGGACTGCACATGTTGCGCGTCGCAGTGTTGTTTGAACGCGACCTGCGTGAGCAGCGCCATAACGAACGTGAGCGGGATCACGACGATCGCGACGATCTGGATCAGCTTCACCGCGTTCGCCTTGTAGACCTCGAACGCAACGGACAGGATGTCACCTAGGCCGCGCTGCGGGATCGAGCCACCGCCGCCGGCGCCCGGAGGCGGAGGTGGTGGTGGTGCGCCGAAACCGCCCGAATCATCCATACGAACCCCCCTATGCCGTCGGCCGAGAACGGCCGGATACTACGCCCCTCCGGATGCCGTTTCTCGCAGGGCGACGGGTGATCACCCCGGTGCCAGATCCCAGTTCCCAGGCAGGTCGGCGTCCTCCCAACCCGGCTCCGGGCGCCATCTCGACCAGTCGCGGTCGAACGGTGGCTCCTGCAGCAAGACATGCTCCGCTCCTCGTTCCCCCCAGAACCGGAACCATGCCGCGTCTTCCTCGGTGAAGATCCCACGGGCGACGGCCTCCAGGAGCTCGTCCTCGTCCTTCCATGACCATCCACTGCGATCTGGTGGGATCGTGACGTCGAGGAGGTGGTCCACCGTGTCGAAGCCTGCCGCGGAACGGGTGAGTGGCTCCTCGAGGTTGACGTAGTACTCGAACAACTCGCCGCGCTCGTCGAACCCGAGGATCACCGCGTACGGCGTATCGGGGAACGCGAACGACAGCGTGCTCTTCGGTCCACACCGCACGTCCTGGAGGGTCCATCGATCGGTGGGGAGTCGAAGCGGTCGACCGGCGGCGTCGACCGGTTGCCGGCAGCGCGCGTTCGCCGGCACGTGGAGCATCTGCAGGTTGGGCTCGTCGCGCACCACCACCGCGGGCCACGCGTACCAGACCCGGCCGTCCCAGAGCTCCCGGATCGCAACAACGTCACCGGGTTGGTGCCGGGTGAGCTCTTCGCGGATGGGAGCGTTCGGGGTCTTCCCCACGGATCGAGCGTAGTCCGGCCCCGCGGTCTTGACGGATGCCGGTAGCGGGGCGTACATTCGCCCTCCCCACTCGAACATACGTTCGATTGATGGGATCTGTGGAAACGGAGATCGGCAGACGCAGCTCGGGGACCCAGCCATGACGAAGCGCTTCGATGAGGAGGTCCGGGTCGAACGCGACGCGGGGATGCCCTCGGTCTTCGAGTGGCGCGGGAAGCGCTACCAGGTCGTGGACGTGATCGGGAAGTGGCGGATCGAAGGCCGTTGGTGGGCTGATGGTCGAGACCGCGAGTACTGGCGGGTCGAGGCTCGGGGGGGCGCGGTGTGGGACCTCTACTTCGATCGTCAGCACGATCGATGGCACATGGAACGGCTCTGGGATTAGGCCGCTCGTTCCAGCGTCTTCGCGACCTTCCTGAGATCGGCGACGAACGCCTGCATCGCTTCCTCTCGTGCGTCGTCGGGCGTGCGCAGGATCGATGACGGGTGCACCGTCGCCATCACGAAGGGAGCGAGCGGCGACTCGACGAACCGGCCTCGATCCTGCGTGACCCGGAACGATCGGCCCAGGAGCGCTTGCGCCGCGGTCGCGCCGAGGCACACCAGGACGGTCGGTCGCACCTGTTCGAGCTCGGCGTCCAGCCACGGCCGGCACGCCAGCTGCTCACGCAGATCGGGTTTGCGATGGATCCGGCGCTTGCCTCGTGGTGCCGGCTTCCACCGGAAGTGCTTGACCACGTTGGTCACATAGACGTCGGCACGATCGATCCCCGCATCCTCCAAGGCGCGGTCGAGGACCCCGCCGGCGGGACCGACGAACGGGTGGCCCTCCACGTCCTCGCGGTCGCCCGGTTGCTCGCCGATGAGCATCACGCGGGCTCGCTCCGAGCCCTCACCGAAGACGGCCTGCGTCGCGTTGAGGTACAGGTCGCAGCCCTGACAGCTCTGGACGGCCTTCGCGAGAGAGGTCAAGGAACGTTCCTGGGGGAGGAACCCATCTGCGGAGTTCTCGGTCATCCAGGAACGGTCCTACCCGATCCGATCGGACCGGGAAACACCGCTTGACGGATGTCGCCACGAAGCTCAGACTCGAACATACGTTCGACCTCGAGACGGGCCATCTATGTCCTTCGTGCACCTCGATGTCCGCTCCTATTTCTCCTTGAAGGAAGGAGCGTTCGCCCCGGAGCAGCTGGCCGAGCAGGCAGCGGGTCTGGGGATGTCTGCGGTCGCGATGACCGATCGCAACGGTCTCTATGGGGCCGCCCGGTTCGTCTCGGCATGTCAACGCAACGGTGTGAAACCCATCCTCGGCGCTTCCCTCACCGTGCGTGCGCCCGCTCCGCCCCCTCGCGATGCCCACGTCGTGCTGCTGGCTGAGGACGACACCGGGTACGCGAACCTCTGCCGTCTCCTCACGGACGCCCAGCTGTTGGGCGAGCGCGGAGATCCGTGGGTCGCGACCGAGCAGATCTGTGCGCACGCGGCCGGGATGACCGTCCTGCTGGGCCCGCGGTCGCACCCGGGGCGGCTCGCCGTCGCCGGTCGCGTCGACGCCGCCGCGCGGCTGGCAGCGCCGTTCCGCGAAGCCTTCGGTCCCGATCGGTGCATCGTCGCCGTCGAGGATCGCCTGGAGGCCGGCTCGGCCACCGAGACCCGGACGATGCTCCGGTTCGCGGAGAAGCTCGACGCCGTCGCCGTCGCGACGAACCCGGTCCGGTACCTCGTGCCCGACGATGCGTTCCTGGCAGACGCGCTCGAGTGCATGCGGGCGATCGTGCCGGTCGCATCCAGCAACGTGACCCGGATGAACGCGGAGGGATGGCTGAAGCCACCTGCCGAGATGCGCGCTCTCTTCGCCGAACGCCCCGATCTCTGCGATGCGACGCTCGAGGTCGCCGAGCGGTGCACGTTCGATCTCGGTCTGAAGCAGGTCCACTTCCCGGACTTCCCGATCCCCGGTGGTCGCTCCGCCGATGATGTGCTTGCCGACCGATGTTGGCGCGGCGTCCACGAGCGCGGCATGAAGCAGGACGAGCGACTCCGAGATCGCCTGCATCACGAGCTCTTGATGATCCGGCAGATGGGATACGCGGCCTACTTCCTGACCGTTGCGGAGATCGTGGCGGACGTGAAGGCGATGGGGATCATGGCTGCATGCCGGGGGAGCGCGGCCGGGTCGCTCGTCTGTTACCTCACCGGGATCTCCGACGTCGACGCGCTCCGGCACGACCTTGCGTTCGAACGGTTCCTGAACCCGATGCGCGATGAGCTCCCCGATGTCGATATCGACGTGGAGTCGGCCCGCCGCGAGGACGTCTACGACATGATCCTGTCTCGTCACGGGCAGGAACGCGCCGCGTGCGTCGCGATGATCGACACGTTCCGGGCGCGCGCAGCGATCCGGGAGGTTGGCAAGGCGATCGGTCTGCCCGAGGTCGAGGTCGGCATGGTCGCGAAGGCCTTCCCGCACATCTCGGCGCGGAACATCCGCGATGGCCTGGAACGCCTGCCCGAGCTTCACGGCATCAACCTGCCGATGCGGCAGCTGGAGCTGCTGTTCCGTGTCGCCGAGCGCCTCGACGGGTTCCCTCGGCACATCGCGCTGCACCCATGCGGGATCGTGCTGTCCTCGCACGACCTCGTAGACAGGGTGCCGCTCGAGCGCTCCGCCAACGGTCACCGGATGGCCCAGGCGGACAAGGACGACGTCGAGGAGCTGGGGTATCTCAAGCTCGACATCCTCGGGGTGCGGATGCTCTCGTCCATGCGTCATGCGCTCGACGAGATCGCCCGGACCACCGGGGAGAAGGTCGATCTGGACCGGATCGCGCTCGATGACCGTCCCACCTTCGACCTGATCCGCGCGTCGGACACGCTGGGGTGCTTCCAGATCGAATCGCCCGGTCAGCGAGAGCTGTTGCAGAAGCTGCAACCCGATCGGTGGGAGGACCTGATCGTCGACATCTCGCTGTTCCGCCCTGGCCCAGTGAAGTCCGACATGATCCGTCCGTACCTCTCGCGCCGGATGACCTTGGAGCAGCCGAGCTACATCCACCCGGGACTGCGGCCGGCCCTCCAGGAAACGTTCGGTGTGATCGTCTACCACGAACAGGTGATGCGGACGCTCGCCGCGCTCGCCGGATATTCCTTAACCGAGGCCGACCACATCCGTCGACATCTCGACCGCGAGGATCTGCTGCCAGGGTTCCAGCGGGACTTCCTCGCGCGGGCGACCGCACGTGGGGTAACGCGGGAGGCCGCCGAGAAAACGTGGGACGCGGTTGCTCAGTTCGCCTCGTTCGGGTTCTGCAAGGCACACGCGGCCGCGTTCGCGGTCCCGACATACCGCTCGGCGTGGCTGAAGGCGAACTTTCCCGCGCAATTCCTTGCGGGCGTACTCACGCACGACCCGGGGATGTATCCGCGTCGCATGATCCTGGACGACGTCCGGCGTCACGGCATCCCGATCCTGCCGCTCGACGTGAACCGCAGCGAACCGGAGTACGTGGTGGAGGAGGTTGGGTCGGTCGGGTCGCGGTCTCGCTGCGCCGTCGGCGCGGATGCGAACGCTGGGGAGGGTCGTGGGACGCGCGTCGGCGACGCGGCGCGTGCACCGGCCGAGCCGTCCGAGGAAGCTGTGTCATCCGCGCCGACGGCGCAGCGCGATCCACGACCCGACCAACGCTTCGCCATCCGCCTCGCCCTCCAGGACGTCCACGGGATCAGCGACGCCGAGATCCGGTCGATCCTGGAGGCACGCGCGGAGCGACCGTTCGGCGACGTCGGGGACTTCCTGCGTCGCACCACCGTGACGCGCCCGGTCGCAGAGGCGCTCGCGCACGCCGGCGGGTTCGATGCACTCATCGGATCGGGAACGAACCGCCGCGGGCACCTGTACGACGCGATCACCGTGGATGCGCCGCGCGAGGGCGACCAGCTCACGCTCGCCGATGCCGTGGCGCCGGCGCATCGGTTCCCCGAGTACACGGATGCGGAGGTGGTGAGGGCCGAGCTGGAGGTGCTCGGCCTCGATGTCACTCGACACCTCGTGAGCTTCTTCGAACCGCTCCTCACCGATCTCGGGGTGACGCGGGCGAAGGATCTGCACCGGTGCCGTCAGGATGCCTGGGTGATGGTCGCGGGGGTCAAGATCGCTTCGCAGACGCCGGCGGTCCGGAGCGGTCAGCGGATCATCTTCGTGTCGCTCGATGACGGCACCGGGCCGATCGAGGTGACGGTCTTCGAGTCGGTCCAACCCAAGGTCGCGAAGACCGTGTTCCATGCGTACGCGCTCGCGGTGTGGGGCCAGCTCCGGCGCACCGGTGTGAAGGGGATGAGCGTCACCGCGGAGGATGTCTGGGATCTCACGGAGCTCCATCGGGCTCGAGGCGACGGGCGGTTGCGCGAGGCGATGGCCGGGCCGACCGCGGTGAACGCGCCGGCCCGCCGGCTGTGGCACGCGAGCCCTGGGTCCGCCGGATGATCTGGCCGGCGGTAGCGTGGGCATCCATGGCCAGGCCGTCCGAGCCGATCCTGCACGTCGACCTCGACGCCTTCTACGCGAGCGTCGAGGTGTTGAAGGATCCGTCGCTCCGCGGGAAGCCCGTGATCGTCGGCGGGACCGGCTCCCGCGGCGTGGTCACGAGCGCGTCGTACGAAGCACGACGTTCGGGCGTGCACTCGGCCATGCCCTCGGTCCGCGCTCGAAGGTTGTGCCCCGAGGGCATCTTCCTCCCGCCGGACTTCGAGGCGTACCGCGTGCATTCCAACCGCTTCCGCGAGGTGATGCTGTCGTTCACGCCGCTCGTGGAGCCCATCTCGCTCGACGAGGCCTTCCTGGACGTCGGGGGAGCGACCCGGCTCTTCGGGGAGCCGCGCGAGGTCGCCGGGAAGATGCGCGACGCCGTCCTGGAGGGTGTCGGGGTGACATGCTCGGCGGGCGTCGCGTCCACGAAGTTCGTCGCGAAGCTCGCGTCAGCTCACTGCAAGCCCGACGGTCTCCTGCACGTGCCTGCGACCCAGGCCATCGGCTTCCTCGAGCCGCTGCCGGTCGGACGGCTGTCTCGGCATCTCACCCAGCTCGCCCACGGCCTGGACGAACGCGAGGTGATCCCCTACGAGGCGCCCAAGTCGATCGGTCACGAAGAGACCTTCGACCGCGATCTGGACGACGACGGGGAGATCTTGCGCGAGCTCCTGCATCTGTCCGGTCGGGTCGCCGCGCGGCTCCGCGAGGACGGGTACCGCGCGCACACGGTGACGCTCAAGGCGCGCCTGGCGAACTTCACGACGCTCACCCGGTCGCGCACCGTCCGCGACCCAACGGATGTCGGCGCCGATCTGTACCAGGTTGCCGGCGAGCTCTATCGGGCGCTCCCCGGAACGGGACGCCGCATCCGTCTGCTGGGCGTGCAGGCGAGCGGGCTCGTGCGGGCCGGCGCTGAGCAGCTCGCGCTGCTCCGCGCCGGCCGCTGGGACGACGTGGAGCGGACGCTCGATCGGATCGAGCGGCGATTCGGCAGGGGCTCGGCGACCCAAGCGACCTTGCTCGACCGGGATCGCGGGCGGCCGCGGTCTCCCGCGGCCGCCCGCGATCCCACCCTGGATCCAGGGTTCCGCGGTTCCGGGGAGCCTCCCTATAATCGGTGATGGCGGTCGGATCCCCCACGACCGGAGGTCACGGGATGCCACTCAACGATCACGAACAGCGCATCCTCGATGAGATCGAGCGACGCCTCGCTGAAGACGACCCGAATTTCGTCGAGCAGGTGGGGCGGACCGATCTCTATACGCATCACACGCGCGGGATCCGGCTCGCGGCTGTCGGGTTCCTGCTGGGATGCGCCTTGCTGCTTCTGATCTGGGTGTCCATCTGGATCCCGCTCATCGGCTTCGCCGTGATGGTGTCCTCAGCGCTGCTGATCTACCGCTACCTCGGGCAGCTCGGTCGCGACCAGATCCGCGCGATGCAGGAGGAGGGCGCGTTCTCCATGACCGGGCTCATCGGGCGGATCGCCGCGCGGTTCCGACGCTCCTGACGCGTCGTCCCTCGGGGCGTGACGGTCTAGCTCGAGGGGATGATTTCTCACACGTCACTAGCTCGACGGTTGCCACACTCACGCGTCGAGGTGTACAACGAGCGCTCTTCCTCGGGCGCTGACCGTCAGGCCGGAAAGCAGAACGCTTCCCCGTCCGATCCGACGGCCCGCCCATGTTTCGGTGGTCGGGTCGGAGAGAGGAACCGAAGGGGCGTACATCTGCATGGAGGGGTTCACCGCTCATCAAGCGTGCAAATTCACGGGATGCTCGTCACGCCAGCTCCGCTATTGGGACCAGATCGGACTGGTGGAACCGTCGGTCCAAGGAACGGGCGGTCGCCCAGGTGTGCCGCGTCTGTACTCGTTCCGCGACCTCGTGGCGCTCCGCGTCGTGCGGTCCCTCATCGACGGCGGGATGTCGTTGCAGCGGGTGCGACGGTCGTGGGAGTTCCTCAACAAGAAGGCGGGTCTGGACCGACATCTGTCGGAGGTCCGGCTGGTCACCGATGGACAGTCGATCTTCAAGATCTGCCGTCGCGACGGGGAGGTGATGGACGCCCTGAAGGACGGGCAGATGGCGTTCTTCGTCGCGATCGACGACATCGCGACCTCAGTGCACACCGATGTGCGTTCCTTCGAAGAGGATCGGGAGCGGTTCGTCCGGGGGTTGCGCGAGGCTGCGGCCCACACGGCGACCGGCTCTTGATCGCTCAGTCGCGTCGGTAGATACCGAACAACCTGCGTCGCAGTGGCGTCGAGCGCCGCAGATCCCGGATGACCTGGTCGGCATCCGCGGCCGCATCCATCGCGTCGTCGTCGCTGGGCGCGCGGGATGCGTACGCGGCGCGGACCACGGTGCCGGTCAATCGTTCGAGCTGCCCGTCGACCAGGAGCTCCGTTGCCTCGACCCGTCGGCCGTACTCGAGCGGGGTCTCACCCAGCCCACGACCGAATCCGAGATCGGCTGCGCGCTCCGAGAACACGTCGTACGTCGCCAGGATCAGCGCGCGTGGTTCGCGCGCGTCATGGAGCTTGCGACGGCGTCGGAACCAATGGACGAGGGGGATCCCGGCCAGCACCAGGGCCGCGGCGACCGCGAGCCAGGCCACGGCCTCTCTCAGCGGCACCTTCTTGGGTGCGGAGAACGATGTCCCTGGACTGAGCGGCCTGTTGTTGAAGTTGCCAACCGCTCCTTCTCTTCCTTTGACGGTCGTGCCCCCGCGGCTGCCGCCATGCTTCTTGGTCGCTCCTCCTCGTGAGCACTTCCCTGTTGACGCCTCGCAGTTCCTCCCGGAAGAAGGCGAGCTCATGTACGTCTCCATCGCCGGGTTGGTCTTCCCGGGGGTGGGTTCGAACGGAAGCCACCCGTAGCCTTGGAACGGGACCTCGACCCAGGCGTGCAGATCCGTGGTCATGACGCTCCAGGTGTTGTTCGTGATCTGGGTCCCGGACGCGTATCCCATGGCCACCCGGGCCGGGATGTGCAGCGAACGCAACATCACGGCCATCGCGCTGGCGAACTGCTGACAGAAGCCGCTCTTCCCCTTCAGCAGGAAGTCCGAGAGCCCCTGCATCGTGGGCGCGTACGAGACCGTCGTGTCGTAGTGATAAACCGCCAGGTCGGTTAGGTGCCGTTGGATCGACATCACCCGGTCGAAGACGGTCGTGTCGCTGCGGGTCCACTGCTCGGCGAGGTCCGTGATAACCCGTGGGATGGCTCCCGGGAGTTTCGTCTCGTCCGGATATTGCACCGCCGAGCCGACCGGGGTCCCTTCGAGATCGACCGCGCTCGGCGTCGGGTAGACCGACTGGACGGCGTAGGTCGCCCCCTGGTCGGGCGGCTCGGCGACGGTCATGGTTTGTGAACGCGCGAACCACGTGACCGAGTCATCCGCCTGCTCCAACGCGCTGGGCTCGTAGGCGATCGGCAGCCAGGGATAGCCCAGGTCGTGGGTCACGATGAACCGCTCCGTGATGGTCGTGCCCTCCAGGCCCGTCGCGAGCTGCTGTCCTTCTTGAACCGCCGCCCCCTGTTCGATGGCCTGCGACCACTGCCCGGTGTCGTCGAGCACGTCGAGACCGACCATCCGCCAGTACGCGGGTTGGTCGGACTGGACCTGGAAGACCTCGACGGGATCGCTCTGGTTGAGGACGGCTCCGATCTCCACGAGCGGACTGACGTGGACCCGTGAGTCGGCGTTGATGGATGACAGATCGAACACTGCCTTCGAGCCGAACCCCGGCACGAAGATGGGTGCCAGCGCGGCGAGCACGACGGCACCGGCGCCGATCCTGCGCGCGCCCCGCCCAGCGGATGGCAACAGCCGATTCCTCGCGCCCGGGGGACTCCAGACCGGCCCCCACCCGTGGATCCGTCGGAGCGAGTCGGCGAACACGACGGCGAGCGCCGCGATCAGGAAGAGCACGCCGTAGACAGGCTTGATCACGCCGTGGAGCACGGTGTCGGCGAACGCGACCAGCGCGACCGGCGGCACGAGCGAGAGGAGCGGGCTGCCTGCACGGAACGCGAGCGCGAAGCAGGAGAAGACCGCGGCCCAGACGGCGGTGATCGCCGCGAGCATGAGGGAGTCGTTGGCGGGCGCCGGCGAGATCTGGATGCGGGCTTCCTCGCCGACCTGCGAGGCAGCATGGGCCATGTGGCGGAGGGTCTCGAGGGTCGGGGCTCCGAACCAGGTGGTTGCCGGGAAGACGACGATCCCGACCGCGACCACTAGCAGCACCCCACTCACGGCGGTGGCAAGGAGCAAGCTCCGGCGCTCGAACGCCCATGCCACCAGGGCCGAGGAGACGCTCACCAGGAGCAGGCGATACGTCGCCCCGTGCCCGATGAACACGCGTCCGAACGCGAACCCAACGGCGAGCGCGATCAACTCGATCGCGATCAGTGCCGTCAGACGCTGGATGCGAGCAGTCGTTCCCGCGGTACGTGCCATCGTTCCTTCAACTTCGTCGACGGGGTCAAGACGAGACAGTCCCAACCGGCCCGGGTCAGCGCGAGCCTTGCTTCGGTCGAGCGGGCCTCCAACTGGGTGCGGCGGCTGGCCGGGGCGGTCGCCGGCTCGACGGGATGGATCAAGATCGCGAGCTTGGGGCCGAACCCCGAGCCGGATCGGATGAGTTGCGGCAGTTCCTGTGGTGCCGGCGGCGCGGCGATGAACACGAGCGAGGCGTCGGCCGACGCCGCGCCCCGAAGGGTGGTCAGGGCGCTCGAGAGCGACGGCCCCTTGCCGTGGCTGACGCCCGCGAGCGCGTCGAGATACCGCTCCTCCGACAGGGCGATCGCGGGTGTGTCAGCGGTTCCGAACCGCAGCCCGAACCCGTTCCGCGCCAGGAGGGCCCCCACGCTCGCCGCGCAGGAGACCGCGCGCTCGAACGCCGCCGCGTGCGACCGGCCGAGAGCCGCTTCGCGGTTGTCGAGGAAGACCAACCCGTTCGCACGTTTGCTGGTCTCGTTCTGCCTGATCATGAGCTCGCCCGTACGGGCGACCGAGGGCCAGTGGATCCGTCGGAGGTCGTCGCCTTCTTGATACGAGCGCATCGTGAAGTACTCCTCGCCCGTGCGGAGGAGCTGCCGCGCGCGGGCCGCTCCCGCGTTCGGACTCGTCGCTGCGTCCGGCGGGGTCGAGAGATCCTCGATCTCTGGTGTCACCAGCAGTTCGTCCCGGTTCTCGACGACCAGCCGTTTCCGGCGGAGGCCGAAGGCATCGGTGATGTCGATCGTCAACGGCCCGATCCGGTATCGCCCGCGCACCTGCGGGAGGATCGAGTAGGAGACCCGTTGTGCCCTTCGGCCGGGCACGCTCGCGACCACCAACCGGGCGGAACGCCCGAGGGTCGGGGGAAGTTGGTCCTCGAGCATCAGGAACGAGCTCGGCGCGGTCGAACGGTTCTCGACGTCGAGTTGCACCGTCAACCTCGTTCCCGGCCGAACCCGCACGTCAGACAGACGCCGACGGACCGACACGCGTCGTTCGGTCCAACGGAGGAAGAACCCCGCGACGATAGGGAGCAGCACGAACCCGATGCCGACGACCTCGAGGCCCGCCGAACCGATCAACCGGGCGACGAGCCACATCGCGACACCCGCCACGCAGACGGTCACCCCGCGCGGCGTGAACATCTACGAGCGCTCCGCCACCGGGACCTCCACCTGCGCGAGGATCTCCTGGATCACGACCGCCGGGGAACGGCCCGTCATCACCGCGTCGGCCGTCACGATGATCCGGTGCGCGAGTCCGGGCACGCAGAGCAATTTGACGTCGTCCGGGATCACGTAGTCGCGTTCGTCGGCCGCCGCGTACGCCCTCGCCGCCCGCAAGAGCATGATCGACGCTCGGGGGCTTCCCCCCAGATAGACGTCGGGATGGCTCCGGGTCGCGTTCACGATCTGCACGATGTAGTCGCGGATCGTGGGGGCGACGTGGACCCGTCGCGCTTGCTCGATCATCTCCGCGATCCCCTGCGCATCCGTCACCGCGCTGATCACACCGAGGGGCTGGCCTGCGCTGTGCGTCTCGAGGATCTCCGCCTCGATCTGCTCGCTCGGATAGCCGATCGACAGCCGCATCATGAACCGGTCGAGCTGCGCCTCGGGAAGAGGATACGTTCCCTCGTGTTCGACCGGGTTCTGCGTCGCGATCACCATGAACGGTGTCCCCAGGGTGTGCGTCTCGGCGTCGATCGTGACCTGTCGCTCTTCCATGCATTCCAGCAGTGCGGACTGGGTCTTCGGGGAAGCACGGTTGATCTCGTCGCCCAGCACGACGTTCGCGAACACGGCTCCCGGGCGGAACTCGAAGTCCCCACGCTCTTGGTTGAACACGTTCACGCCGGTGATGTCTGTCGGGAGCATGTCCGGCGTGAACTGGATGCGGCGGAACGAACAGTCGATCGAGCGTGCGATCGACTTCGCGAGCATCGTCTTCCCGACGCCGGGAACGTCCTCGATCAGCAAGTGTCCCTCGGCGACCAGCGCTACCAGCGCCAGGCGGATCTCTGCGTTCTTGCCGCGGAGGACACGCTCCACGTTCTCTTCGATCTGTCGGAAGCGGGCACCGAAGCTCTCCCATTCGCGCGTTTGCTCACGAAGCTCCAACCCACACCTCCGCTCGGCAGAACACTCATCGTACGGCCCCCCACTGGTTCTGTTCCATAGGCCGCCGAGGCTTCCGGAGCTCGGGACCATGAACCAACGACACGCTCCGAACGTGTACGCGACCGAGGGAGGAAGCGATGGAGGAGCGGGATGGACCGCTGGACGCCCCGCGCGGCCCCTGTTCGCAACTCCAGGCATCGCGGCCACCCCGCCCCTCTCCCCGAAGATTACAACGTTGTGATTCGCTCGGCGACTGGGCCGGCCGTACCGCCTGCAGCGCGTACACTCACCGCCATGGGGCGCGCGCTCGTGCTCAACGCGACCGAATTGCCGCTCGCGGTGGTTCCCGCGAGGCGAGCCGTCGTGCTCGTGCTCAAGGAGAAGGCCGAGGTCGTGCAGTCGAACGGCGCGATCTTTCACAGTGAGCGCATCGCATTGGAAGCCCCATCCGTCGTCCGGCTCCGTCACTTCGTCCACGTTCCCTTCCGCGCGCACGCGCCGCTCACGAGACGGGCGGTCTTCGCCCGGGACGGTTGGCAGTGCCAGTACTGCGGGTCAGCGGCCGAGAACCTCGACCACGTGCTCCCGCGGTCGCGGGGTGGCCTCCATGTGTGGGAGAACGTGGTCGCGGCCTGCCGCCGCTGCAACGCGAAGAAGATGGACCGAACGCCTCACGAGGCCGGTTTCCATCTGCACCGCCAACCGTTCGCTCCGTCGGACGGCTTCCGCCTGACCCTTGGCCAGGTCGAGCCCGGCTGGGAGGCGTACCTGATCTGAGCGGCGCCCGCTGACCGGGTCCCGCTACGCATGGCTCGTCCGATCGACCCAACGACTTCCTTTCCACAGGCGTGACACACGCTGTGCGCTGAGGCGATCTCACTCGTCGATGCACTTCGAGTTGCGCTCGAACAGCAGTTCGGGCGCAACTCTTATTGACGGGGGTGGAGTGCGAGTGGGATAAACGTGGGCCCAAGTGGAGGAAAGGGGAGAACGCTTGGCCGAACTGCTCGGCACGCACAGCTACCAACTCGACCCGAAGGGGCGCGTGTCCCTGCCGGCTCGGTTCCGTGAGACGTTCGCCGACGGGGCGTGGCTCACGATCGGCCAGGACGGCTGCCTCTACGTCTTCCCCAGCGCCGAGTGGCAGCGCCGGTCCGATGAGGTCGCAGCGTTCCCCCTTTCCGACATGGCCGGGCGTGCGTACGGGCGGCTGTTCTTCGGCTCGTCGGATGAAGCCAAGCTGGATGGACAGGGTCGCCTCACGATCCCGCAACGACTTCGTGACCGCGTGGGGATCCGCAAGGACGTCGTCGTGCTCGGCGTCCGCGATCGGATGGAGATATGGGACCGCACCAGCTACGAACGTTACGAGGCCGCGCACGCGGGCGCGTATCAGGCCGGAGCATTGGAACCGGGCAAGGGCACGGGCTGACCGCCGCCCGCCCATCGAAGGAGAGAGGTAGGGATCGATGGAGCAACCACGGAAGTTGAGCGACGAGGTTCGTCAGAGCCTGTCGTTGATCGGGATGACCGCATTGACGTTACTCGCCTCGATTGCGTTCGGGCTGCTCGTCGGGCACATCGGGTGACGTGGCGACCGAGGGTGGACACGAAGCGGTCATGACGGCCGAGGTGATCGAGCTCCTCGCTGGTCGTCGAACCGTCGTCGACATGACGGTCGGTTCCGGTGGCCACGCCGCGGCGTTGCTGGAAGCCGGTGTGTCGCGGCTCGTGGGCGTCGACCGTGATCCTGAGGCCCTGGCGCTCGCTCGCGAGCGGCTGAGCGCGTTCGGCGATCGCGTGCGCCTGGTGGGAGCCCTCTTCTCCGAGGTCGATGAGGACGTCGTCGGTGGCAGTGCCGACGGTGTGCTCTTCGATCTCGGGGTCTCCTCGATGCAGCTCGACCGTCCGGAGCGCGGGTTCGGGTACCGCGTGGACGGGCCGCTCGACATGCGGATGGGCGAGGGGAGCGGGGCGGCGGCGCCGAGCGCTGCGGACCTGGTCAACGGGCTTCCCGAGCGGGACCTCGCGGATCTGATCTTCCGCTTCGGTGAGGAACCGCGATCGAGGCGGATCGCAGCCGCGATCGTCCGCCGCCGTCCGATCCGAACCACGGATCAACTCACCGGCATCATCGTGAGCGCCGTCGGGAAGCGCCCGGGGGGCCCCCACCCCGCGCGACGCACGTTCCAGGCGCTCCGCATCGCGGTCAACCGGGAGCTCGAGGAGCTCACCGCGGCCCTGCCTCCCGCGGCAGGGCTCCTCGGCCCCGGTGGCCGCGTGGTCGTCATCTCGTACCACTCTTTGGAAGACCGGATCGTGAAGCGAGCGTTCCGGGATGACGACCGTCTCGACGTCCTGACGAAGAAGCCGCTCGTGGCGAGCGCGGCCGAGCGGGCACGGAACCCACGTGCCCGGAGCGCCAAGCTGCGTGCGGCGGAGCGTTCCACCCGGGAAGCGGCCAGGGAAGCAGCATGAGTGCCCCGGCAGGCAGCCTCGTCTCTCCTGCTCCGAAGCGTGCGGACCCCTCCCGCACCCCCGCGGCGCGCCCGCGCGCCACTCCTTCCCCGCACCATCGTGCGCGGGTGCGCCGCGGGACCCCCCCGTTCTGGGTCATGACGGCGGTCATCGTGACCGCGATGGTGGTCGGGATCGTGTCGCTCTCGGCCCTCGCCGTCCAGGCCAGCTTCCGTTCCGATGCCCTTCGCCAGCAGCTCGGCTCGCTCACGCAACGACAGCAGTCGCTCCGCGAGGACCTTGCTGCGGCCTCCGCGCCATCGCGCGTCATGGGGTGGGCGCGGAAGGAAGGGATGGCGATGCCCGAGCGCGTGGTGATCATCCGCGTCCCGCCGGGTCCGTCGGGACTCGGCGAGTGAAGCGCCCGCCCGTGCATCGCCTGGTCGTCTTGCTCCTTACCGTCGTGCTCGCGATCGGCGGCGTCGTGGTAAGGCTGGCGGTGCTCCAGGTGCGCGAGTCGGGGACCTACGCGGAGCTGGGATCGACCCAGCGGGTGCACACGGAACCCCTTCCGTCTCTGCGCGGCGAGATGCTCGATCGCACCGGCGTGCCGATGGCGCTCACGCTCGACGCCCGAGACGTCTACGCGAACCCGAGCCTCGTGGTCGACGCGGCGACCGAAGCCGGGCAGATCGCACCGGTGCTCGGACTCAAAGAGAAGGACGTCCGCGCTGCGCTGTCGTCGCCGGGAACGTTCGCCTACGTCGAACGCCAGGTCGACTTCGACATCGCGCAGCACGTGGCGGACCTACACCTACCCGGCATCGGTCTCTTGCCGGTTGTGAAGCGCTACTACCCGGCGGGACCCGTGGCGCCCCAGGTCTTGGGGTTCGTGAACGTCGATGGGGTCGGGACCACCGGGCTCGAGCGCCAATACGACCAGTTGTTGGCCGGCTCACCGGGGGAGCGCACCGTGGAGCTCTCGGCTCAGGGCCAGGAGATCGGCGGCGGCCGACAGATCGTCCAGGATCCTCAGCCGGGAAGCAGCGTCGTCCTGACGATCGACCGAGACCTCCAGTTCCAGGCCCAGCAGTACCTGCAGAAGGCCGTTCGGCAGAACCATGCGAAGGGCGGCACCATCGTCGTGCTGGATCCGCACACCGGTGACGTGTACGCGATGGCCTCGTATCCGTGGTTCGATCCGAACTCATTCGCCTCGTTCGACCCCACGCGGTTCGTCAACCGGGCGGTCACCGATACCTGGGAGCCGGGGAGCGTCAACAAGACGATCACCGCGGCAGCCGCGTTGGAATCGGGTGCGGTCACGCCGACGGAACGGTTCGCGGTCCCCGGAACGCGCCGGGTGGAGGGCTACACGATCCATGACGCCGAACCACACGGCAGGGAGACGATGACGCTCGGCGACATCATCGCGCACTCGAGCAACGTCGGTGCGTCCCTCGTCGCCGATCGGACCGGGAACCGGACGATGGAGGAGACCTTCGCTCGGTTCGGGTATGGCACTCCGACCGGGATCGGGTTCCCGGGCGAAGCGGCGGGGCTGATGCCGGCGGCGCCATGGTCCGATCTGACCCGAGCGACCGTCTCGTTCGGCGCCGGCGTGGCCGTCACGCCGCTCCAGATGGCGAGTGTGTACGCGACGATCGCCAATGGCGGAACCTGGGTGCAGCCGCGACTGGTCGACGCCACGATCGGACCCGACGGCGTTCGTCACGATGCGCCCCCACCGGTCACCCGGCGGGTGCTTCGACCATCCACGACGCAGACGCTGACGGAGATGCTCGCGTACGTCGTGCAGGATGGGACCGGCGTGTCCGCGCAGATCCCCGGGTACCAGGTGGCCGGGAAGACCGGGACCGCGAAGAAGCTGGATGCGAACGGCCACTACGTCAGCAGGTACGTCGCCTCGTTCATCGGGTTCCTCCCTGCGTCCCGGCCTCGCGTCGTCGTCGCCGTGATCATCGATGAGCCGCGGACGGTGTACGGAGGCGTCGCGGCGGCGCCGGTCTTCCAACAGGTCGCCCGGTACGCGATCCAACGGCTCGGGATCGAGGCCGCCCCCGCCGTTCCGCTCCCTCCGCACGCGATGCCCGTGCCATGACCCCCGCCGGCCGGCGTGTAGGCTCGCCGGCGGTGGAGCTTCCCCTTCCCGCCGTCACGCTCAGCGACGCAGCGGCCGCGGTCCGAGCAGAGGTACGGGGTGACGATGGGCGTCTGCTCACCGACGCCTCGTACGACTCCCGGACGGTGGAGCCCGATTCGCTCTTCTTCTGCATCACCGGTGAACACGTCGACGGTCACCGTTTCGCCTCGGAGGCGCTCGCGGCCGGAGCCGCCGCGATCGTCGTGGAGCGATGGCTCCCGTTGGATGCCCCGCAGGCCCTGGTTCCATCGGTACGCGGATCGATCGGTCCGATGTCCTCCGTGCTCTTCGGCCGCCCGGCCGAGGCGCTGACGACGATCGGGATCACCGGAACGAACGGCAAGACGACCACCACGTATCTCCTCGAGGCGATCATCCGCGCATCCGGATCGCGAGCGGGCGTCATCGGGACGAACGGCGCGCGGATCGATGGGAGCCCGGTCGAGCTCGCCCGGACGACTCCAGAGGCGCCGGACCTGCATCGTCTGCTCGCACGGATGCGTTCGGCGGGGGTCCGGATGGTCGCCATGGAGGTGTCCTCGCACGCGCTGGCGCAGCAGCGCGTCGGCGGCGTGGTGTTCGACGTCGCGGTCTTCACGAACCTCTCCCAGGATCACCTCGACTACCACGGGACGATGCAGACGTACCTGGATGCGAAGGCGTCCCTCTTCACGCCCAGCCAGGCTGTGCGGGGGGTCCTCAATGTCGACGATCCTTCGGGCCGAGCCCTGACCGGGCGTGCGGCGATCCCGGTGGTGACCTACGGGGTCGATCGCGACGCCGACCTCCGGGCCTCCGAGGTGGTCGTGGATGCTGGCGGGATCTCCTTCCGGGTGGAAGGCGTGACGGTCCGCTCGGCGCTCCTTGGAGGCTTCAACGTGTCGAACTGCCTCGCGGCGATGGGCTCAGCCCGGGAAGTGGGGATCTCGCTCGAGACGGCCGCCGACGCGCTCGGGCAGGTGCGCGACATCCCCGGTCGGATGGAAACCATCGATGCAGGACAGGAGTTCCTGGTGGTGGTGGATTACGCGCACACGCCGGATAGCATCCGGGTCGTGCTCCGGGGCGCACGCTCGCTGGCCGCCGGCCGCGTGATCGTCGTGTTCGGGTGTGGCGGCGACCGCGACCGGGCGAAGCGTTCCTCCATGGGGCAGGCCGCCACGTCGTCCGCCGATCTCACGGTGATCACGACGGACAACCCTCGCTCCGAAGACCCGCTGGCTATCATCCGGGAGATCGTCCCGGGCGCGGTCGCGGGCGGCGGGGAGTACGTCGTCGAGCCGGACCGACGCGCGGCGATCCGGCTGGCCGTCCGGGAGGCGGAGCCCGGCGACGTCGTGGTGGTCGCCGGCAAGGGCCACGAGCCGTACCAAGAGGTGGAAGGAATCGCCGTGCCGTTCGACGACCGGTCGATCGCCCGGGACGAGCTTGGCTCGCTCCTGGAGGAGGCGTGAAGCCGCGACCGCTCGCGAGCGTCGCGGCCGCCGTCGGGGGTGAGCGCGCCGGCGACGACGTCGATATCTCCTCGGTGACTACCGACTCGCGACAGGCGAGCCCGGGGGCGCTCTTCGTCGCGCTCGCCGGCGAACGGACGGACGGGCACCGGTTCGTCCAGGACGCGGTCGCTCGCGGCGCCGCCGCTGTCCTGGTGCGACAGGGAGCGGATGCTCCGGCGCCGAAGGTCCAGGTCGCCTCGCCCGCGGACGCGCTGTCGCGCCTCGCGGCCGACGAGCGACGACGGTTCGACGGCACGGTCGTCGCGGTCGCCGGTGCGAACGGGAAGACGTCGACGAAGGACATGACCGGGGCCGTGGTGTCGACGCGGTTCCGCGTGCACGCGAGTCCGGGATCGTTCAACAACGAGATCGGCCTGCCGCTGACCCTCCTTGGCGCTCCGCCGGACGCGGAGGTGATCGTCGCCGAGCTCGGTGCCCGGCGGGCAGGAGACGTGGCGGTCCTGATGCCGATCGCGCGACCCGACATCATCGTCGTCACGAACGTCGGCGTGGCGCACATGGAGATCTTCGGCTCGTGGGACGTGATCGTCCGCGCTTCCGCCGAACCCGTCGAGGCGATGGACGAGGCCGGCGTGCTCGTGCTGAACGCCGACGACCCCGTCGTGGCCGGGTTCGCGAGCCGCGCCAGCGCGCGGGTGCTGACGTTCGGGCGCGCTCCGTCCGCGAACGTGCGCGCCGAAGGGGTCGGGATGCGCCCCGACGGCCGGCCCACGTTCGACCTGGTTGCCGGCGGCGGCCGCGAGCGCGTCACGCTTACGGTTGCGGGCGAGCACATGGTCAGCAACGCGCTCGCGGCCGCCGCCGTCAACGATGCCTACAACGCCAACCCTGAGTCGATGGCGGCCGCCTTGAAGGCCGCGACGGTGATGGCCGCGGATCGGCGTGTGGTCGCGGTGCTTGGGCAGATGGCGGAGCTCGGCGACATCGGACCCGCGGAGCACGAGCGCGTGGGCGAGCTCGCCGCGCGGCTCGGAGTCGATCGACTGATCACCGTGGGGACCGAAGCGAAGTCGATCGCGGTCGCCGGCCTTCGCGAGGGGTTCGAGCCCGATGCGGTCGCCAACTACGACGACATCGAGACCGCGCTCCAGGACGTCCGTGCCCACATCCGGCGCGGCGATCTGGTGCTCGTGAAGGGCTCGCGGGTCGCCGGGCTCGAGACGCTCGCGGAGGCGCTGCGGTGATCTCGATCCTCGTGGCCGCCGCGGTGGGGCTGGCCGTAACGCTGCTCGGCACCCCCGCCGCGATCCGCGCGTTCCGCGTCCTGGGGTGGGGGCAACGGATCCGCGAGGACGGCCCCCACACCCACTTCGAGAAGATGGGGACACCCACGATGGGCGGGATCGTGATCATCGCTGGACTGTGTCTGGGCTATCTCGCGTCTCGGGTCACGGCGCAGCGGTTCACCGTCACCGGGGTCGCGCTCGTGTTCGCCACCGTCGGGTTCGGCGTCGTCGGGTTCCTCGACGACTTCATGAAGATGCGCCGTCGGCGCTCCCTCGGCCTGACGAAGGCGCAGAAGTTCGGCGGCACCGCCCTGGTGTCACTCGCCTTCGCGATGCTCGTGACGCACGTCGGGAACCCCGGGATCACCACCCATCTATCCTTCATCCGCCCGTCGTCGATCACGCTCGGTGTCCTGTTCTACGTCTGGGCGTTCCTGGTGCTCACCGGTTCGTCGAACGCGGTGAACCTCACCGATGGGCTCGACGGTTTGGCCGCCGGCTCGTCCATCATGGTGTGCAGCGCCTACGTGTTCATCTCCTTCTGGCAGTTCCGTCACACGTGCGTGCTCGTGCAGGGCGCGCCGGGGTGTTACACCGTGAACGGCGTGGACCTGCAGGACGCCGCGATCGTCGCTGCCGCGATGACCGGCGCCGCGACCGGGTTCCTCTGGTGGAACGCCGCCCCCGCTCGCATCTTCATGGGCGATACCGGCTCGCTCGCGCTCGGTGGGCTCTTCGGAGCGCTCGCGCTCGTGACGAATACCGCGATCCTGCTGGTCATCATCGGAGGGCTCTTCGTGCTGGAGACGCTTTCGGTGATCGCGCAGGTGATCTCGTTCCGTGGGTTCGGTCGTCGCGTCTTCCGGATGTCGCCGATCCACCACCATTTCGAGCTCGCCGGCTGGCCGGAGTTCACCGTGATCGTTCGGTTCTGGATCGTCGCGGGGCTCTGTTCGGCGGTCGGGATGGGTCTGTTCTACGCGGACTTCATCGCGCGCGGAGGGCTGGGATGAGGACGACGCGCACCCGGCGCGAGGAGCGGACGTCGTGAGCGGAACGTTCTCCCGCGAACGCGCGGTGGTGATCGGCGCCGGGGTCGCGGGGACCGCGGCCGCCGGCGCGCTCGCACACGAGGGTGCCTCCGTGGTGATCACCGAGGCTCGGCCCCGCGCGCAGCTCGGCGATCTCCACGCGGTCGAGTCGCTCGGCGTGAGGATCCTCGCCGGCGGCCACGACCGCTCCCACCTGGACGGGGCGACGCTCATCGTGACCAGCCCGGGGATCCCTCCATCGGCCGACGTGCGGCGGTGGGCGCGCGAGCGAGACATCCCGGTGTGGGGTGAGCTCGAACTCGGGGCCAGGCTCGTCCCCGTCCCGTACATCGCCGTGACCGGAACGAACGGGAAGACGACGACGTCGGGCATGATCGCCGCGTGTCTGCGCGCGGGCGGGCTGGACGCCGTCGCGTGCGGCAACATCGGCAGGCCGTTCCCGACCGCGGCACTCGAGCACCATGACGCGCTCGTCGTCGAGGCCTCGTCCTTCCAGCTCGCGGATCAGGGGTCCCTGCACCCGCGCGTCTCGGTCCTGCTCAACCTCGCGCCCGACCATCTCGATTGGCATGGGTCGTTCCAGGCGTACCTGGGCGCCAAGCGTCGCATCTTCGCGCGGCAGACAGCCGTCGGCGACGTGCACGTCGGCGGTCGCGACGACGTCCTCGCGGCGAGCGTGTCGGCGGAGGCGCCTTGCCGGGTCGTCTGGTTCCGTTCGGGCGATCCGGGGCCGGACGAGGTTGGGTACCGTGACGGCACCCTGCTCGCGATGCTGAACGGGCCGGAGGAGCTCGGTCGGATCGACGGGGAGCGAGCCGGATACCGCGCCGACGCCGCGGCGGCTGCTGCGGCCGCACTCGTGTTCGGCGTGGAACCTCCGGCGGTTCGCAACGGGTTGGCGAGCTTCGCACCCGAGCGTCACCGCGGTGAGTCGGTCGCGGAGGCCGATGGCGTGCGGTTCCTCGACAACTCGAAGGCGACCAACGTGCATGCCGCGATCGCCGCGATCGATGGCGTGCGGGACGCGGTCCTGATCGCCGGTGGCCGGGCGAAGGGCCAGGATCTCGCGCCGCTCGCGACGCGAGCGGCCCGGCTCGCAGGGGTGGTGGCCGTCGGCGAGAGCGCGGACGTGATCACCCAGACGTTCGACGGGCTCGTGGTCGTTCGACGAGCGGGCTCGATCGAAGAGGCGACCGAGGCGGCGTTCGCGCTGGCCCCCAGGCCGGGCGTGGTGCTGCTCGCTCCGGCCTGCGCGAGCTGGGATCAGTTCCACGATTACCGCGAGCGCGGCGAGCGGTTCGCCGCCGCAGCCCGGTCGATCGCGGGAGGGGTGCAGCTCGATGGCTGACCGTCGATCCGGAGCCATCCGATCCCGCCGGACGTCGCGCTCCGATCCGTCAGCGCGGCCCTCCCTTCGGCTCGTCCCCAGCGATCGACGCCCCAGCGCGAAGGAGGGGGCTCGGCTCGCGCGGATCGACCTCGCCCTGCTGTTCTCGTCAGCCGGGTTCCTCACGGCCGTCGGGCTCGTGATGGTGCTCTCCGCGGGATCCGTGTCGGCCGCGCAAGGCTACGGCGGGAACAGCTTCTGGTACTTCGAGCGCCAGGTGCTCTACGCGGCGGTCGGCGTCGTCTTCGCCTTCCTCCTCGCTCGGTTGCCGCCGCGCCGATGGAAGATGCTGGGATTCCCGCTCCTGGGCGTCGCCGCCGTCCTCATGACGATCGCCGCGCACCCCACCTCCGGCACCGCTCTCTATGGCGCGTCTCGATGGATCGACCTGGGCCCTATCACGGTGCAACCATCGGAGCTCGCGAAGCTCGGGCTCGTCGCCACGACCGCAACGATCGTGTCGAACAAGTGGGGCAAGCTGCACGACATCGGGCAGCTCCTGATCCCGCTCGGTCCGATCCTGGTCGTGGTGGCCACGTTGGGTCTCCTCCAGCGCGACCTCGGCACGACGATGATCTTCTGCGCCACCGTGTTCGTGCTGCTGTTCATCGCCGGGGTCCGGCTGCGGTACCTCTTCGTGGGCGGGGCTGTCGGCGCGGTGGGGGTCGCGTACTTGATCTTCGGCGAGGCGTACCGCAGGACGCGGTTCTTCGAATCGTGGCTCGATCCGTGGGCGGACCCGAAGAAGTCGGGGTACCAGCTGATCCAAGGGCTGATCGCGATCGGGTCGGGGGGATGGTTCGGCACCGGGCTCGGCACGAGCCGCGCGAAGTGGGACTTCCTCCCGAACGCGCACTCCGATTTCATCTTCGCGGTGATCGGGGAGGAGCTCGGCCTGCTCGGCGCGCTCGTCGTCCTGATCGCGTTCGGGGTGCTCGTCTGGGCCGGCGTGCGGATCGCGATCCATTCGCACGACACGTTCGAGCGCCTCCTGGCCGCAGGGGTGATCGCCTGGATCAGCGTGCAGGCCGTGATCAACCTCGGCGCGGTGACGGGGCTGCTGCCGATCACCGGCGTCCCGCTCCCGCTCGTGTCCTTCGGTGGCTCCGCCCTCGTCGTGACGCTCGCCGGGATCGGCGTCCTCGCGAGCGTGGCACGGTCGAACGGGGGCGGTCGACGCCGCCGTCGCTCGAGGAAGGCAGCCCGGTGAACATCGTGGTGGCGGGTGGCGGGACCGCCGGCCACGTCTACCCGGCACTCGCGATGGCGGATGCGCTCCGCGAACGGCACGGGGCGATCGTGACCTTCCTCGGCTCGGCCGACGGTCCCGAATCCGCGCTCGTCCCCGCAGCGGGCTATCCCTTCACGGCGCTCCGTGTCGACTCGGCGCAGACGAGGGTATCGATGCGTTCGCTCCGCGCGCTCGGCAAGACGCTTCGGTCCGCACGCAGGTGTCGGCCGCTGGTGGCCGGGGCCGACGCCGTCGTGGGCATCGGCGGCTACGCGAGCGCGCCCGCCGCGCTCGCCGCGCGGCGGGCTCGACGCCCGCTCGTCCTGGTCGAGCCCAACAGCATCCCCGGCGCCGTCAACCGGCTCGCGGCGCGGTGGGCCACGGCGATCGCCGTGACGTTCGACGCGACGCGGGCGCGGCTCCCGGCCCGCGTGCGCGTCGAACGCACCGGGAATCCGATCCGCGCGGCGATCGCGTCGGTCCCGGAACGGCGAGCCGAGCTCGCGAAGGAAGCGCGAACGGTGTTCGGGCTCGAGGAGGGGCGCCGGACGATCCTCGTGCTGGGCGGGAGCCAGGGAGCGCTCCGCCTGAACCAGCTCACGCGGGAGGTCGCCGCGATCCTCGCGGATCGCGGCGACCTCCAGCTCCTCCTGGCGACCGGCCCCGCGCACGATGACGGGTTCGCGGACATCCACGCAGGGCGGTTGCTCGTGCGCGTTATCGGAACGATCGACCGGATGGAGCTCGCGCTCGCGATCGCGGACATCGCCGTCTCGCGCGCCGGCGCCGGTCACATCGCGGAGCTCACGGCGTGCGCCGTGCCGATGATCCTCGTCCCGTACCCGCACGCCACCGAACATCACCAAGAGGCGAACGCTCGAGAGGTGCAGCGCGCCGGTGCCGCGGAGGTCGCGACCGAGGAGGGTCTGACGGCGGACGCCCTCGCTCGCCGTATCGTCGGGCTCCTGGACGACGATCGGAGACGAGGTGCGATGGCCGAGGCCGAGAAGCGATGGGCCAGGCCCGACGCGGACGCTCGGCTCGCCGACCTGGTCGCCGAGGTGGCGGGGAAGGACCGTCGGTGAACGCGGCGGGCGGCCGGTGGCGGTTCTGGACCCCACCCGATGGGTCGATCCCGACGCTGCCGATCCCGTCGATGGAAGGCGTGCGCTCCGTCCACCTCCTGGGGATCGGCGGCGCGGGGATGCGGAACCTCGCGCGGTTGCTCGTCGCGCGCGGTCTCTCGGTCTCGGGCTCGGACGTCAAAGACTCGGCCCCCCTGAGGGAGCTCGGATCGCTCGGCGTCCGCATCCACGTCGGTCCCGATCCGGCGCTCCTGGGCTCGCCGGACATCGTCGTCGTCTCCAGCGCGATCCGCGATGACGATCCGGAGCTCGGCGCGGCCGCGCGGTCCGCGGTGCCGATCTGGAAGCGCCAACAGGCGATCGGCGCGCTCGCTCGCGGCCACCGGACCGTCGCGATCGCAGGTGCCCACGGCAAGACCACCACGACCTCACTCGTCGCGGCCGCGTTGGAGGCGGGAGGGCTCGATCCGACCCAGCTGATCGGCGGGGATCTCAACGAGAGCGGCAGCGGGGCCCGGCACGGCACCGGCGACCTGTTCGTGTTCGAAGCCGACGAGAGCGATGGGTCCTTCCTGCTGATCCCGCCATGGGCGGGGGTCATCACGAACCTCGACGCCGATCATCTCGACTTCTACCCCGGTGGCCTCGAGGAGATCGAGGATGCGTTCGCCGAGTTCGCGGCCCGCTGCGATCACGTCGTGGCCTGGGGCGATGATCCCTCGCTCGCCCGCGCGCTCGCGCGCGCCGGTGTCCGCGCGATGACGTACGGCTCCTCGCCGCGGTGCGATCTTCAGCTGCGGGTCGAGTCCCTCGGCCCGGAGGGTGCTCGCGGCACCGTGTGGGTCGACGACGCCGAAGTCGCGCTCCGGCTTCAGGTCGACGGGGCACACAACCTGCTGAACGCCGCCGCCGCGATCGCCGTCGCTCGGCTCGCCGGCATCCCCCCGGCCGCATCGGCGGAGGCGCTCGCCGGGTTCGAAGGGGTCCACCGACGCTTCGAACACCGAGGGGACGCCGGCGGTGCGGAGTTCTTCGACGATTACGGGCAGACGCCGACCGAGATGGAGGTGACCGTCGAGACGGCCCGGCGACGCGCACCCCGGCGCCTGATCGCGCTCGTGCAGCCGCATCGCTACTGGAGGGTTCGCTCGCTCTGGCGCGAGCTCGGGGCGAGCGTTTCCCACGCGGATCTCGTCGTCGTCACGGACGTGTACGGAGCCGCGCAGGACCCGATCCCCGGAGTGACCGGCAAGCTGGTCGTCGACGGGGTCCAGCTCGCGTCCCCGGGCTTGCGGACCGTGTACCTCCCGCATCGGTCCGACGTCGTGACCTTCCTCGGTCGAGAGATGCGCGCGGGTGATCTGCTGGTGACGATGGGGTGCGGCGACGTGTGGATGCTCGGGGACGCGATCCGGGAGCGGATCGATGATCGCGACCGAGGGGCCGGGAGCTCGACGTGAGCGTCGACCTCGACGCGGCGCTCCGGATTCTCCGTGAGGGGGTGGGCGATCGCGTGCGGACGCACGTTCCGCTCGCGCCGCTCACGACGTTCCGCGTCGGCGGTCCCGCGGCGCTCTACCTGGAGCCCGAACGCGAAGAGGACCTCGCGATCGTGAGCCGCGCGGTCGGTGAGGCGGCGATCCCCTTCACGGTGATCGGCAAGGGATCGAACGTCCTCGTTTCCGACGAGGGGTACTTCGGGCTCGTGCTTAAGCTCGGGAAGGGGTATCGCTGGGCGGCTCGGGATCGGGATCGGATCCGCGGGGGCGCCGCGATGCCGCTGCCGGCGCTCGCAGGCGTGGCGCTCCGGCATAGGCTCAGCGGGCTCGAGTTCGGCGTCGCGATCCCCGCCACGCTCGGTGGCGCCGTGAAGATGAACGCGGGGGCGCACGACGGACAGATCGGCGACATCGTCCATCGGATCGAGATCTACCGGATCGCCGAAGCGCGGGCGGTCTCGATCCTCGCGGAGGCGGCAGGCTTCTCCTACCGCCGGTCTCTCCTTCCTGAGGACGCGATCGTGACGGCCGCGACCGTCGCGCTCTCCCCGGGAGCGGCGGACGCGATCCGCGCATCGATGGAGCGGGCGCGGTCGTGGCGTAAGCGCACGCAGCCGCTCGCCGAACCGAACTGCGGGAGCGTGTTCAAGAATCCGCCCGGAAGGCACGCCGCGGCGATGATCGAGACGGCGGAACTCAAGGGAACGCGCGTCGGGGGCGCAGTCGTCTCGACGAAGCACGCCAACTTCATCGTGGCCGGTCCCGACGCCACCGCGTCCGACGTCCTGGCGTTGATCCGTTTGGTCCGGGACCGGGTCCGGCGCTCGGCCGGCGTCGAGCTCGAGCCCGAGGTGCACCTCGTTGGGAGGTTCGACGGCGATGCAGCGTGATCGTGCGACCCGTTCGGCGAAGAACCTCGCGCTCGTCACGCTCCCGGTCCTGCTCCTCGCGGGCTTCGCGGCGGCAACGTACACGCCGCTGTTCCGGCTCCGCGACATCCACGTGGAGGGGACGCACAGCCTGCGACCCGGCGAGGTCATCACCCGCGCAGGGATCGGGGCGGGGACGAACGTCTTCCACCTCGACACGGGCTCGATCGTGTCCGCGCTCGAAGCCGATCCGTGGGTCCGGTCCGCGACCGTCGAACGGCACCTCCCCGGGTCGGTCGTCATCACCGTGCGGGAGCGGACACCCATCGCACGGGCGCTCGTCGGAACGACCTCCACGGTCGTCGCCGGCGACGGCATCGTGCTGCCGGGCGCGGCAGCCACCGGCCTCCCCGAGATCCGGGCGTCCGTCGGTGAGCTCACGGACGACGCCCGGACCGCGGCGGCCGAGGCGCTCGACGCGATCCCGCCCGTGGTACGTGCTCGCGTTTCGGCGATGGTCGCCGAGCCGACCGGATCATTCGTGATGGATCTGACCGGGGGACTCACCGTGCGCTACGGGGCAGGGGGCGACCAGGTGGCCAAGGCGGCCGCCCTCCGCTCGGTCCTCGCGTGGGCCGCGCGCGTGCACGTCACGCTGACGCAGATCGACCTGACCGTTCCACAGGCGCCGAGCGCGACCCTCCGGAGCGGCGAGACCATCACACCGTAGACGCGACGAACACACTTTCCGGGTCCAGCTGAACGAGAGACGTGCGCTTGACGGCACCTGCGCTTTTCAGTACTGTCGCGACGTTGACTGTAGGTGGAGCCAACAATCACCGTCAACTAGATAGTTAGGTCGGCTGCATCACGAACGGCGTTTCCCCAGGTAGGTGAGTGGTAGCTCACTCGGAGGAATGAGACAGATGGACGCTCCCCAGAACTACCTCGCCGTCATCAAGGTGGTCGGGATCGGCGGCGGCGGCGTGAACGCGGTGAACCGGATGATCGAGGCAGGCCTCCGGGGCGTCGAGTTCATCGCCGTCAACACCGATGCCCAGACGCTCCTGATGTCTGACGCAGAGGTGAAGCTCGACATCGGCCGCGAGACGACGCGCGGTCTCGGTGCAGGATCGGACCCGGACGTCGGTCAGCGAGCATCGACCGAACATGGGGACGAGATCGAGGAGATCCTCAAAGGTGCGGACATGGTCTTCATCACCGCCGGCGAAGGCGGCGGGACCGGCACCGGCGGCGCCCCGATCGTGGCCGAGATCGCCAGGAACCTCGGCGCGCTCACGATCGGCGTGGTGACGCGGCCCTTCGGGTTCGAGGGACGAAAGCGAGCGACCCAGGCGGACCTCGGGATCACGGAACTCAAGAAGGCGGTCGACACCTTGATCGTCGTTCCGAACGACCGACTGCTGCAGGTGGCCGATCCCAACATGCCGATGATCGAGGCCTTCCGCATGGCCGACCAGGTTCTGTACCAAGGCGTCGACGGGATCACGTCGTTGATCACGACACCCGGTCTGATCAACCTCGATTTCGCCGACGTCAAGTCCGTGATGTCCGGCGCGGGGTCGGCGCTCATGGGGATCGGGATCGGATCGGGTGCGGATCGGGCGACCGAGGCCGCGAAGTCCGCCATCTCGAGCCCGCTGCTCGAATCCTCGATCGACGGCGCCAAGGGTGTCCTGCTCTCGATCGCCGGCCCCACGGATCTCACCCTGCACGAGGTCAATGCGGCGGCCGACGCCATCACCCGCGTCGCGCACCCGGACGCCAACATCATCTTCGGCGCCGTCGTCGACGATGCTCTGGGCGAAGAGGTGCGCGTGACCGTCGTCGCGGCCGGCTTCGACAAGGTCAGTCCGGCCGCCGACAACAGGTTCGAGAGCCGATTGTCGCGGCTCCTCGAGGAGCCCGTGCGGACGGAAGGGCGCGAGGGCGCGGCACTCCCGTCGCTCCTGCAGGACGACGATGCGGACGTGTTCGCCCCCGAAGACGCGCCCGCGTCGGTCTCCTTCGACGCCGAGGAGGATCTGGACATCCCCGACTTCCTCAAGAGTTAGCGGCAACCGCCGCCTCGCGCGGCCCCGCGCGCGGGTGGGGGCGGGAGACCCGATCGAAGAGGCGCCCTTCCCCCGCCTCTTGGTCCGGGGCCCTTCCGCCCCCTCTCTATGCTCCGGCACATGCCCGCATCGCGCGTCGACGTCACGACGAACCTCCGGGCGATCCGGGAGGCGATCCGGAGCGCGGCCGAGCGGGCCGGTCGCGATCCCGCCACCGTCGAGCTCGTCGCCGCGGCGAAGACGGTCCCGCCGGAGCCCGTCGCATGGGTCGTCGAAGCCGGCGTTCGGTCGATCGGACACAACTACGCGCAGGAGCTGCGCGCGTCCCGCTTGGCCCTTCCGGACCTGGACGTGCGATGGCACTACATCGGCGCGCTCCAGGCGGGCACGGCGCATCAGGTGGCCGACGCGGCCGACGTCGTGCAGACCGTCGGCGGGGAGCGGGCCGCGCGCCGGCTCGCCGGGCGCGCGGCCCGCTCCGGGCGCGTCCTGGACGTGCTCATCGAGGTGGACTTCACGGGGGCGCGCTCGGGCGTTCCGCCCGAGCGCGCCCCCGCCACCGCCGACCTGGTTACGGCCCTCGAAGGCGTTCGCCTCCGAGGGCTCATGACGATCCCGCCGCTCACGCCGACCGCCGAGGGGGCCCGGCCGTGGTTCGTCCGGCTCCGGGAGCTCCGCGATCGGGTCCGAAGAACCTACCCCGACGTGCTGGAACTCTCGATGGGGATGTCGTTGGATTACCAGGTCGCCATCGAGGAAGGCGCTACGATGGTGCGCATCGGAACGGCGCTGTTCGGTCCGCGTCCCGCAAGGGGCACCCGGGAACGACCGGCGCCGTGAGCAGGAGGACAAGGGGATGGCCGGCGTGTGGAAGAAGACCCTCAACTACCTGGGGTTGGTCGAGGATGAAGAGGACTTCGTCGACGAGTTCTCCGACGCGCAACCTGCGCCCGTGCGTCAGATGCGTCCTCAGCCGGTCCGCGACATGCCGGCCGGATCCGAGGGCATCGTCCGCACGATCGCGGCCCCGAGGACGACCGCCGGCCCGTCGGCGATCCATAAGTCCGAGCCCCGGCGCTTCAACGAGGCGCGCGACGTGGCGGACCGCTTCAAGGAGGGCACCGCGGTGATCATGAACCTCCAGAGCACGGAGGATCCGATCGCACGGCGGCTCGTGGACTTCGCGTCGGGACTTGTGTACGGCCTGGACGGGAAGATCGAGCTCGTGGCCAATCGTGTCTACCTCCTGACCCCGGCGAACGTCGAGGTGTCGGCGGAGGAACGCGAGAAGATCGCCGGCGGCATGTTCTACAACCAGTTCTGATCGCCGGGGGCGGATAAGCCGCCCGCGTTTCTGCTGCTAGCCTTCCCGCTCGATGACGGGGCTGATCTGCATCGCCCTTTGGGTTGCCACGCTGCTCCTGCTGGCGCGAGTGGTGGTGTCGTGGCTGGAGTTCTTCGGGGTTCGCCGGCCGATCGTCGGGCCCGGCCGGGCCGCCTGGGATCTGCTGTACGACGTGACCGAGCCGGCGCTCCGTCCGCTCAGGAGGATCATCCCGCCGGCGGGGATGTTCGATATCTCCGTCATCGTTGCGTTCGTGATTATCTTCGTGTTGCGTTACGCGTTCTGCTAACGGGTATCGAGAGGGTTGAGATGACGCAGGGATCCGCAGATGAGGTTAGGCCGGCGGCGGGCGCCACGATCACGCCGCTCGATATCCAGCAGAAGGAGTTCCGGGTCTCACGGTTCGGGGGCTACCGGATGCGGGACGTCGACGAGTTCCTGGACAGGCTCACGGAGGTCGTCACCGCGTTGACGGAGGAGAACGCGCGTCTCCGACGGCAGGTCGGGGCGGCCCCGGTCGTGGGTTCCCCCGATCTGGACGATGTCGCTCGGCAGGCCGACGAGATCATCCAACGTGCGCGCGATGAGGCGGCCAGGATCGACACCGAAGCCCGCGCCCGCGCCTCCCTGTCCACCGCACCGGCCGTCGCGTCGGAGGGCGACCGGGCAGCCGTCAAGGCCTTCCTGGCGCAGGAGCGAGCCTTCCTCGAGAGCCTCGCCGGGCTCCTCCAGGGTCACGCGGAAACGATGAAGGGCATGGCACGGAACGTCCGGCGACCCGACCGAGCTTCTCCCGAGGACTCGGACGCGCCGGCCGCGTCCACGGAGCCGGTGGCGCACGAGGAATCACCCCCGGCAGCCGTCACCTCCGGCGAGCCCGACGAAGGCCCGATCGTGGAGGTCGGTGACGCGGAGGAGACGCAGAGCCTTCCCGCCGCCGAGGAGCCGGGCGAGCTCGCCCAGACCCGGCCGACCACCAGCGCGCGAGGCAGCGATCGCGGCGATGGCGACCCATCGCTGCGGGAGCTCTTCTGGGGTGAAGAGGAGTGAGCGGCGCACCGGCGGGGCGCTTCACGCCTTCCTGAGGCTCACGGTCACCGTCTCGTCGTCGATCTCGGTGACTTGACGGATGATCGCGTCCGGGATCGCCCCGCGCACCAGCTCGACCGCGAGGGTCTCGGCGGCGATCGCGTCGGGGTGGGCACCAAGCGCTTCGGCGACGGTTCCGCTCGCCTCGACCCCGGCCATGATCCGATCGCTCACATGCAGGCCGGCAGCCTTCCGCAGATCCTGGAGCGCGCGGGTCAGGTCGCGCGCGACGCCTTCGAGTCGCAGCTCGGGGGAGACCTCGAGCTCGAGCGCGACGGTGACGCCGTTCTCGCTCGCGACCCCCCAGCCCGACATCACCTCCTGCGCGAGCTCGACCTGGTCCGGCTCGAGGGTCACCGCCGACCCATCGTCGAGCGTGATCTCCACGGTCTCGCCCGCGGCGGATCGCGCGGCGAGCGAGCCGTCGTCGCGCGCCAAGGCGTCGGCGACGGCCTGCACTCGTCGGCCCAGTGCGCGTCCCAGGACCCTGTAGTTGGGCTTCGCGCGCCACGCGCCGAACGACTCGGTATCGGCGAACCTGACGTCCTTCACGTTGAGTTCGTCGGCGATCACGTCGAGCAGCCCGTCGAGCTCGGCGTCGCGGCCCGGGACGTGCACGACCGCCTCGTGCAAGGGCTGGCGGGTCTTCGTCTTCGTTTCCACGCGGATCCGCCGACCGAGCTCGACGACGGCGCGGGCGAGCGCCATCGACCGATCGAGGGCAGGATCCACCGTCGAATCGTCGACGACCGGATAGTCGGCGAGATGCACCGAGTCCGGCATCCCGCCGCGCTCCGCCGCGAGGTTCCGCCAGAGCTCTTCGGCCAGGAACGGAACGAACGGCGCCAGCAAGGTGGCGACCGTCACCAGACAGTGATGCAAGGTCTGCGCCGCGGCCTCCGCGTCGGCGCCCGCGACGCCACCGGGGTTCCAGAAGCGGCGCCTGGTCCGGCGGACGTACCAGTTCGAGAGGTCGCTCACGAACGACTGGATCCGGCGGCCGGCGCCGGTCGCGTCGTACGTGTCCAGACGTTCTCGCGCCTCACGTACCGTGTCGGCCAGCTGCGACAGCACCCAACGGTCCATCACCGCACGCCGGTCGGCCGATGGCGCTCCGGAGGATACGGGATCGAACCCGTTCGCGTTGGCGTACGTGACGAAGAACGAGTAGACGTTCCAGAGGGTCAGCAGGAACTGGCGGACGATCTCGTCGAAGGCCGCGAACGACACCCGACGGTCCGCCCATGGGGACCCGTTCGTGAGGAGGAACCAGCGGAGCGTGTCGGCGCCGTGACGATCGAGCACTTCGAACGGGTCGATGCTGTTGCCGAGGGACTTCGACATCTTCCGGCCTTCGGCGTCGAGGATCAGCCCGAGGCACACGACGTTGCGGTACGCCGCCGCGTCGAATTGCAAGACCCCTTCGGCCATCAGCGTGTAGAACCACCCGCGCGTCTGGTCGATCGCCTCCGAGATGAAGTCGGCGGGGAAGTTCCTTTCGAACGCTGCGATGCCGCGGTCAAGCTCGGGGTGATACCCCCATTGCGCGAACGGCATCGCCCCCGAGTCGTACCACGTGTCGATGACCTCCGGGACACGCCGCGAGGGCTCGCCGCACTCGCGGCAGTCGAACGTCACCTCGTCGATGCCAGGCTTGTGCGGATCGAGGTCGGTCAGGTCCCGTCCCGCGAGCTCGCTCAGCTCGGCGAGTGACCCGACCGCCAGCTCGTGTCGGCGCTCGCATCGCCAGATCGGCAGCGGCGTTCCCCAATACCGCTCGCGTGACAGTGCCCAATCGACGTTGTTCTCCAGCCAGTTGCCGTATCGCCCGTGCTGGATGTGGGACGGGTACCAGCGCACCGAGTCGTTGACCTCGAGCAGGCGGTCCTTCACCTGGGTCGTGCGCACGTACCAACCGGTGCGCGCGTAGTACAGCAATGGCGTGTGACATCGCCAACAGAACGGGTACGCGTGCTCGAGGGTTCCCGCTGCGAACAGGACGTTCCGCGCGCGGAGGTCCTCGACGATCACCGGGTCCGCATCCTTCACGAAGGTCCCCCGGACGAACGCCGGACCCAGCTCCGTGAACCGCCCGTCGTCGCCGACGGGCTTGAAGACCGGCCACCCCTGCGCCCGGCCGACGGCCAGATCCTCCGCTCCGAAAGCTGGGGCCATGTGGACGATCCCGGTTCCCTCTTCCATGGACACGAACGTCCCGGCGACGACCGTGTGCGCGTCTTCGACGTTCTCGTACGGGGGCTCGTAGCGCACACCAACCAGCTCGCTCCCGGACAGGGAGCGGACCACGGTTCCGGTGTCGCCGAGGACGGCGTTTCGAAGCGATCCCCCGAGGATCAGCCGTTCGCCGTCTCGCTCGACCAGCACGTACGAGGCCGACGGATCGACGGCCGCCCCCTCGTTCGCCGGGAGCGTCCATGGCGTCGTCGTCCACAGGAGCAACGATGCGCCGACGAGCGAGGCGTCTTCGGCTGCGACGATCGGGAAACGGACGACGATGCTCGGATCCGTGACCGTCTCGTACCCCAGGGCGACCTCGGCGTCCGAGAGCGCGGTCCCGCACCGAGGGCAGTAAGCCGTGACCTTGTGGTCCTCCACCAAGAGCCCGCGGCCATGGAGCTGTTTCAGCGACCACCAGACCGACTCGATGTAGGGCGTGTGCATCGTCCAGTAGGCCTGGTCGGTGTCGATCCAGAACCCGATCCGCTCCGTGAGGCCCTCGAAGGCGTCGACGTATCGCTGGACGGACTCCCGGCAGAGACGGTTGAACTCGGCGACGCCGAACGCCTCGATGTCCTTTTTGCCGGTCGTGCCGATCTCCTTCTCGACCTCGATCTCGACGGGCAACCCGTGACAATCCCAGCCACCTTTGCGCTCCACGTAGTGCCCCGTCATCGTCTTGAACCGCGGGAAGACATCCTTGAACGTGCGCGGCTCCACGTGGTGGATCCCCGGTTGGGCGTTCGCCGTCGGGGGGCCCTCGTAGAAGATCCAGCGGGGTGCGTCCTTCCGTGCCGCGAGCGAACGATGGAAGACGTCCGCGTCCTTCCAGAACACGAGGATGCGTTCCTCGAGGCGGGGGAAGCTGACCTTCGGATCCACGG
This sequence comes from Actinomycetota bacterium, assembly GCA_005885035.1. Lineage (GTDB taxonomy): Bacteria > Actinomycetota > UBA4738 > UBA4738 > HRBIN12 > AC-51. The sequence continues at coordinate 37,864 of VAXZ01000057.1, forward strand.
GCTCGAACGGCATGTCGATCGCTCCTCCGTACACGCGAAACGCCTCGTCCTCGGTGCGAGGACGAGGCGCGTGCCCCGCGGTACCACCTCGCGTTGCCGGGCCCTCACGGGCTCCGGCCACTCTCAGGCCGCGATCACGGCCTCCCGCGATCACGGGCGGTCCCGCCTGCGTCTACCGCGGGTCGCGGTCCCTCCGCGCCCGGTTCGGGCAGGGGCTCAGGGAGGATGTTCACCGGGGGCGCGGCACCGGCTCTCACCGTCCCGGCTCGCTCCCACCGCACCGACCCGGCTACTCGTTCCCGTCGTTGCCGGTATCGGGATGCTACACGCCCGCGGCCCTTGCGGAGCACCTCGACGTCGCCGAACGAGTGTTCGGTTCGGGCCCGGAGCGAAGTCCCGAACCGCGGTGTCCGAGGTTCCCGAATCCGCATCCTGACCTGCGGGAACACAGCGGATATGCGCTCTTCTGCTACCCTTCGCCGCCATGGCGAACGGCAGGCTCACCGCGAGCGAGATAGCCGATCTGAAGGCTCGCCTGCTCAACGAGCGAGCGGAGCTGGATGAACAGCTGACCACGATCGAAGACACCTCGTTCGCGACGACGCAGTCCGATCTCTCCGGCGATGTGGGCCTCGACGATGAGTCCGCTGACGCCGGGACGGCAACGTTCGAAGGCAAGGGTGAAGGCCCTTCCCTACGTCAGCCTCTGCCTCAAGGACGCCCAGGCACAAGCACACAGGTAGACCGGTGGACGCCCGGGCCCGCCGTGCGGCAACCCTCCTGTTCACGACGGCTGCCGCGGTCTTCGCGCTCGACCGACTGTCCAAGGTGTGGGCCGCGCACGCACTCGTCGACCGGCCGATCGACCTGATCCCGGGGGCGCTCACGCTGCGGTACACGACCAACTCTGGGGGTGCCTTCAGCCTCGGTCAGCGGACGCCGTGGTTGTTCGCCGGGGCGACCCTGATCGTGTCCGCGTTGATCATCGGCACGGCGTTCCGATCGCGGAACGCCGTGTCCGCCATCGGGCTCGGCCTCGTCCTGGGCGGCGCGCTCGGCAACCTCGCCGATCGCGCCCTCCGCGGCCCCGCGCTCTCCGGGCACGTTGTCGACTTCATCGATCTTCACTGGTGGCCGGTCTTCAACGTGGCCGACGGCGCGATCGTGATCGGGGCGGTGATCCTCGCGTGGACATCCTTCCGGGACGAGCGCGCGGCCCGGGCTGCCGCGGGAGCGCCCGACGATGCCGCGTGAGCGGTTCGTCGCGGTCGCGGGGCGGCTCGACGCCGTGGTCGCGGCGACGACCGGTTCCAGCCGGGCAGACGCCCAGCGCGCGATCGCTGAGGGCAACGTCTTGGTGGACGGTCGGCCGAGGGCGAAGTCGTTCCGCTTGGAGGGTGGCGAGCAGGTCGTCGTCGAGGTCGCCGAGGAGGTCGCACTCGTCGGCGAGGGGCCTCCGGTCCCCATCGTGTTCGAGGACGCACATCTGCTCGTCGTTTCGAAGCCCGGCGGGCTCGTGACCCATCCCACGGCCCGCCGACGGACCGGCACGCTCGTCAATCGGCTGCTCGGCATGGGGGCTCCGCTCGCTCCCGCTGGAGGCGAGCTGCGCCCCGGGATCGTTCATCGACTGGACGCCGGAACGAGCGGCTTGCTCATCGTGGCCAAGACCGACGAGACCTACGCTGCGTTCCGCGAGGGGTTCCGGCATCACACGATCGACCGGCGCTACCTCGCTCTGGTCCGCGGACAGGTGCCGCACGACCGATTCGGTGTGGAGGCTCCGCTGGGCCGCCGGGCGGCGAAGATCGTGGTCGACCGGGTCGACGGACGTCCCGCGACGACGTCGTTCGAGGTGCGCGAACGGATGCCGCGCGTGACGGTGGTGGAGGCGGCGCCGGAGACAGGCCGGACGCACCAGATCCGGGTGCATCTGAGCGCCATCGGACACCCGAT
>VAXZ01000070.1 GCA_005885035.1 Actinomycetota bacterium
TGTTCTGCGTCGTCGGGCCACAGGCGCCGGCGAGTCACAGACCGCCGGAAGGGGAAGGCGTCACCCTGAACGTTCCGGGCATCGTGAACTTCAATCACACGGGCGGAGGAGAAAACATCTACGTCCGGATCTGATGAGTGTTGCGAGACGAGCGTTTCGATCTGCTGGCCCCCCCAGTCGATCACGCGCGTGAAGGGCAGCAAGGTGACCTCTGTGCGGAAAGGCTTGCCGTCGACGTGACCGACGAACAAGACCGATCCCTGTTCTGAGACCGGGAACAGCTGGTTCGTGACGGTCGTGGGGTGGGAGAATCGCGGCACGGTCAGATCGACGCGTTGCGAGCTCGGCGCGACCGGGATGTCCTTCGGAAGGACGGGCTGAGAGATCGGTGAACCGACGTCCGCGCTCTCGCTGGAACCGGAGCTCGTACTCGATCCCGGAGCCGTGCAGGCGCCTGCGAGCACGGCAACGAGCAATGGCGCGATCCCATGTCGCATCGGGTCCTCCCCTTCCGTCCTTCAGACGGTCTCATCGTGCGATGTCGCAGCTGAGCGGCGGCTGAATCCGGCGGACTGCACGTGCGCTCGCGGATATACCGAGAGACCGCGGGTCAGTCGACGGTGGCGGTTCCGTACTGAGGGCGTCCGGTGGGCCGGTAGACCTGGATCGTCACCCCGCTGGGGGTGGTTCGCGATCCGACCGATTCGAGCGCTATGTCGGGGCCGGTGTCAGGGAAAAGCCGAGTGCCCTGGCCGACGACCACCGGGTAGGTGAACAGGTTGATCTCGTCGACGAGGTCGTTGTCGAGCAGCCACCGGACCAGGACGCCGCTGCCGTGCACCTGCAGCTCGCCGCCCGGCTTGGCTTTCAGTTCGCGAATGGCAGCCGCGACGTCACCGGAGATGACCGTCGTGTTCGCCCACTTCGGGTCGAAGGGTGTGGTCGATGCCACGTACTTCGGCTTCGTGTTCAAGGCCGTCCAGATCGGGGTGTCACCCGGATCGTCCCACGTGCCCCAGGAGCCGGCGAAGATCTCGTAGGTCCGCCGGCCGAACAGGAACGCGTCCGCGCGCCCATAGACCTCGTTCAGGAACGCCATGGTCTCGGTGTCGTTGTACGGCATGGCCCATCCGCCGCGCTCGAATCCGCCCCTGCGGTCCTCGTCCGACCCGCCGAGCCCCTGCATCACTCCGTCGACGGTGACGATCGTGGTTGTCGTCAGCTTCATGGTCGCGGTTTCCTTCTCGTCGGCTTGGTCGTCCGTCCTTCTGCTCACCGATACCAGGATGTCGGGCGCCTGAGCTTTGAGCACACCCCTCGTTCTGGAGAGTACGTACGTGGGGTGTTCTCAGAACCCCCTCACCTCATGGTTCCCGGCAGTTCCGGAAGACCTCCCACAGGTTACGGGAGCTACCCCCACAGGTTACGGGAGGTACCTCCCACGGTCTTGGGGTACATCTGTATCGCCGCCGCTGACCCTCACTCCTGGTCGAAGTCGGTCGGTCCCAAACGGTTTGTCGTTCGTAAGCGCGGATGCATCCCGCCGCGAGCGTGCTGTCCCTTAACATCCGACGTTCCGCTAGTGTTCGTCTCCCAGCACTCGTGCGACGGATGGGGAAGGACCATTGTGGCCGACGATCTGCAGGATCGCCTCGATGAACAGCTCCGGTATTACCGGGCGCGCGCGCCCGAATACGACGAATGGGCGCTCCGGGAGGGGAGGTTCGCTCGGTCGGCCCGCGAGCGAGCGCGGTGGTTCGCCGACATCGGCAAGCTCGAGCGAGCCCTCGACCGGTTCCAACCGTCTGGCAACGTCCTGGAATTGGCGTGCGGGACAGGTCAATGGACCGCGCGGTTGGCCGAGTACGCCGACCGACTCACAGCCGTCGACGCCGCCCAGGAAGTCCTTGATCTGAATCGACGTCGGATCGGGGACCGCGCGCGATACATCCGCGCAGACATGTTCTCGTGGAAGCCAACCGAGACGTACGACGTCGTCTTCTTCTCGTTCTGGCTCTCCCACGTGCCGCCGGAGCGGTTCGGTCAGTTCTGGGGCCTGGTTCGGAGCGCGCTCGCACCTAGCGGGCGCGTGTTCTTCATCGACAACTTGGCGAGCCGGGAAGCGGCCTCATTGGATCCTGAGCACCCGGGACCGGACGAAGGATCGGTCGTCCGACACCTCTCGGATGGACGCGCCTTCCAGATCTGGAAGGTGCTTCACCGCCCGAAGCAGCTGGAGGCCGATCTGAGCAAGCTCGGGTGGGATGCGACTGCACACCGAGCCGGTCATTTCTTCCTGTACTGCCAGGCGACCCCCCGCGGGGACAACTGAGGTCTCCGATCGGACCGTCCCCTCGATCCGAGAGCCCACCTTCGATCACGGTCCTCCTGCCCACGCCACCCGCCGGACCGTGGTCGGTTCCGTCGTCGGCTGCAGAGTGACGTTCTCTCTTTGGTTGGGTTCAGCTCATCCACCCGGGCGAACCAGGCCCGATCCGTAAGCGATCACCCGGGCTGGGTTCGGTCCCGAGCGCGGAGCTTGCTCACCGCGCGACTCATTGGGTCTTCGCCGTCGCGGGGCTCAGGAAGAGCCGCTCGGCGATCTCCTAGCTCGACAGACCCTCACCGACCAAGGCGACGACCTCCCGCTCACCGGTCTCACCCCGCCGGTTGAACGTTCTGGTTGAGGCGGAACAGGTTCGCGGGATCGTACCGTGCCTTCACCTCGGCCAGCCGGTCCCATGTCGGCTTGGGATAGGCGTCATAGACCCGGGCCTCGCCTTCGTCGCCGAGGAATCCGACGTACGCACCCACCGGCCCACGCTGCAGCTGCGCCGCCAGGTCGGCGACCCAGGGCGCGTACACATCGTGCTCTTCCGGTCGCTCGTACAGGGCGGCGACGTTCACCATGAACCGACGGTCCCGGTGCGCGAACGCGGTGGCGTCGTCCGGTATGCGGGCCATCGCCCCACCGAGCACTCGGATCTGCACCGCGCGCATCATCGCGGTCGAGGTCTCGAGCCGCTCGAGCATCGTCTCGATCCCGGAACGGTCGATCTCGTCGACGAACATCGTGTGAGAGGTCGCGATCGGGTGGAACCCGGGCTGCTCGGGCGGGTAGATCTCGGGATACGGCATGGGCCGGACCATGTCGGCGATGGGCATAGCGAGCGAACGGAACGGCGCCATTGCCCTCTGTCCGGCCCCCGATCCACCCGCGTAGGCCATGAGCGCCATGATGACCAGCTTCCCGTGGTGCTGCTCCGGGACGAACGGCAGCGGCGGCGCCGGCAGGATGTTCGCGATCGTCGAGAGCTCCTCGGGCGCGCCGACCGCTGCATCGATGAATGACGCAACGACGCCCGGCGTGGCCGGCAGGATCAGGATCCCGCCGACCACCGACGGCAGCTCGTGAAGCCGAAACCGAAACCGCGTGACCACGCCGAAGTTGCCGCCGCCGCCGCGGATCGCCCAGAACAGGTCGGGATCTGTCTGTTCGTCGATGCGAAGCAGCTCCCCGTCGGCCGTCACGATCTCGGCGGCGAGCAGGTCATCGATCGTGAGGCCGAACGTGCGCACGAGAAGGCCCACGCCGCCGCTGAGCGTGATCCCGCCGATCCCGACCGAGGCCGTGTCGCCGAACCCCGTCACGAGCCCGTGCTCGCCAACTGCCGCGCTGTACTCGCCCGCCGTGAGTCCGGTCTCGGCCCACGCGGTGCGACCAACCGCCTCAAGCTCCAACGCCTTCATCGCGGCAAGGTCGATCACGATGCCGCCCTCGGTCGTGCCGTGCCCCGCGACGCTGTGCCCTCCGCTTCGGACTGCGAGCTCGGTCCCTGTCTCGGCGGCGAATCGAACGGCGCGGGCCACGTCGTTCGCGTCCGCGACCCGGGCGATCGCGGCGGGCCTGCGTTCGAAGCCGCCGTAGAAGATCGTCCGCGCTTCGTTGTAGTCGTGATCGTCGGGGCCGATCACCCTCCCGGTGAGTTCGGCGCGAAGCGGCTCGTAGATAGTGGCTTCGGGCTGCATCCAGTTCTCCTTCCCTCGTGAACCCAGCGCCACGCTCGCGGTGGGTCGGCACCGGTCCCAGTGATCAGGGAGAGATCATCCCGCACCGTGGCATACAGGATGAAGTAGGCGGGATCGAGTTGATGAAAAAGGTGGCGACGAAGAGCCAGCCGAAGACTCGTGCGAGAGCTTGAAGATCCTGAGGATCCATCGTCGGGCTCCTCTCGGAGGGGCCAGCGCGTTGCCTTATCTGCTAACGCGATATTCGCCAACAGTCAAATCGCCAGAAGGTTGGCTTCCTGGACCCGAAGGCCGGTGGTCAGCGAGTTTCTGGCAACACCCCACTCATCGTCGGGCGAGACTCCGATCAGCTCGCCCTGTTGGATCGAACGCAATGCCCTCAGGGTGGTTGGGCCTCTACCTGCACCGGTAATCCACAAGGATGTCGAGATCGACGTTCGTGCTGATCCCGGGTGCAGGGGGCGATGGCCGCTACTGGTACCGGGTCGTGCGCCGATCGCAGGCCAGGGCCAGGAAGCCATTCCGGTCTCCCTCCCGGCGGGTGACGGGTCAGAGGCCCTTTTCGGCATGAGGAGGGCTAGGGCCAGAGCAGCGTCTTGATCGCGCGGCGCTCATCCATCGCGCGGTAGCCCTCTGCAACCTCGTCGAGCAGTAGCGCCAGGTCGAACACCTTGCCGGGGTCGATCACACGGTTCCAGATGAGATCGATCAGCTCAGGCAGGAAGCGGCGAACGGGCGCCGGTCCGCCGTGCACGTGCACGTGGGAGAAGAACAGCTCCCTCCCGGGAAGCTCAACGTCGTGGGATACACCGACATAGCCGACATGCCCACCCGGCCTCGTGGAGCGGATCGCCTGCATCATCGATTCCTGGGTGCCGACCGCCTCGATCACTGAGTGAGCGCCGAGCCCGTCCGTCAGCGCTTTGACTCTCGCGACGCCCACATCCCCTCGTTCCTCGACGATGTCAGTGGCGCCGAACTCGAGCGCGAGCTTCTGGCGGGGAACGTGGCGGCTCATGGCGATGATCCGTTCCGCGCCGAGGTGCTTCGCGGCGAGCACCCCGAGCAGACCGACTGCGCCGTCCCCGACCACCGCGACGGTCTTGCCCGGGCCGACCTCGGCGGCGACCGCGCCGAACCAGCCCGTTGCCGAGCACATCGGAAGCCGCGAGGAGACTGGGGATCAGATCTGGCGGCGGCACGTCGGGGGTTGCCACGAGCGTGCCGTCGGCGAGCGGGATGCGCGCACGTTCGGCCTGCGTTCCGATGGCGCCGACGGCTTCGCGGTGAACGCACGCGCTCTGGTAGCCGGACCGACAGATCTCGCACGTGTTGTCCGAGGCGAAGAACGAGCCGATCACGAACTGGCCGGGCTCGATCGTCCGGACGGCGCTACCGACCTCCTCGACGATGCCGACGTACTCGTGACCCATCGGAGCCGGCACCTGGACGGCCTCGATGCCACGGTAGGGCCAGAGGTCTGAGCCGCAGATGCACGTTGCCGACAGTCGGATGATCGCGTCGGTCAGCTCGACGATCTTCGGGCCGTCACGTTCGTCGAGACGGACATCCCGCGGACCGTAGAGAACGGCTCCTCGCATGATGATCTCCTTCTCGCACCAATACCAGTTGCGGGCGACCGTTCCGACGAGGCAATGGATGTTGATACAGGTACTGCCGGCCCCTGCCTACGAGCCCAGTATGGTCCCACGGTGGACAGTGTGAGTACCGGAACGAGATCC
>VAXZ01000058.1 GCA_005885035.1 Actinomycetota bacterium
CCGGGAACTCGTAGGACGAAAGGAGCTCGCGGACCTCGAGCTCGACGAGGTCAAGGAGCTCCGGGTCATCGACCATGTCGCACTTGTTGAGCGCGACCACGATGTAGGGGACCCCGACCTGGCGGGCCAGGAGCACGTGCTCGCGGGTCTGGGGCATGGGGCCGTCGGCGGCCGAGACCACCAGGATCGCCCCGTCCATCTGGGCGGCCCCGGTGATCATGTTCTTCACGTAGTCGGCGTGCCCGGGGCAGTCGACGTGGGCGTAGTGGCGGGCATCGGTCTGGTACTCGACGTGGGCGATCGCGATCGTGATCCCCCGCTCCCGCTCCTCCGGCGCCTTGTCGATCTGGTCGAACGGGGTGTAGTCGGCCAGGCCCTTGGCGGCCTGGCGCTTGGTGATCGCGGCCGTGAGGGTGGTCTTGCCGTGGTCGATGTGCCCGATCGTGCCGATGTTCACGTGGGGCTTCGTGCGCTCGAACCTCTGCTTTCCCATCTGCGGTAGCTCCTCGGTACGTAGTCGTGGTCGTTTCGGCTCGTAGCGGGGGCGGGACTCGAACCCGCGACACAGCGATTATGAGCCGCTTGCTCTACCTCTGAGCTACCCCGCCCCGGCAGCCCGCCAGTCTACCTGCGGGAACGGGTCGCGCCACGACTCGCGGGCCGGCGGCACCCGGCACTCCTTCGAGCCGCGAGTGGTGCGCGACTGACGGTCTTCCTCGACGTATCGGCAGGGCGTACGGCCCTCGCTCGAGGAGGACGTGAGCGACTCCAGGCAACGCAGAGCCACAGCTTCAACGGTTGATCCGATGCTCTCCCGCTCGAGGCTCTACGCGGTGCACCAGCCTCGCTCAACCTCTGCCGAAGGAGCGTCAGGGCAGCGTAGGTCGATCTCCGATGCCGGCGTACCGGGCGTCGAGCTTGGCCTGGAGCGCGTCACACACCCGCTCGATCGCCGGATCGATCCCCGGCCGTGGGTACCTGCCCACGGAGCTTTCGTAGACCTCACCGGTGATCCCTGGTTCGAAGGGGAACCCGAGGAAGTCGAAGATCCATCGGAATGCCCGCTCCTTGTCCATCACCGCGTCCTCGTACTGCACAAGGAGCACGCGGGGATCCGTGTCGAGACCCAGATCGAAGTAGAGCTGGTTCCGAAGGTACCAGTACAGACAGGCGCCCTCCTCGGTCGAGAGATCCTCCCGGAACAGCTCGCTGAACAGGCGCACCGTCTCTGCGCTGATCCGCTTGCCACGGGCACCGAGCCTCTCGGTCTCACCACGAGCGACCCAGCGGACGAGGTCTTTCAGATGGGGCCCCCAATCCATGTGGGCGCAGGAACTCGCCACGTCTTGATACCGACGGTAGATCCAGATCGCCCTCGCACCTTCGAACCGTGCGAGTAGGTCGTCGGTCGATTGCGAGTCGAGGATGCACCCGAAACTCACGAGCGGCGCCGGCGTCAGACGGATCAGCCGGTCGACGATCCGATCTGACCGGAGGTAGTACCCGTTGAACGCGAAGCTGAACTCCCTTTCCGGGTAGTCCCAGCCGTGCCGTGACCTTCCGATCGCCTTGCACATCATGTTCGTGCCCGAACGATTGCAGCCCACCACGAACACCGGACGCTTCTCGGTCGTCGGATGAGGTGTTCGCAGGCGCTGCAGCCACGTGCCGGTGCGGTCGAGGACCTGCCCCAGCTCCTTGATGCCGATCCGCCGGAGCCGTTTAAGCACCCGGGCACGCCGCATCGCACGCCCGCCGTCCTCGAAGGTCGTTCGGCCCCGACCCAAGGACCCACCGGGGAGGCTCTTGGGGGTCTTCTGGTTCATCCTCATATCCTGGCCATCGTCACCGGTCGGCGTCGAGGGGAAGGTCGTCCGCCACCGCATCCCGGGTCGCTGTCTTGACCTCTCGCACGACCACCTCGGGCGGACGGTCGCTGTCGATCCGTCGGACCGGACCTCCGTCGAACTCGAGTTCCGAGCTGAGCGCGTGACGCCACGCACGTATTCCTCCGGCTCCGTCTTGTCGCGCTGCGTTCCGAGCGAGCGTCACGTCGAGTGGGCCGGTTAGGTGGATCATCGGATCCGGGGCAAGGGTATCGGCGTAGAAGCGAGCCGCGAGCGCCGCCGACCACCCGCGGAGGAAGCTCCGCTGGAGGGCGTGGGGAGGGTCGATGCGGACGAAGACCAGCATGAGGATCTCACGACATCCGGGCAGGCCCTCAGCGGAGCGTGAGGAGCGCGCCGTCGGTCTCCGCGCCGGGAGCGGTGAAGTCGAGCCCGACGGGGATCCGCTCGAAGGCCTCGATCGCCCGTTTGACCATGTCGACCGCGCCGACCGGGTCGACACCGATCGCTGTCTCGGCGGCCAGAACGAGGCCGTGGGCCCCGTCGAGCAGCGTGTTGGCCACGTCGTTCACCTCCGCGACGGTGGGGCGGCTGTTCAGCACCATCGACTCCAAGAGGTTCGTCGCTACATACAGCGGCTTGCGCAACCGGTTCGCCCGCCGGGCGATGGCCTTCTGGTAGTAGGGCACCTCCTCGAGCGGGACCTCCCTGGACAGGTCCCCGCGATCGAGCAGCACGGCATCGGACGCCTCGATGATGCCGTCCATGTTCTGGACGCCGGCACGGCTCTCGATCTTCGAGATCAGGTGCGCCCCTGGAGGGATGAGCTCTCGGATCCGCCGCACCGCTCGGCCCGAGGTCGCGAACGAGAGTGCGTAGTGGTCGATGCCCATCCGGCGCCCGATCGCGATGGCGGCGACATCCTTGTCCGTCAAAGCCGGCAAGATGGGCGATGGGTCGATGGTCACGGCCTTGTTGGAGCCGATCCGGCCGCCTCGGTCCACGACGGCCCGGGCGCTCGCGGGGCCGGTCTCGATCACCCGCAGGAGGACGCCGTGGAAATCGATGCCGACGCGGCTCCTTGGACGAAGCGCCTGGAAAGTGGATCGGGGCCGAAGCGACAAGCGGTCGGCCGAGCCCTGCACTTCGTCGGCCGTGAGCTCAACCTCGGCACCTTGCGCCAGGACCAGGTCGGGAACGACGGACCCGCACCGGACCTGCGCGCCCTCGGTATCCAGGCTGAGGGGCGCCTCCGAGTGTCGCCGGAAGAACTCGACCGTCGCGGCAAGCTCCTCCAGCCCGGTGTGGGACAGGTTGAGCCGGAACAGGTCGACCCCTCGGGCGTCCAGCTTCCGAATCACGTCCGGATCGAGTGAGGCAGGCCCGAGCGTGCAGACGAGCTGGATCTTCGCGGCGTCGCTCATGGCGCTACTCTGGGGGGTGGCGGGCCCAGCCTCATGCTGCGTTCGACGTACGAGCGGTACGCGCTTCGCGGGCTGTCGCACGATGAGATCGCCACTTTCCGTACGCGACGGAGACCGGCTCCTTCGAGGATCGAGCGTGAGCAAGGTGTTGGCGCTCGTCGACTGCCTTCGCGTAACGGTCCTCACCGAGGACGGTGAGCTGATCAGGGAGCTGGTCCTCGATCCGAATCGCGAAATATCAGCCGCACGGTCGGAGCAGACGTGGAACGATGTCCCGACATACGTCGGCACGACGTCGCGAGACATCACATCGAGCCGCGAGTGGGAATCGAACCCACGACCCCGGCCTTACCATGGCCGTGCTCTGCCGACTGAGCTATCGCGGCTAGCGACCGGCTTGGCAGTGTAGCGAGGTGGGGGATGCCTGTCCTTGATCATCCGCCCAAGCCGTGACGCGACGATGGGGCGCGCCCGGGACACCGGGGGGCGAAGACTCTGGGAGTCCGCGAGCCGCGCTCAGGCAGTAACCGGAAGTGGATCCGGGACTTGGTGGGCCTGCGTTCAGGAGTTAACGAGAAGCGCCCAGCCCAAGCCGTCGAGCAGCGAAGATCCGCTTCGCCAGCCCGGCGAGCGCCTCGAGGTCGTACGCGCTGTGCGGGTGAGCAGCACGACGATGTCCGCGGAGCGCGCGCCCTCGTCCATGTTGGCTCGATCGAGCGTTCCTCCGCTGAGCGGTACCCGGAAGGCCTCCTTACTGTCTTTGGAAAAGCACCGAGGCCATCGATCGCTCAGCCCGGGGGGACGGCGACCTCGATCTGTTGGTTGACGTGGTGAAGTCGCGAGCGAGCGAAACCGTCGCCCTCATGGTGCGGCAGCGATCTCCACGCCGAAGGCGACGGCGTAGGACGTCGAGGTCGTCCATCTCCCGCCCATGTCTCCGGACGTGTCGTTGACGAGGTAGTTCGAGGACGGCCGCTGGGCGTTCGAGACGTTCCCATCCGTGATCCTGCTCGCCGAGGCGTTGTACGGGGTGACGGACTCGGCGGTCCGGTGGTTCACCGCGACGTAGAAGGCGTTCGCGCTCGAGACGAGGGCATTCGGGCTGACGGTGATGCTCGTGACGCTGCCGGAGGGGTTCGCCTTCTTCGTCGTGCCCGAGACGATCGGATCGACCGTGTCGATGCCGCCGGTGAACTCATCGATGATGCACTGGCGTGTGCTGCTGTCGGTCCCGACGGAGTAGTTGACCGTGAGCGCACCCGAGCCGGAGGCACCCGTTCCATAGATCAGGGTCAAGCGCCGGCGTCGTCCCCGAGGTCGCGGTCGCCCCGCCGCACGAGCCGGAGGCGAGGGAGGAGCCGGTGAGACCCGGTGGCTGCGACGTGGTCACCGTGAAGCTGGAGGAGCTCGTCGCCGTTCCGCCGGGGGCCGAGACTGAGATCGGTCCGGTCGTGGCCCCTGAAGGCACGGTGGCTGTGATCTGGGTGTCCGAGACGACCGTGAAGTTGGTCGAGCTCACGGCGTTGAAGGTGACGTCCGTCGCGCCGGTGAAGCCCGAGCCCACGATCGTCACGGAGGTTCCCTCGGGGCCCGAGGTGGGCGAGAAGCTCGTGATCGAGAGCCCGGGCGGCGGGGGCGGGCCGCCGGTCGAGGGGATCGGCAGCGGCGTCGCTGTCGCGCCGTTGTTGGGTGCTGCCCCGAGTGCCAACGCCGAGTACAGGCCAGCCTCAAGGCCGTAGTGGTTGTACACGCCGGCATCCGAGGACCCTGGTGTGACCATTGCCCCTACCTCGAGCGTGACGATGTGCTGGGTCGGCGTTGTTTTGGCTCCCGACTCGTCCCACGTGATCACCACGGTAACGTCCGGTTGCGCAAGGAGCTGTGGCACAACGTAGCCGAGCCAACTGTCGCCTATCTGGATGGCGTTCGATCCGGAATTCGACCCGAAGTACGCGGGACATGACTGTCCGTTCGTGGGAAGGGTATGCATGTCGTCGCACTGGTTCGGCACGATGTAGGAGAAGTCGGGGAGGGTGGCGGGGTTGAACGTACTGGTCGTCAACGGAACGTCGTTCTGCGTGCAGCTGTCGTTCCCGCGGTATTGGTAAGCGGGGTCGTGGTTCCTCGCATAGAGCGAGGCGCCCGTCCCGGGCACCGAGCCAATGGAGCCGCCCCCGCAGTTGTGTGCCATCGACTCTTCGAACGCGGTCCAACGCTCCGCTCCGTTCGTGGCGTCGATAGCTTGAAAGACGTTAGGTGAGGGCGGTGTCTGGGTGGCGGTGAGCCCGCTGGTCATCGCAAGGTAATTTGGCAGGCTGCCGCCCTTGACCGCTCGATAGTTCGTGAACAGCTTCCCCTGAGCGATGAGCGAGTTAAGGTAAGGGGCGTCTGCGCTTCCGACGATCGCGGGGTAGGGCTCGTTCTCAAGGACGATCACGGCGATCCTGCCGGAGCTGGCCGAAGAGGGAGGGGCAGTCGCTGCCGTCCACAGCAAGGCCCCCCAGAGTACGAATGCGATCCGCTTCAGGTTTCTCCCGCTAGTCGACAACAGCACCAGCTCCACCTCCGTTCAACCCCCTGCAGCAGGGAACTTCGATCGCTTGGAAATGAACCGAGTATGCAAGCGATATCGCGCCGGGACAACCGACGTTCACCGTACGGGACGTCGCCGCGACCCTCTCCACGAACGACTCGAGCGCCGAGAGTGCGGAGGATCCGGTCAGATGACGTACTGTGCTCCCCAGCTGGGAGTCGTTGCCCAGCTGCTCACTGCCTTGCAGAGCAAGAGGGGTCGCGGCGGCCGGACCACGCTACCCGCGCGATCTCGACACCTAGAGGCGCCCGTTTCCCCGAGACGCCGTCCGGGTATCTCGGCATCATGGCCACCAGGATCGATGTCGCCGAGAAGCGGGAGACGCGGAGCATCTCCCAACCGGGATTGGACCCAAGACCGAGGGACGTCTTCACCTTCGGCGAGCCTTCACGGATCCCGTTCCAGATCCAAGCGGTCCTCCGATCGGTCGCATCGGGGTTCTTCGATGGGCGCGACCCCTCGTGCTCGGTCGCGTCGACCCTCACGAAGATCGGCGGTGTCGTGCTCGCGGTGACCATCGTGGTTCTGGGTTTGCTCGGGGTGACCGGCGCACTCCTGCTGTGGGCATTCCGCGCGGCGTTCGGCTGACGCGCCTGCGCACCGGCCGCCCTGCGAGATGATGGTTCCGGTGCTTCGTCGGATGCTGCTCGTTTCGCTGCTCCTGGGACTCGCGGCGTGCTCCCCACCCGGATCCGTCCAGCCCGCGTCCATGCGGCAGGGTGCCGTCGTTTTCGGCGGAGGCGATCGATTGCATGTCAGGATCGCGGAGACGCAGCCGGAGCGAGCGGCAGGACTCATGAGCGTGATGGCGCTCGCCCCGGACGACGGGATGGCGTTCGTGTTCGACGGACCGGTCACGGACCGGTTCTGGATGAAGGACACCCTGATCCCGCTGTCGGTGGCGTTCGTGGCTGGAAACGGCCGGATCATCTCCGAGAGCGACATGGACCCATGTACAGCCGACCCGTGCCCCACGTATCCGGCTTCGGGCCCGTACACGATGGCCATCGAAGCGAACCTCGGCTGGTTCCACGAACATGGCGTGCGCGTCGGCAGCAAGGCTCGGTTGGAGGGGCCCGATGGATGAGGGGTGCCTGCTTTGCTCCGCAGAGCGGATGACCGAGTGGCACCTCGAGGACGAGGACTGCTGGGTCGCGGACTGCATCGTGTGCATGACGCCGATGATCGTGTGGCGGACCCATGGCCTGCCCGATCAGCGGATGGAACAGGCCTTGCTCACGCGGCTGAAGACCGTGGCCACGGAGCGGTACGGGGACGGAGGATTCTGGGTCGATCCTGAGCGGCGCCGGATCCCAGACCATTGGCACGCCCACGCTCGGCCGGCCGGCGCGTTCTTCGATCCTCGGAGCACCTTGTTCGAAGGACGGAAGGGCGGCGAAGGTTAGGCGGGGGAAGATCCGGCCTCGGCCGATGATCCATCGGCCGAGGCGCCGATGCTCCACCGCGCCCGGCCTCCCTCCCGGGGCTCAACCTCGCTCTGACCCATGAACCAAGAGTCCATCCCTGGGCCGGTGGCGATCGCTTCCCAGACCTCTTCGGGCGTCGCACCGACCTCAACATCCTTCGTGATCTCGAACCGATGGGCCATGGGTACGATCCTCCGACCGCCCATCGTAGGGGGGTCGCACCGGACGGGGTGCCCTCGATACGGTGTAGCGACTTGCGGTTCGGCGCACACCATGACATGACGGTCGACCGGGATGAGGGGAAGGGCCATGGGCAGGGTGAACGAGCACGGTCACGAGTGTTGGATCGTCGAAACGTCGAAGGACGGAGAGCGCTGGCGCTTCTTCGGCAAGGCGTGGAAGCGACCCGGCGAGCAGGTCCTCCTCCACGCCGTCCCCCGGTACGTGCGCTTCCGTCCGGAATGGGAGAAGGACTGGCGTGAGCCGCTCGAGCGGACCAGCGATCTGCCGATGACCCTGCTGCTGATGGAGGCGGGTGCGCGGAGCGAACTGTGGCCCGACACAGGACATGTCGGTTTGCCGATGCTCTTGCCGGGTGGAGAAGAAGGCAGGCTCCTTCGCTTCGAACATCGGGACGATCCCGAGGAGTGGACCTACACCCTGGAGTTCCGCGGGTCGCGAGCCTGAGGTCTCATCCGAACGAAACACCGTCTGCAGGACCGGTCCGGTTGAGCCTGAGAGGCGTCCTCCGAGTCACCCAGTCATGTCCCGCAGTTGACGTATCGCCCTCGGACGGAGACCGGGCTACGGTGGATGTGCTGCCACCGGGGTGTTGGGCCGTCAGATCCCTTATCCCGTGGCTGGCGATGCGCGCGAACAGAACGGATATGGAGCCCAAGGACCCGCGTCTGGCAGCAGGGACGGACCCGACACTCCGGGTCCTCGTCGCTGTTCCGATCCCGCTGCAACGCGCGCTCGTGCAGTTCTTCATGCAGGAGGCGGGGTTCGAACTGCTCCCGATCCCCCTTCCGAACGTCGATGTGGCCGATCTTGCCGGGCACGATCATCCCGACGCGATCGTCCTGCATGAGAGCGTCGCGAAGCGCTCGGATCCAGGTCTGGTCCGTGGGGTTCGCCGGGAATCGCCGTCGACGAAGATCATCGTCCTGGCGCAGGCACCGGACGAAGCGTGGCGCGGACCCGCTCGAGGAGCGGATGCCTACCTCGAAGAATGGGTCGGGATCGCGGAACTCGATGGCGTCCTGCGCGATCTCTGTCGCGCTGGATCGACCGTGTTCGCGGCACCGCCCGCCCAGAGGGAGACGGCGGACACACCCGAGCTCGAACATCCCGCTTTCGCCGAACAGGCCGAAGAGGAGGCGCCGATGCCGCCGGCTCCTGCTCCCACGGGGAGCGGTCGTTGGTACGAGCGCCTCCAGGGCGCGGCGGCGGCCGCGGTCATCCTCTTCGCGCTCTTCTGGGGCCCCGGGCTGTTCCGGGAAACGGCTTCGATCCAGGGACAGAGCGGAGGTGCGAACGCGAGCCTCGCCCACGCGTACACGTCCTTCTACCTGTTGGTGGCTGACCTCCAACAGGGCTCACCGTCATCGGTCCTCATCCGTGACGCGTCCGATCTTCGCGCAGCTCGGGCCGCCGCCGTTTCCGCGGGCGCGGACGTGAGCGGCCTCGATGCTGACATCGCGTCGCAGGTTCAGCCCCTGCTCTCGAACGTGCCGCCCGACACCGCTTCCGAGATCGTGGCCGCTCTCGGCGGGCTGGTGGAGCAGCCGTCCGGTGCCCCCGAACCCGGCCCCAGCGCAGCGCCGAGTCCGAGCGAAGCGCCGAGCCCGAGCGAAGCGCCGAGCCCGAGCGAAGCGCCGAGCCCGAGCCCGAGCGAAGCGCCGAGCCCGAGCGAAGCGCCGAGCCCGAGCGCGTCCCCCAGCCCGAGCGAGTCCCCCAGCCCGAGCGGGTCCCCAAGCCCGACCGAGTCCCCGAGCGCGAGCGAGAGTCCGAGCCCGAGCGAGAGTCCAAGCGCGTCACCGAGCCCGAGCGAAAGCGAGAGCCCGAGCGAGTCCGTGAGCGAGTCCGCGAATTCGAGCGAGAGCGAGAGCCCCAGTGAGTCGCCGAGCCCGAGCGGATCGGCAACACCCACTGCCCCGGCGATCAAGCAGGCTCAGGGGCCCGACGCGGGAGGTGCTGGCGGGACACCGCCCAACCCGGTGCTTGCGATCACCCTCGTCTTCGCCATCGTTCCGGCGTCGTCCTGGTGGTTGCGAGCCAGCTCACGCGGGATGTCCTGATCCGTCGGGGCCGCCTCACCATCGTTAGCGCGTGGGGCCGGTCGCGGTACCGATCTCCGCGAGCCGCCGCTCGAGCAAGCGCCGCACGTGAAGATGAGCTCAAGTCGCTCGTTCGGGAAACGTCGTGGGACTCACCATGTCCTCAGACGGCTCCGGCACCTGGAGCATCCTGGTCTTCGCCGCCAAGGTGGATCTCGACGGATGCGATACCCCCGCGCCACCGACGTCCGTTCGTTCGAGGAACGCTACGGGATGAACGCCATCACGCTGAGGGGGCTCCCCGAGCCGTCTTGGAGCTGGAGCGGGCCAAGCACGAGGGTCGCTCCCGTTGCCGGCATCTCGTTCAGGTTCGCCATGCACTCGATCGCGATCTTGTGGGCCTTCGCGATCTGCGTGTTCGTGGCATAGGAGGTGTCGAGGCCAGGATCCACGCCGTGCGTGTCGATGCCCACGCCGGAGATCTGCCGATCCGCCAGGAGGAAGGCCGTCGTCGCTCCGGCGAATCCCGGGAAGTGGAGGTTACCGTCGGGGTCCTGGTTGACGAACGCCTTCGGATCCCCCCAGCGGTCTTCCCACCCCGTGAACAGGATCACGAATGAGCCCGACGGGATCTGACCGTGCGTCCCCTCCCCAATCGAGGACGTCCTGCTTCGTGAGCTGGTAGTCCTCGTTCTGCCCGACCTTGTCCCGGACGTCGATCACGACCGCCGGGACCACGCGCTGCTCGGCAGGGTAGCTGGTGATGGCCTCCGTGTTGCCGGCGATGAAGCTGTTCGGCGCGTTCATGTGGGTGGCGCTGTGCTCGCCGATCGTGTAGCTCCGTAAGTGATAGCCGTCCTTGTTCATGGTGGCCACGACCTTGAAGACGACGTGCGGATCGCCAGGCCACAGCGGGATCGACGGGCTGATGACATGGCTCAGATCCACGACGCGCGGATACGTGATGCTGTTCGCACCGGTCGCACTCGAACTTCCGGACGTCGTCGCCGAACCGGAGCCCGACGTGCACGACGCGAGGATCAGCACGATCCAGACGGATCCGCTGGTGGAGACGGCACGGCGGAACGCTCCCTGGAACATGCACAGCCCCTCTCTCGTCGTGAGATCGATCGACCCTTCGGGTGGAAGGATCATGAGGCCCGCGCTCAGGCGTGTGCGGACGCCGCTTCTCGGCCCCACCAGATCGCCTGCGTCAGCGAGCGGAGAAGGATCTCGGCTGAGGCGAGGTTGGTGGCCACGGGGACGACGTGAACATCGCAGATCTTCAGCAAAGCCTGGATGTCGGGCTCGTGCGGATGGGCGGTGAGCGGATCCCGCAGGAACACCACCGCGTCCACCTCGCCGGTCACGATCCGGGCGCCGATCTGGACGTCACCTCCCTGGGGGCCGCTCCGCATGATCTGGATGGGCAGATCCAGCTCCGCCGCAAGCATCGAGCCGGTATTGGAGGTGGCGATGAGCTCCAGACGCTCGAGGGTCGACCGGTACCGGCGCGCCAAACGGAGGAGAGCGTCCTTCTTCCCGTCGTGCGCCACCAACGCGAGCACGGCTGCGCGAGCGGTTCCATCCGTTGGGATCCCGATCGGCTCTGGCATCCATCAACCGTACGAGATGGGCGAGCCTCTGCGGCCGATCCGAAGTTACGAGTCCGTGAACCTCTGAGCGGTCCGACCGAGCAGGGCTGCTAGTCGAGCAGAGCCGAGTACACCCGTTGCGCATCGGTCAGTCTGACGGCGAGCGTCGTCGCGAGCCACCGGTGCAGCGCTGCGGCTCTGGCCGAGTCTTCGACCTCCAATCGCTTGATCGAGTCCCGACTGAGGGCGAGCACCACGCTCGGGACGTCAGCGATCACATCAGCGGTTCGGGGAAGCCCGGTGTATAGGGCCACCTCTCCCACCATCACGCCTGGTCGGACCGTGTTCAGGCGCACGCGGGCCCCATCGGGCCTCACCCACTCCACCCGCAGCCCGCCCGACTCCAACACGAACACCTCGTCGGGCCGATCGCCCTGCCGGATGAGCACCGTCCCCTCGGGGAGCGATCGTCGTTCGAGGTACGTCTCCAGATCGGCCGGCGGGAGGGCGGAACCTTCGCCCGGGATGCTCTCGGCTCCGGGAGCCGCCTCAGCGAGCAGTTCGTCTTCACACCGCTGCAGGCTGTGATCGAGATCCGGCTCGAACCGCACGACCCCATCAGCGGCGGTCAGTCCACCGCGTTCCAGCTGCTCTTGCACCCGATCCGATGTATCGGCGAAGACGACCTCGAACCCACCCGCCTCCGCGAGCAGCGCTAGCTTCCGGAAGGCGAACACGCCGGACGCGTCCACACCGGTGACGCGCCGCAGGTCGAGCAGCAGGAACCGGAGCGGACTCGCCTTCGCCCGCTTGCTGATCCGCTCGAGGAGTCCTCTCGCCGTCCCGAAGAACACGAACCCGTTCAAGCGGAGGATCTGGACGCGATCGGCGAGGCCTTCCAGGATGACACGGTCGCCGGGAGGTCGGTCGACGTTGCTGCGGAACGCCGCGCCGAACGGCACCTCTCGCACGAGATCGATCCGACCGTAGTTGACCGCGAACAAAACGACCGCGAGAAGCAGCCCCACCTCGAGTCCGGTCACGATGCCCTTCGTGGCGATCGTCAGCACGATCGCGGGGACGATGAGGTACTCCCCCAACGGTAACGATCGGCGCATGTCGACCAGCCATGCCACGAGGAGCGACAGCCCCACGAAGACCAGCACGCCCCCGACGATCATCCGGGGGATCAATCCCACGATCGAGGCACCGAAGGCCACGGTCGCGAGCGGGACGAGCGCGGCTACGAGGCCGGCCCCCCGCCCATCGGCATCCATCTGCTCGGCGAGCGCTGTCAGGCTGAGCGCGTGGTATCCAGGGATCCCCCCGAACAGACCGGAGACGATGTTCAGCAACCCCACGTCGCGAAGCTCCCGGTTCGAGTCCAGGTCGGTATGGAGCAGCAACTCGGCGCCGCCCACGTTGAACAGGCACCCGATCACCGCGACGAACACCGCCGTCGCCATCCCGGGGATCTCGTGGAACACCGCCGACCAGTCGGTGCCGGAGCTGGTCAGCGCGCGGTAGGTCCACGGTTGCCACAGCCGTGCCGCGCGGAACGGCCCGAGCAGCCAGAGTCCCGCTCGCGCGTCCTGGATCGACGTGCCCGTGACGATCAGACCGATCGCGAAGGCCACGAGCCCGATGACGAGCACGGCCGGGATCACGAGTGCCCGCCTTACGAGCCGGGTCGCGACCAGCAGAACGACACCGAACACGAGGGCCGGGATCCAACGGACCAGCTCGAACCGGTCCACGAACTCACCAATCGTTCCTAGTTGTGGATCGGTACTCGCAGCGACCGCGATGCCTCCCTTCATGAGGAGCCATCCGGTGCCCGCCAGGAAGCCGCCGACCACCGGATAGGGGATGAACCGCGCGAGGTTGCCCAGCCGGAACGACCCGATCACGAGGAACGCCACCGCGGTCAACAGCGTCACGATCATGGTTGCCGCGACGACGGTGAGGAACGCCTGGTCGACGCCACCGAACGTGTGTAACGCGGCGCTCGATGCGACGATCGCGAGCACGGGTACCGCCGCGTCCTGCACGCTTCCCACCACACCGCGGACACCCGCCCTCCAGGCGAGGATCGCCAGGGTCAGTGAGGCCGCAACGAGGTAGATGCCGATCCCCGACGGGCGGGCGTCCTCGAGGAAGCCGCTGAAGACGAGCACCGCGAACGAGATCGCGAGGACCACCTCGACGACGCCGATGACGGCGCCCGCCGAGACGGTCACGATCACCCGCTTGCGCAGCCCCTCAGGCACCGGTCCCCTTCTCCTGACGTGACGTGTGCGGGCCTGCGGACTGCAACCCTATGTGCCGACGCCAGGATCCGCCAGGGGCAGGCCCCGGGTCAGCGCCCCGGAGCGCAGCGGGCTCGGATCGATCTCGACGAGGTCGTAGCCAGCACCGAGGATCGCGCGTTCCACAGCCCCGCGATCCGGTCCGCAAGCGCGCGCGAGCTCCTGCTCGGCGATCTCGACCCGGGCCTTCGCCCCCAGGTGCCGCACCCGGAGATCCCGGAAGCCGAGATCCTTCATGGCGCGCTCCGCCCGGTCGACCTGCGCCAGGACGGTCCGGTCGACCGCGGTGCCGAACGGCACCCTCGAGGCGAGGCACGGCATCGCGGGCTTCTCGGCACTGGGGATCCGGAGCTCCCTCGCCACGCGCCGGATGTCGGACTTGCCGAAGCCAGCTTCGACGAGCGGATGCCGGACATGGTGCTCGGCCGCCGCGCGGAGCCCCGGGCGCCAGTCACCGAGATCGTCCAAGTTCGCGCCGGAGAACACCGCATCGAAGCCGCGCGCGGCCGCAACGACAGCCAACCCGTCGTACAACTCGGTCTTGCAGTGATAGCAGCGGTCGGGCCCGTTGCGCCGATATGCCTCGCGGGCGAGTTCATCCGTCCGGATCTCCTCATGGGCGATGCCGATCGTCCGCGCGACGCGGCGAGCCCCATCGAGCTCGCCGGTGGCAAGCGCCGGCGAGACGGCGGTCACCGCCAACGAGCGCTCGCCGAGGACGCGAACGGCGGCCGCGGCGACCAAGGACGAGTCGACGCCGCCCGAGAAAGCGACGATGGCGCTCCTCGTGTCCACGAGGCAGTCTTCGAGGTCACCGAGCGTCGGGATCGAGGCTTCCTCCTTCGAAACGGCGCGTGGCCGCGAGTGCATCACCCCACACCTGCTTGACGGGTCGACCGGTCAGGGCGGCAACCGACGCGCAATCATCATGCTCAGGCACCGCGTTGACGACTCGGCCGTCGAGCACGCCGAGCTTCACCCGCACGCGATGTCCGTCGACCTCGACCTCACGGAACGCACGCTCCAGCTCATAGCGCCGGGTGTGGGCGACGCGGACGCCGAGCGTCGTCGCGTGGGTGAGCAGCGCACGAGCGACGGCCTGTTCGGCCTCGAATCTCGCCACCGCGGTGATCTCCACGCCGGGTCGGCCCTTCTTCATCTGCACGGGAGTGGTCCATACGTCCAGGGCGCCGGCCGCTCGGCAGGCGTCCACCACATCGGGAACCAGCTCAGGAAGGAGATCGTCGAGGCTCGTTGCGAGGAGCGCCACATCCGTGTGCGTGAGAGGGGCGTGCTCGGTCCCGAGGACGATGCGAAGGAGGTTCGCGCGTAGCCGAAGGTCGCGGCTTCCCGCACCGTAGCCCACTGCGTCGAGGCGCATCGGCGGCAGCTCCCCGAACGACGTCGCCACCGTCGCGACGATCGCCGCGCCGGTGGGCGTAACGAGTTCCGCCTCCGCGTCCACCCCCGTCAGGAGGGCTCCACCGAGCAACGCGAGGACGGCCGGGCCGGGGCCGGGGATCGTGCCGTGCCGGGTCACGATCGGGCCGCGCGCGTAGGGGATCGGAGAGCACACGACGCGCTCGACCCCGAGCGCGTCGAACAGCGCGAAGGCGCCGACGATGTCGATGAGCGTGTCGCTCCCCCCAACCTCGTGCACGACGAGGTCGTCTCTCGAGACGCCGTGGATCGTGGATTCGGCGCGGATGAGCCGGTCGAGTGCGTCGAGCGCGGTCGATGCGACCCGCGGCGCAAGGTCCGCCCGGGCGACGGCTTCGATCAGCGCGCCGGCTCGACGTTCGGCAATAGCGGCGTCGTCGATGACCTCGACGTGGGCCGCGGCGATCCCGTGGCGCTCGGTGCGCGAGACCTCGACCTTCACGTCGCCGAGCCCGAGGGCGCGGACGGCGTCATGCAGCACCTCGTGCGGCGAGCCCGCATCGAGGAGCGCGGCGAGCAGCATGTCACCGGCGAGCCCGCCGATGCAGTCCAAGTACGCGATCGTCGTCATCGGGCCGCTCGACGAGCGATCCGTGCGGCAACCGTCCCGGCGCCGAGCCCGTCATCGATCCCCACGACGGCGAGGCCATCGGCGCACGAGGAGAGCATCGCGTGCAGCGCCGTCTCGCCGTGACGGGCCGATCCGTAACCCACGCTGGTGGGCACACCGATGACCGGACAAGCTGCCAGCCCACCGATCACGCTCGCGAGCGCTCCGTCCATCCCCGCGATGACGACCACGACATCGGCGTCGGGAAGATCCGGCAGGACCGCGGCGAGGCGGTGCAGGCCGGCCACCCCGACGTCCTCATGCACCGTGACCTCCGTGCCGAGGAGTTCGGCCCGGATCCGCGTCTCGTGCACGATCGGGCCGTCCGACGTACCGGCCGAGATGATCAGGACGTTCCCTCGTTTCTCGAGCGGTGCTCGCTCGACCCAGACGGTGCGAGCGAGCTCGTGCTCGATGGCGTCGGGCAGGACCTCGCGCACCGCTCGTCGCATCTGATCGTCGGCCCTGGTCACCAGGACGCTCGACGCGCCGGCGTCCGCAAGCGCGAGCGCGATCCCCGCCACCTGCTCGGGGGTTTTCCCCTGGCCCAGGATCGCCTCGGACGCACCCTGCCGGAGCTCTCGGTGGGTGTCGACACGAGCGTAGGAGAGATCGCGGAAGGGCATCGAGGCGAGCTCGTCGGCGGCCGCCGATGGCGTGAGCTCGCGGTCTGCAACCGCGGTGAAGAGCGCCTCGAGGCGGCGACGCGACGTCACGCGGGCGAGTCTATGCCCGAACCGGAGAACGGGCGCCGTCGCGCTCCAAGCGGGCTCCCGCGAGGAGCAGCACGCCGGCAAGACCGGCGACCAGGAAACCCGACACGAGGAGCGGCAGTCGACCGGTGGACCCCCATGCGAGACCAGCCCACACGCCCGCAAGCAACGCGGCACCCCCAGCGAGCCCTTGATAGAAGCCGAGGCCACTTCCCACCCGCTCCTCGGGCAGGAGGTCGGCGACCCAAGCCTTTCCTACGCCGTCCGTCAACGCCGTGTATCCGCCGTAGAGGGGCAGGAAGAACCAGACCCACCCCGCGGAGGTGACGGCGCCGAGACCGATATAGGCGGCCGCGAAGATCCCCAATCCCGTCGCGAAGACGACCCGCCGAGGCACACGGTCTGAGAGCACGCCCGCCGGGTAGCTGAGGATCGCGTAGCTCACGTTGTAGAGCGCGTAGACGAGGATGATCTCCACGAAACTCAGGCCGAGCGCCTTCGCCCTGAGGATCAACAGCGCGTCGGAGAAGTTGGCGAGACCGAACAACGTCAGGAAGGTCACCACCTTCCAATAGCGGCGCGGTAACGGGCCCCGTAGTTGCCGAGAGCTTCCTTGAGCGGGAGTCGTAACGGGTTCCCGCACGAGACCGATCAACGCCACGCTCGCCGCCGCGGGAACGAACGCCACGAAGAACAACGGCCGGATCCGGTGATCCAGAGCTTCGTAGAGGGCGAGCCCCGCCAGCGGGCCTACCACCGCTCCGGCTGTGTCCAGGGCTCGATTGAATCCGAACGCCCGACCACGATGTTCGGTAGCGGTGTCAGCCGCGATCAGTGCGTCTCGCGGCGACGTCCGTAGCCCCTTGCCGAACCGATCGGCGAATCGAGCCACCAATACGAGCGGCCATCCGGTGGCGAAGCCGATCACCAGTTTGGAAAGCGACGAGATCCCGTAGCCCGCCGCCACGAGGGGCCGCCGGCGCCGGATGTCCGCGAGACGCCCCGAGACAGCCTTCATCACCGATGCCGTGCCTTCAGCCACGCCCTCGATCAAGCCGACGACCGAGGGCGGCGCCCCGAGCACCCCCGTGAGGAACAGCGGGAGCACCGGGTAGAGCATCTCCGAGGCGGCATCCTGGAAGAAGCTCACCCACGACAGCACGACGACGTTTCGGGAGAGCCCGGCGAAGTGTCGTGTGGGTTCAACGGGCGGGCGGTTCCCCGTTCCCATCGCCCGATGCTCCCACAGTCGAACCCGGCCTCACGCGTCGGTCAAGCCGTGAGCGATACTCGCGGATCGACAACGGCGAACGGCCGAAAGGACGAAAGGAGAACGCCCAGTCGATCTCGTTCGCCGCGGAGCACCGATCGAGGCCGCAGCATCGACCCGCGCAGCATCCCCCCGAGATCGAGCCTCCGATCGCCGGCCAGCGACGTGGTGCTAGCGTGAACGGATGAGCCGGCACGCCGAAAGGAGTGAGCATGAGCAGGTTCCTCGTCACGTATCACGGCTCCGGGATGCCGGACGACCCGGCGCTGATGGATCAGGCGAAGGCGGCGTTCGGCAACTGGGTGGCCGGAGCAGGCGACGCGATCGTCGACCCGGGCGCGCCGGTGCAGATGATGACGCAGGTGGCAACCGAGGGAGCGGCCGAGCCCGTTGAGATCGGCGGCTACTCGATCATCCAGGCTGACTCCGTCGAGGACGCCAGGGCCATCCTCTCATCGCATCCGTACGTCGGCCGAGGGGGCACCCTGCAAGTCAATCAGATCCTCGACGTCTAGGCCGGGACCGCCTCCCACGCCATCGCGGATCTTGACCTGAGTCTCTGTGACGCTATCCGGCTTCCCACGCTAGTGAGCACTGGCGTCTCGGCGCTCGTCCCTGCGCGGCCCCACGAGGTACCAGGTCTCCATCAGTCCCTTGCCCTTGATGGGGATCGTTCCACGAAGCGTGCAGACGAATTCATCCCTCAACAGTTCGTACGTCGCGCGCGTGATCTGGATCTCGCCGGGCGTGCCATGCGATTCCATCCGACTCGCCGTGTTCACGGCGTCGCCCCAGAGGTCGTAGAGGAAGCGTTTCGTCCCGATCACCCCGCCTACGACCGATCCGGAGTTGATCCCGATCCTCACCTCGAGGCCCGGCCACGCGGTCACCGCTGAGGTTGCAACCACATCTCGCATGTCCAGCGCCAGCAACGCAGCCCTCGTCGCGTGGTCCGGGCGAGGGTTCGGCACGCCTGCAGCAGCCATGTAGCAATCGCCCACCGTCTTGACCTTCTCGAGCCCGTGTCGCTCGACGAGCGCGTCGAAACGGGAGAAGAGCCTATCGAGCATGCCGACGACCTCGGCCGGTGGAAGCCGTTCGGAGAGCGGGGTGAAGTTGACGACGTCGGCGAAAAGGATGGTCGTCGCATCGAAATGGTCGGCGATCATCTGGGTGGCCGCCTTGAGCCTCTCGGCGATGGCGCTCGGCAGGATGTTCAGGAGGAGGGCTTCAGACTTCTCCTGTTCGGCTCGAAGTGACGTGAGGGCGGCATTGCGCTGCTGAGCGAAGGAGGCGAGCAGAGCGAAGGCGACGGAACCGGCACCGATGATGTTCAGGGCCAGCATCGCGCTGGTGAACCAAGTCGGGAGGTCTGCGTCCGGAAACAGGATCTCACCGGCGAGGCCCGTGACCACGAAGACCGCGACGAACGCCGCGAACCAGCGGACGGCCTGACGCACCTCGAGGAAGACCAGTGCTCCGAGCGGAGCCAGGATGCCCCATAACGCGACACCTCCAGAAGGAAGGAAGCCGCCGACGAGCATCTGCCCGCCGGCAGTCGTCGTCAGCATGATGTCAAGGAGTTGCGTGTTCAGAAGGAGGTGGAAGTTTCGATCGCGCGCGAACACCACCAAAGAGCCGAGCGATATCGCGAGATACACGAACGGAACGACGCCCACCGGCGAGCCGAAGCCGAGGTAGAGGCTGCCCCATACGGCGGAAACGGGCAGTATCAGGACGGCGAGGAGGACGAGAAGGGCCTTCTTCTGGCGCAGGTCTTCATCGTCCTCGGGGTCCGCCCCTATCCGGCCGAGCCAGGCCACCACACGGGCGATCCAACCCAGATCGGCCCTGGCGCTCGACGCTGACGAGGCCGTGGCGTCCTCCGGCAAGGGCGAGTGAAGACGACCGGCGCCCCGATCGCCTCGTGCGCCGGTCCCCGGCGTGACGCCGTCCGCCGTCTTCGCGCGCTCGTCTCTGTACCTCAGAGGGCGCATTTCACCTGTTTGGGCTGCAAACGGCAAGCGACCCCAGGTTCACGACGCAAGGCCTGGTGGGCTACTAGTCGGAAGTCGGCCGATCCGATAGTTGGTCGTTCGTGAGCGCGGATGTATTCGTTCGACGTCCGCATCTTTCCCTCGTAACGACAGCGGAGTACGGTCACACACATTGGAGATGCCAATCCCTCACCATCTCCGCGGTCCCCCCGGTCCCGATGCCCGCCGAGACAAGGATCTCGCATGCCCGCCATGGAAGGGAGGAGAGGATGAGACGGTGGATCGCACCCGTTCTCGTATTCATCGCCGCTTTCGCGAGCGCTCCAGCCGTGCAGGCGGCTCACAGCTCCGACACGTTCCTGCTGGTCGCCGACGCTGACAACACCGGGACAGCTGCCAACGGCGACCACGTCGCCGTGACGGTCGACGAAGGCTCTTGGTTCGACGGGTCACCGAAAGCCGTCTCCGCCACCGGGGAGTTCACGCATTTCGATGCCGACGGCAACGTGCGCGGGGCCGGAACCTGGACCGCCACGTCCCTCATCAGCTTCGACTTCTACGGCTGTCGGTTCATCCCGTCGGTCGGCGTCGACCTTGGCGATGACAACCTCTGCGGCGGGGCAGTGAAGATGGCCGTCGTGCTCGACACACCGCTCGGCCAGTTCCCGGGGATGCTCACCGTGTTCTGCGTCGTCGGGCCACAGGCGCCGGCGAGTCACAGACCGCCGGAAGGGGAAGGCGTCACCCTGAACGTTCCGGGCATCGTGAACTTCAATCACACGGGCGGAGGAGAAAACATCTACGTCCGGATCTGATGAGTGTTCCCGAAACGAATGCGTGCTCAACGAGACCCACGAGCGAGGGGTCTTGTGCGATGACGAGGTAGTTCGTCGGCCGATCGCCGCACACGAGAGTCATCCCGTCGGACCGGGCCGACCATCCACCGTTCCCCATCTCCCGCAGGGTCGCATCTCGGGCAACGGGGAACGACTCGTCCGATACGAACAAGACGACCGAATCGCCACTCGATGTTCGATACAAGAAAGCGTCCGAAGGCAGACCGGCAAGCTCCACACGACCGTCGACCACCAGTGCGAGCCCCATGCGGGCTAGGTCAGGCGCTGGATGCACGGAGGGTCCGCGCGCCGCGATCGTCTGCGTCCGGGCGGCCGCGACCGCGGCAGCGATCGGGCCTGGCTCCCCTCGCGAGCCGAGCAGCGCTCCGACAACGACGACGATCGCGAGCAGCAGCACGGCGGCCGGCACGAGGGCGAGGCGTCTCCGTGCCGGCTGGGGAATGGGCCCTGCCGAGACGACCCCGCGGATGCTGTCACTGAGCCCCGCGGGTGCCATCTCGCGAGCTGCCTCGGCCATCGCACGCCCGTCGCGACCGATCGAGACCTCGCCCCAGCAATCGTCGCAGCCGAGGACATGCGCTTCGAAGCGTTCCCGCTCGGACTGCCCCATCTCTCCACTGACGTAGGCAGCAGCGTCCCGCTCGGGATCGTGGGTTCGCCAACCCATCACGGTTCCCCCCGATCCACGTGTTCGCTCATGACGTGAGCCAACGCTCGGCGCCCGCGGTGCAGCCTCGACAGGACGGTGCCTCGTGGCGTACCCATGACCTGGGCTGCTTCCGTCGTTGACAGACCGCAGATGTCAACGAGCGCGAGCGCGATCCTCTGGCCTTCATCGAGGGTCCACATCGCCTGGTGAAGCGCGGCGGCATCAAGCGACGCGAGGGCCTCGCTCTCCGGATCGGAGCGATCGACGGCCCCTCGCGCGAGCTCCAACGGTACCTCTCGCAATGCTCGGCGGCTCCGACGGTAGCGGGAACGGCCCAGGTTCAGGCAGATCGTCGCGAGCCACGGCTCCACGCGGTCGGGCTTGCTCCCCTTCGTCCACGCGGAGAACGCCGAGAGGTAGGTGTCCTGGACCAGGTCGCGCGCATCTTCGGGACTCCGTTCCATGCGACGTGCGATGTTGTAGACGAGATCCATCGCACCCATCGTCGAGCTCAGGAACTCGTCGCGAGGATCCAACTCGCTCCCGTCACAGCTTCGTCGTTCGCTCTCGGCGAGCGAGGAACGGGAAGGCCACCAACCCGAAGACCAACCCGTAGACGATGTGCGCCACGAAGAACGGGCCGCGAAGCGCGAGGTCCTTGAAGGGCGCGTTCGCCCACGGCAACACGAGGTACCACATGACGAGATACAGGATGACACCACCCGCGACCGAGGCCGCCACGTAGCCCTGGTACGTCGACAACAGCCGACCGAGGCCCGCCCGAGCGAGCTCCCAGAGGACCAGAGCGAAGGCGATCCCCACGACGGCGGAGAACGCGAAGTGAAGCCCCGCCCCCACCGCGAGGTGGCTGGCTTGTACCGGTTCGTTCATCGACATGCCTGGATGCATCATCATGTCGTCCACCATCATCTTCGCTTCCGAGCGGTAGACGAACGACGCCATACAGACGTTCAGGGGGGTCCAGAACCCGTCTCCGCGTCCCGCGGAGTAGAGCATCTGCCACATCGCCATCCCGAGCCCGCCGGCGACGCCGCTCAATGCACCGAACCCCAACACGCGACCCGACACGGCCTCTCGATGCCGCGCAGTGGTCCGTTCCATCTCCAGCCTCCTCCCACGCGCGTACCTACCTTTTAGGACGCAGACCCGACGATCCGATTCCCTTCGTGCGAGAGATCACAGCTTCTTCCCGGATGGCCGCCGAGATGGCGCTCGAGATGATGGCCGGGCTTGACGCGATCGATCACCGACTCGGTCAGAACCTTCAACTGCGCATCAGGATCGATACGGG
>VAXZ01000071.1 GCA_005885035.1 Actinomycetota bacterium
TCATCGGTGACGTCATGACCCAGGCAGGCACCACGTTGTATCTGCTCGTCGTCTCGGCGGCGATCTTCGTCTGCTGCATGGCCATCCTCACCTCGACGATCCGCCTCGCCTTCGGGATGGCGCGCGACGATCAGCTGCCGTTCTCGAAGACGATGGCGAAGGTCAGCCCGCGGCTACACACGCCGATCGCGACGTGCATCATCGTCGGCGCGCTCGCGGCCGTGCCGTTCATCCAGTTCGCGGGCGCGGCC
>VAXZ01000072.1 GCA_005885035.1 Actinomycetota bacterium
GACTTCCTGAACAAGATCCCCGTGATCTGGACCGTCTTCATCGTGATCTTCGTCGTGGGGGCGCTGTACTACTGGTTCGCGCAGAAGAAGAAGCCGTGGGAACCGGTCGTGCCACCCGGCGAAGACGTGTCGATGGTGGTTCCTGGCGTCTAGATCGATCTGCTGGTGGGGCGCACACACGCCCACCAGCCCAGGGTTCGTGGTTCGATAGCGACATGAGGATCGTGACGTCGGAGAAGGCCTCCGCGTTCATCGGTGAACGCGGAGGCCAGGTGTGGGTCTGGCTCGACCCTCGCCGGGGCCTGGTCGGGTCATTCGTGTGGCTCGAGGCGCATTGCGAGCCACCTCGTTCGAGTCGCCGGTCCAGCTTCACGCGCAGCTCCCGACGGCCGCATCGTTTCAGGGCATTGGAGTCCGACGGGCTCACCGTTCACTACGACTGGGGAAGGCTCGATCCGCCCGACGAGCTGCACTTCGATGTGAAGGGCTGGCGGAAGACGACCCGTCGCCTGGAGGCCTACTGGAACGGGTGTGTGTTCGCGGGCGACGATGTTCCGCCGCCGCGATGAACGTCGTTGCTTCGCCCGACGTTGAACCTTTCGTTCGTGACCACGGTGGCCGACTCTTCGTCTGGACCGACGCGCGTCGTTGCTGCGGCGGCGGGATGACCTACCTGCTCACGAGCGCCGTGCCCAAGAAGGATCGCTCGTTCGCCCGGATCGACACGGTCGGGTTCGAGTTGTGGTTCGATGCCGGACGTTCGCCACCTCCCCAGGAGCTGCACCTCGAGATCAAGGGCCGGCGCCGAGCCCACGTTGCTGCGTATTGGGATGGCTGTGTGTTCGTGACCTAGACCGTTGCACCCGCGGCGTCGAGCCAGCCGTCGAGCCGTGGGTCGCCGGCGTTCGCCAGCAACCTCGCGAAGTGGCGGTCCGCGTACCCGACGTAATCGAAGTCGAGCGTCGAGATCGCCTGTTGCACGACCCCCCACATCGCTTCGCGCAGATCGGAGACGATGCGCATCAGCGCCAGCCGCGCCCGGTGGACGTCGCGCACGTCACCGAAGTACATGCGCAAGAGGAGGGCCTGCGCGTCTTCGTCCAGGTCGTTGTTGATCGACAGGTTGCCGAGGTCGAAGAAGGGGTCACCCATCCCGGCGTACTCGTAGTCCACGATCCACGTGTGGTCGCCCTCCAAGAGGAAGTTCGCGTTCAGCAGGTCGTTGTGGCAGGTGGTGAGCGGCGCCGGCGCCGCCGCGAAGGATCCCTCGATCCGCCCGGCGACCGCGTGCGCGTCGTCGTATTCGGCCGGTACCTCGACACCGCGTTCGGCCGCGATGTCGCGGAACTCCTCCACGATCCGGAACACGGGGAAGGTCGCTCGGATCGGCCGGCTGCCGTGGATCGCGCGGATCGACGCCACCACGGAACGCATCACGGCCTCGTGCCCGAGCTCGTTCTCCGGGATCGGGCTACCGCTCACGAACCGCGTCACGATGCAGCCCAGATCGGGTTCGAAGGCGACCACCTCGGGACCGACTCCGGCTTCGGCGGCGACCCGGCACGCTTCGACCTCCGCCGCGCGGTCGATCCCGAGCAACTCGGTGTCGGTCCCCGCGAGGCGAAGCACGAAGGCCTCCTGGTCGACGTCGATCCGGTAATTGAGGTTCGTGATGCCCCCCTCGATCGGCGTCACGACCGCCTGGCGGTCTGGCCAGATGGCAGCGAGCGCGGGCTCGAGCCTGGGGTCCTGCGACATCGCGGGGAACGTAGCACCCACCTCGCTCGAGGAGCCGATCGGACCGGTCGGGCTGTTTTCAGGAGAACAGATCTCCTGACAGCCGGAAGGGGCGGCTCTTCGAGTCGTTGAACGCGCCCTCCACCATGATCGAGCCTTGACCCTGGATCTGCGTCAGCCATCGGCACTCCCAGGTGCCCAGGCGCGGCGAGATCCGGATGCAATCACCCTGGTCCCTCCCCGCTCTCGTGGAGTTGGTGGCGTTGAAGATCGGGTTGTGGAACGTCAGGAGATCTCCCGTCGTGTCACCCGGGACGCCAGTGTCGATGACGGCATCCGTGTTCGGATGTTCGATCACGTGGATCGTCACAGGCGATCGGATAGCGGCTGCCGACCTCGCTCGAGCGTACGAAACCGTGATCAACCCAACCACGAGCGCGAGGACGGCGAGCCCAAGAGCAAGGAACCTTCCACGCATGACACGCCCCCTTCCCTCGCGAACCCGCGCGGTTCGCGGACGTGGAGGGAGCCTATACGGAAACGGCGGCGGGGGATCCCGGGTCATCCAACATCGCGGCGAACCGTAGCACCAGCAGGTAGCGTTGCACCCGTGGCGCTTCCGCTCGAGGACTACGCGATGATCGGCGACACGCACACCGCGGCGCTGGTGGGTCGGAACGGGTCGATCGATTGGCTGTGTCTCCCGAGGTTCGACTCCGGAGCGTGCTTCGCGGCGCTCCTCGGTGACGAGACGCGCGGGCGCTGGCTGTTGTCTCCGACCGGAAGCTTCCGGACGCGGCGTCGCTACCGTGCGGATACCCTCGTCCTCGAAACGGAGCACGAGACGGAGACAGGGTCAGTCCACGTCACGGACTTCATGACGCCGCGCCGTGCGCAAGCCCGCGTCGTTCGCCTGGTACGTGGCACGCGAGGCGTCGTGTCGATGCGCTCGGAGCTGCTCCTGCGCTTCGATTACGGGCTCGCGGTTCCATGGCTCCGTCAGGGACGGCGGAGCGTCACGGCGGTCGCCGGGCCGGATGCGGTCGAGCTGCGGACCGACGCCGCGCTCGACGTTGTGACCGGTAACGTCACGTCGGACTTCCGCATCGCTGCCGGGGACCGGGTCGCGTTCACGATGACCTGGCACCGCTCGTTCGAGCCGCCGCCACCGCGGATCGATCCGTGGGACGCGCTCAGGAGCACGATCCGGTACTGGAGCGACTGGACCGCGCGGTGCACGTACCGAGGGGAATGGCGGGAAGCGGTCAACCGGTCGCTGCTCACCCTCAAGGCGCTCTCCTACCGTCCGACGGGAGGGATCGTCGCCGCGCCGACGACGTCCCTTCCGGAGGAGCTCGGTGGGGCGCGCAACTGGGACTACCGGTTCTGCTGGCTCCGCGACGCGACGTTCACCCTCTACAGCATGCTGATGGCGGGCTACGAGGATGAAGCCGAAGCATGGCGCGAGTGGTTGCTCCGCGCCGTCGCCGGCGACCCTCGCGACCTCCGGATCATGTACGGCCTCGCTGGCGAACGCCGGATGCCGGAGCTGGAGATCGAATGGCTGCCGGGGTACGAGGATTCGCTGCCGGTGCGGGTCGGGAACGACGCCTCGCGACAGTTCCAGCTCGATGTGTACGGCGAGGTCCTCGACCTGCTCCACCAGGCCTCGCGCGAGGGGCTGCCGCACGAAGCGGCGGCGTGGGAGATGGAGCTCCGCATCCTCGACGTGTTGGAGTCGGCGTGGCGGGAGCCGGACGAGGGGATCTGGGAGGTCCGGGGCGGGCGTCAGCACTTCACGCACTCGAAGGTGATGGCGTGGGTGGGCGTCGACCGCGCGATCCGCGACGTCGAGCTGTTCGGGTTCCCGGGGCCGGTCGATCGATGGCGAGCCCTCCGAGAGGAGATCCAGTACGAGATCATGGCCGAGGCCTTCGACGAGGAGCTGGGCTCGTTCGTCCAGTCCTACGGATCCAAGGAATTGGACGCGTCGCTGCTGATGCTGCCCTTCGTCGGGTTCGTCGCCGCGGATGACCCGAAGATGGTCGGTACCGTCGCCGCGATCCAGGACCGGCTGATGGTCGACGGCTTCGTCCGGCGCTACGACACCGCGTCGCGAGTCGATGGTCAGCCGGGCGGCGAGGGTGCGTTCATCCCGTGCACCTGCTGGCTCGCGGACTGTCTGTCGCTGCAAGGACACGACGAACAGGCGCGGGAGCTCTTCGAACGGGTCCTCGACGTCCGCAACGACGTCGGCCTCCTGTCGGAGGAGTACGACGTCGCGAACGGGCGGCTCATCGGCAACTTCCCGCAGGCCTTCTCGCACGTCTCGGTGATCGGGACGGCACGGAACCTCTCTCGGGGCATGGTCGGACCGGCCGAGCGGAGGCTGCGACGCCCCCTGCGGATCGGCCGGGTGGCGCTGCGGGGCGTCCGGCGGTGAGCCTCGAGCAGGTGGAGGCGCGGCTCGCCCGCGCCGCCCTCCTGCTGGACTTCGACGGAACGCTTTCTCCCATCGTCGTCCGGCCTAAAGAGGCACAGCCGGTCGCCGGCACGGTGGAGGTCCTCGCCGGTCTCGTCGAACGCGCTGGCAGCGTCACGATCGTCACGGGACGGCGGTCGGCATTCATCCGGAGCGTGTTACCGGTCGACGGCCTCGACGTGATCGGCCAGTTCGGGATGGAGGGTTCCCCTCCCATGCCTCCGGAGGTCCTCGCGGAGGTCAACGCGGTGGCCGCAGGTGAGCTCGGCGTGCGGGTGGTGGACAAGGGCGCCAGCATCGCCGTGCACGTCCGAACGGCGCCCGATCCCGATGTGGCAACGGCCAGGATATCGGGGCCGCTCGTTGCCATCGCCGAACGGTACGGGCTCGATGTGCTGCCCGGGAAGCGCGTCCTGGAGCTCGCTCGGAGGGGGAGCAGCAAGGGGACGGTCGTCGCCGAGGTCGTCGCGCGCACCGGCGCTGAGGCGGCGCTCTACGCCGGCGACGACCTCGGCGATGTGCTCGCCTTCGACGCGCTGGAGGAGCTCGCTGCGGGTGGGGTCGCGATCTGTCGCATCGCCGTGGTCGGCGACGAGACGCCGCAGGAGCTGATCGCGAAGGCGGATCTCACCGTCGCCGGCCCCGACGAGCTGGTCGCGCTCCTACGAGCGCTCTGACGGCAGCAGCTCGTAGCCGTCGCTGGTCTGCGCGACCGTCCCGCTGATCGGCATGTGCGATGCCGCGAGCAGGAGGTCGGCGGCGGCTGCTCGTTCGAGCAGCCGCCGCCTCGTCGCTTCGTTCGTCCGGCCGTCCATGTCGGACAACGAGACCCACTGGGGATGTGGGACGTTGAGCTGAGAGACGAACGTGTCGCCGGCCCACAGCACCGCATCGTTCACGACGATGGCGAGGTGCCCCGGCGTGTGCCCGGGGGCCTCGATCGCGTCGATACCCGTGGCGATGCGTGCGTCACCCTCGACGGTGTCGAGCAGCTCGGCATCCAGCAGCGCCATGAGGGCTGTCTGAGCCGGGAGCCCGGCGCCGTTGGGCAGCGCTTCCGCTTCGGGGGAGGACCAGAACTCCGCCTCGGTCCGATGGATCACGTGCCGCGCGTCGGGGAAAGCGGGCTCGTCGCGAGGCCCGACGAGCCCGCCGACGTGGTCGGCATGGCCGTGGGTGATGATCACGCACCGGATGTCCCACGGATGGACGCCGAGCGTCTCGAGTGCTTCGTGCACGTGACCGGCGTCCAGGTCGGGCGCGAACCGCCCGTTGCCGGCGTCGATCAGGACGAGGCCGTCGGCGGACTCGACGAGAAGCGCCGACATCCTGCCCGGCAGCTTGTCGTCGGCGTCGAGGTACGGGCGCACGAACTCGCCCTGCACGGCATCGTCGTACCCCTCGAAGACGAATCGAGGCGAGACGGTCCGCCATCCATCGATCAAGACGTGGCAGGCGACGCCGTTCGCGTCCAGCCGAGCCGGTCGATCCCTCACTCGCTCACGCTCATGTCCAATGTTCCGCAGGGGACGGGCTCCTACTGGCCCGCGGTCGGCGATCGAGGGCGGTGGCTGCCGCGGACGATCGCCGAACGGCTCGCGTCCCGGAAGATCGTCCTGACCGCGGGAGAGAGCCGAACGATCGAGACGCCGTTCGCGGACCCCACGCCGCCCGGGAGCACGATGTTCTGCACGTTCCCCGCCGGGATGCGGGCACATTGGAACGTGAGCCGCAGGACGTTCGAGAGGGGGAGGTCCGTCGACAGGCTGCGCATCCCCGCCGAGACCCACCGGAGCAGCGCGCTCGGATCCTTCTCGATCTCCGTCCGGAACTGGGTGAGCGCGGCGAGGAGCACGCGGCCGCCATCCTCGCTCCTGCCGAAGTCGCCCGACCGCAAACTGTGACGGTCGCGGCTGAACGCGAGGACCTCCGCGCCGCGCAACC
>VAXZ01000073.1 GCA_005885035.1 Actinomycetota bacterium
CGGCTGCCCGCGGACGCCAGGACCCCGGCGCGATCCGTGACGATGGCCGGCTCGCAATCCCACTGGCGTTCGTCCGAGAGGACGGAGGTGGCGGCACCGTCGATCATCCCGTTCTCGAGCCCCCAGATCAGGAGGGCCGAGACCACGCCGCCGTCCTGGCCCTGCATCAGCGCCTCGGGCGACGTCGCGCGGGCGAGGTAGATCTCGCGGTACTTGCCGATCAGCTCCTCGGGTTTGCGAGCCTGGCCGAACATGAGCTCGTCGATCTCCGACTCCCACTCGCGGAAGCGAGGGCATGCGAGCGTGCAGAGGGAACAGCCTCGGTCGCCGTGCGTACAGACGTCGGGACCGTCCTCTTGGAGCTGGACCGGCTCGTTGTCCTCGTAGCCCAGGACGTGGAACGGGCACGCCACGATACAGGCCGTGCATCCGGTGCACAGCCCCGTGAGCACCACTTCGTCGTACAGGTCCCGCCACTGCGTCGTGTCGGCCTTGGGCATCCTGGGCGCAGGATACCCGCGCTGCAGCGATCAGATGCTGCGGTTCAGATGCTGCGGTCAGATGCTGAAGGACTCGCCGCAGGCGCAGCCGTGGATCGCCTGGGGATTGTTGACCTTGAGCCCGCCACCGAGGAGCGCAGTATCGAAGTCCAGCGTGGATCCGGTGACGATGGGCACGCTCTTGGGGTCGACCACGACGCGGACGTTCTCGGCTGCCTCGATCACGAAGTCTTCCGGCTCGGGCGAGCCCGTGAAGCCCATCTCGTACGCGAACCCCGAGCACCCACCCGCGACCACTCTCAGCCGCAGGATCGGCTGGGCGTGGCCTTCTTTCGCCGCGAGCTGCCGGATCTTACGAGCGGCGCCCTCGGTCACCGTGATCGGTGCGGCGGTGGAGGTTGCTTCCATCACCCAGCCAGGATAGCGCTCATCGGCGGGGCGCTCACCTTTCGTCCTCACTTCTTGATGAAGATGTACCAGATCGCGTAACCAGCGAGGATCGCGCCGAGCAGGAAGATGCCGCCGATGAGGATCCCGCCGCCCGAGGCGATCATGCCCAGAACTTCCACCAGGGTCGCTTCGGGGTCACGGACTCGCCGAGCTCGGCCCGTTCGCGGTCTTCTTTCGCGTCGGCCCGCTCCGCCTCGTTCGCGAGATGATCCTTCTTCGCTTCGTCGAGGAACATCTCTTCCATATCGTCGCCCAAGCGACCCCCGGGGGTTTCGGGCGTGTTCGTATCCGACATGCCTCGACGGTACTCCTTCTAGCGGTCGGCGGCTGCCGGTCGGCGGCTCAGCGCCGCGATGCCTTCCGAGGCAACGTGAGGGCCTCACGCTCCTCCATCGCGAGGCGAAGCTCGGAGACGATCGGTCGGTCTTCGATCTTCGTTCCCGAGAGCCGGGCGCGGAGCCCGCTGTTGTCATGGCGACCGGGCCGGTAGTCCGCAACCTCGCGCCA
This sequence comes from Actinomycetota bacterium, assembly GCA_005885035.1. Lineage (GTDB taxonomy): Bacteria > Actinomycetota > UBA4738 > UBA4738 > HRBIN12 > AC-51. The sequence continues at coordinate 1,458 of VAXZ01000073.1, forward strand.
GAGTTCGTACGTGGCCATGGTGATCCCTTCGTTCGGGGTGGGTGAGACGGTCTGCTCCATGCAGCGTAGCCCTCGGAGGGGCGCGGTGCGTGGGCCGGTCGGCCCGAACCGCCTGGCGAAGGTCGGTTCTCCCTCGGCTTTCCGACTCCCTCCGTTCGCACCGTCCGGGAACCGGCCGAGGAAGGCCCGGAGGTGAGAAGATGGTGTTCAGAGACGAAGGGGCGCACACGCACGGGTCGTGACGCGTCCCTCGTGTGAGGGAGGCGGGATGAGCGTGAAGGACTTCTACCGGACGGAATCGGGCACCATCTTCCGGGTGTCCAAGGACCCGGAGGGCCATCTGTCGGTCGAGCTCCTCGAAGCCTCAGCCTGGCGCTCCGCCCCGATCGGGATGGCAGGCCTGAGGATCGCGCGCGGCACTCGGCGGCTCACCGAGCGTCAGATCAACGCTCTCCCAGGACCCGCCTGAGGTAGGCGGCTCGCCCCGCTGCTCAGTCGTGAGCCAGCGGGTGCCGCGTCGATGGCGCGGTGTGCAACCAGCACGTATCTGAGGTGTTGTACGTCGAGAGCAGCGTCGTACAGCCGAACACGGAGCAGTGCCGCCCTTTCCCGGCCTGCGGTGCCACATCCCGGACCCGCGTCGGCGTTCCGAACAAGGCCTGCGTCCTGCCGGTCTTCATCTGGACTCCTTCCGGGAGTCGTCACGTGCGCGTTGTTCCCGGAACAGATGTCCGCAATCGATGCACCGCATGTTGAGCCGCGCTCCCGGTCCCGCGTGCGTGAACGGCTGTGTGTGCGCGGAGCCGCACGACGGGCACGGTGGCCGTGGCGCGGGCTCTCGCATCTGCTCTCGCATCGTCGCCTGATCAACCACCGGTCGTCCGGACCGAGCCGGCTGAACCAGACGTACCCTTGGATCGCTTCGCCTCGCGCTTCTGCTTGAGGGTCTTGCTGGCGGTCTTCTTGTTCTTCGCACCGCCTTTGTCCTTGTTCGCCATACCGTCCTCCTTCCGTACCTGCCCCCCGACGCGTGCGAACTCTGCATACAACTGGAGCTTCCTCGCGATGCGGCCCACCTCGAAGCGCTGTTGCGGTGTTACGAACGTTACGCCTTCACCGCCACGACCCGCTCGCGCCGTGCGGCCGACACGGTGGATGTAGGCCTTCTCATCGGCCGGCGCGTCGAAATTGATCACATGGGTGATGTCGTCCAGATCCAGTCCGCGCGCCGCAACGTCGGTGGCGACGCGGACGTCGTTCGCACCGGAGGCGAACCGGCCGAGCGCCCGCTCTCGCTGCGGTTGCGACATGCCGCCGTGGAGCTCACCCGCGCGGAAGCCTTCCCTGCGCAGGTTCCTCGCAAGACGGTCGGCACCGAACTTCGTTCGGACGAAGACCAGCGTGAGTCCGCGATCCGCGGCCAGCTCGCGGATCAACGCCTGGATCTTGCGGGGCTGCTCCACCGCGATGAACCGGTGCGTCGCGTCGGTGAGGTGGAGCCCGCTCTCCCCGACCTCGTGGAGCACGGCGTTGCGGGTGAATCGGGTCGCCAGCCTTCCGACCTCGCCGTCGAGCGTCGCGGAGAACAGCATGGTCTGCCGGTCGGGACGGAGCATCTGAAGGATCCGCGTCACGTCGGGCAGGAACCCCATATCGAGCATGCGATCGGCCTCGTCGAGCACGCAGATGCGCACCTGATCGAGCCGGAGCAGCTTCCGCGTCACGAGGTCGATCAGCCTGCCGGGGGTGGCCACGAGGATGTCGGCACGTCGCGCGCGCTTGGCCTGCGGGCCGATGCCGACGCCGCCGTACACGGCGGCGATCTGGAGGTGCTTGACGTCGGCGATCACGCGGAACTCCTCGGTCACCTGGCTGGCGAGCTCGCGGGTCGGCGCCAGGATCAGCGCGGCCGGGCTGCGACCATTCGGCGTCAGCAGCTCGACGAGCGGCGCGGCGAACGCGAGCGTTTTGCCCGATCCCGTCCGGGAGCGCGCCAGGACGTCACGTCCGGCGAGGGCGTCGGGGATCACGAGGCTCTGGATCTCGAAGGGTCGTTCGGTCCCTCGCATATGGAGGGCCCGTGTCACCGGCACGGAAACCCCGAGCTCGATGAACGTCGGAGAGGTGGTGCGTCCGAGCCCTTGCGGCTCGGTCGTTGCTCGTTGCAATTCGTTCCTTCGCTTCCTGTGGATCGGCGGTGCTCGGGCGCGTCGAGAGCCCGGCGGTGGACCGCGCAGGGAGCGCCCGGGAACGGCGAAACGTGCGAGGGATCGCGAGACGTCGTCGCGGCGTGTCTCAGGTCGAGACCC
>VAXZ01000059.1 GCA_005885035.1 Actinomycetota bacterium
ACGATCTTCCAGCTCCCTCCGACACGCTGGAAGAAGAACCGGCCCGAGCTCTCGAACCTCGTGTTCGACGATCCAGCGATCCTCCGGCCGAGCGCTCGGAATCGCGCGTTCACCAGGACCATCACCGGCTTGCCCTTCCGATCGAGCAGGACCCTCGTGTTGATCGCCGACGGACGCGGCACGATCGCGTCGTACGCCTCGCCGGCCGTCGCACCCGCGGTAAGGACCCGGACGTCTTTCCGGGCCTGAGCCCGCGCGGCCGTCGCGAAGTCCTGCCAGAGGCTCTCGTAGGTTCCGCTGTGCCAATGCGCGGGATCCAAGAAGGCACTTCGGTAGAGCCGTGTGATCGACGCGATCGCGTGCTTCGACGCGAGCTTGGATGCCCCGCCGAGACGCAGGAGCGGATCGGTCCGGACCGGCTTCCTCGATCTGATCGCGGCTGTGGGAAGAGCGCCGGACCGGCCGACCGCGAACGCGAACGCCGGTGTTCGTTCCGGGCCGGTCTGGATGATCGAGGGGGTGATCCGGTCGTCCCGGGATCCGAACACGAACGCGATCACGGCGATCGCTGCGACCAGTACCACCCCGGCCGCGATCATCCGCCAAGAACGCACGAGGCTCGATCCCGCTAAGACGCGTTCAGCCCGTTCGGGCCGGTCGTTCCGTCATGTACGGTCGCAGTCGTTGCGACGAAGGATCCTCTGTGGACTCGCATGGATCCGGGGGCCATCCCTACAGACTCGCGGACGCAACACGCTAGCACCATCGGCGAGAGCGACATACATTCGTTCGCGATCGGTTTGCGCAATCTCGCCTCCCTACCGTTGGATCATCAGGCGAGGTGGGCCCGCAACAGGTGCACCGTTCCGGACACGCCTTTGAGCTCCACCGGGCCGATGTCTCCGAACGCGATCCCCGTCTCCTGCGAGGCGTCGGCCACCGCCTGGCTGACCAGCACTTCGCCCTGCCGCGCATAGTCGGCGATACGCGCAGAGAGGTTCACCGTCTGGCCGAAGTAGTCGCCCTCCTGGAACAGGACCGGACCCGCGTGCAGGCCCACGTGGGCTGGCGGCAACCCGGCGGCGGCCAACCCGTCCACCATCTCGAGGGCGGCACGAACGCCGGGGCCCGGATCTCCGAAGTAGAACATGACGCCGTCGCCCAGCCACTTGATCGGCTTGCCGCCGTGCTGCACGGAGCTGCGCTGCACCAGCCGCGCGACCGTCGTCGACAGATCGGCCGCGGCATCGTCGCCGCGTTCCTGGGTGAGCCGCGTGTATCCGCTGATATCAAGGAAGCAGATCGCCGGTTGTCGCTCGAGGCGGCTATGGATCCCGGCCTTCGCCATCATCATCTCGAACCCTTCGATGATGTTGGCGGTCCAGGCGCGAGCCTGCTGGGCGTGATACATGGCCAGGACGGCTTGCTCCGCCAGCGGGGCGATCCGGTCGGCGAGGTCGGCGTTCGCGATCTCCTCCGGGCCCTTGCCCGCCACCATGGCTGGCTCGATCACCTCGGAGTTCCACCAGGCCCCTTCCTGTTCAGTGATCCGGCGGGTGCTGTCGCCCTGCACACGGATCAGACGCTCGATCGCGGGCGCCCGGAATCCTTCCGCGACCTGGAGTTCGATGAACGGCACGATCGCCATCTCATCGTCGCGAAGTCGGTCATCGGGGGATGGTTGCGCCATGCCGATCGCTTCGCGGACGACCATCAGCAGGTCGAGCGGGATGCCGGTCCGGTCGCTGACCTGGCGGAACGTCTCGGACGCGAGTGCCGCGAACCGCTCGTAGCTGGCCGCGTCGAGGAAAGAGAGCGACAGGGCATCGCTCTGGATGCCCGCGGCCAGACCTTCGAGCGGGATCCCAGCATCCTCGAGCGACTTGGCCATCAGCACGCGCCGCACGTCGCCCGGCGAGAAACGATCCGGTTCCTCGGGTGCAAGGATGCCGAGGTCCACCAGTCGAACGAGATAGGAAGGTTCGACCCCTACCCGCTCAGCGGCATCCTCGCGTGAATACCAGATCACGGCGCCAGCGTACTGGGCCGCTGCCGTACCTCTCGGGATGCCGGCGAGACCGATGGATGGGATCTTATCGAGGTGATGTCCTTCGGAGGACCGGAGTCCGATCGACACGGCGTTGTCGTTCCTTCGTGATCTTCCTCTTCGCAGCGATCGTGGGTCTCGTGTTCGGCGCGTCTGTTCAGTACCTCGGGAGCATGTCGTGGCTCGGGGCTTGGACAGCGACCGCCGCGCAGATGTCCGCGCCCTGGCTCATCCTGCCCTTCGTGTTCGGGATCACTCAGCAGCGCCGGTGGAGAGCTGCCGCGCTCGGTCTCAGCGTGACGTTTTCAGCACTGCGCGGCTACTGGGCCATGACCTACAGCCCCATGGAGATCCATCCGTGGACCTTCGACCGATTCACTTCAGGGATGGTCGCGGTGACGACCAGAGGCTGGTTCAACCGGTGGTCATCCTCGCCGGTCTGGTGATGGGACCGTTGTTCGGGCTGCTTGGGCAGCGTTGGCGGGTCGGTCGGTCGTGGGTCAGTGCTGCCATCGTTGCGGGCGCTCTCTGCCTGGAGCCGTTGGCCCGGCTGGCTGCCGGACAACTGATGCCGTCCGCCCCGGTGTGGACGGTCGAGGTCACGTCCGGGGCCGTGGTTGGCGCACTCTTCGTGTACGCGGTGCTGGGATCCCGGCGCGCGAGTCGACTGTCGCCGTAGTCCAAGTGTCTACGGGCCCGCTCGGATCCTCCCCGCCCCTCGACGTGGCCTTCCGGGCGTTTCACACTGGCTGGATGAGACGGCGGTCCTCGACCGGTATCCTCGTCTTGTTCCTCCTCGCTGCAGCGTGTACGTCGACGTCGACGACGAAGGTTATCCAAACATCACCGTCTTCGACGTCAGCAAGTCTCCTCAACACAGACGGCTACGCGCTCCTCTGCGGTGGGGCGTCGTGCGATGTCCCTTCCGGCGGTGTCCCCGGCATGCTGTGGAGGCCGCTCAGCCTTCCGACGCTGGGCACGGGCGAGACGTGCCCAGTCGCGGCCGCCCATCGCGTTTCCCGCAGGTACGGTCCAGCAGTCGGTGACGGCCCCGTCCTCGCGGTGGGGCTAGCGAGTAAGACGGTCCTTCCGTTCGAGTACCCGCCGAGCAAGAGATCGATCTTCTACGGCAGCAAGTGGGGAGGGAGCAAGGTGCTCTGGATAGGGGATCCCTCCTACGCGGGGCCCGTGTTGATCCGAGGCGCGCAGCTCGACGGCCGCCACCTGGTTGGCTTCTCCGTCGGCGATGGCTCGACTGCGTATAACAACCTTCAGTTCCCCCCGGGAAGAGCACCGGAAGGCAACGACGGCTGGCGAGAGTGGCCGAGCGAAACACGGCTACAGGCGTCCGGCTGCTACGCCTACCAGGTGGACGGGACCAGCTTCAGTGAGGTCATCGTATTTCGAGCGGTCGCGACCCATCCATGACCCAACGGGGTTGACACCTCGTTCGCTGCCCCTACACTAACTGGACCATGTCGACCATGGCTGTGACCGGACGCAGCACCCTCGTACTTATCGCATAGGCGCGGGCGGGCGATAGCCCGACAGACCCCGCGCCAGACGCCCCTCGCCACGCGAGGGGTTTTTTCTACCCAGGGTTCGGATGAACGCCGAGCGACGGGTCAGCGACAAGGCCACCGCCAGGAAGGAGTCACGATGAGGTACGAATTCGATCGGAACGGCATCGTCGTCGCGAGCGTGCTGTGGGAAGGGCCTGGACAGGTGACCGTCGAGACAGCGGACAGCAGCACCCGCGCGGTCGTCGACCGATACCTGTCCTCCGAGGTCGTGTACATGGGCGGTGGGTTCGGCCTCGACGAGGACCAGAGCGGCGACGTCCTGCAGCTGCGCCGGCGTGACTGGACCCCATGGGAGTTCGAGCGCGCGTGCAGGAACCTTGCGCACCGGTTGCAGGCGACCGTCCGTAGGGTCGAGACCGGACCGGTCGAGGACCGGGAGGCGGCCGCGCGATGAAGGTCACCGGGGCCCTTGCCCTCTTGCGGGCTCTCGAGCACGAAGGGGTCGAGGTGATCTTCGGCATCCCGGGCGGGGCGAGCATGCCCATCTACGATCCGTTGGTCGATGGCTCGTCGATCCGGCACATCCTGTGTCGCCATGAACAGGGCGCGGGGCATGCCGCCGAAGGTTACGCATGGGCCACCGGGCGGGTCGGCGTGTGCATGGCGACGTCCGGTCCCGGCGGGACCAACCTCGTCACGCCGATCGCAGACGCGAAGATGGATTCGGTCCCGCTCGTCGCGATCACCGGGCAGGTGCCGACCCCCGTGGTGGGCAACGACGCCTTCCAGGAGGCCGACATCACGGGCATCACGATGCCCATCACGAAACACAACTTCCTGGTGAAGGATCCCGCGCTGATCGCTGAGACCGTGCGCGAGGCGTTCCACATCGCCTCGACCGGCCGCCCGGGCCCCGTCCTGATGGATCTCCCGAAGGACGTGCTCCTTGCGGAGACGACCTGGAGCTGGCCCGAGCGCATCAACCTGCCGGGGTATAAGCCCACGACGAGGGGCAACCAACGGCAGGTCGTGGAGGCCGTCAAGCTGATCATGGCGGCGGAGCGGCCCGTGCTGTACGTCGGCGGCGGGGTGATCAAGGCCGATGCGCACGCCGAGCTTGCGAAGCTCGCGACCGTCGGTCGGCTCCCGGTCGTCACCACCCTGATGGCGCGTGGTGCGTTCCCCGACTCGCACGAGCTGTGTCTGGGCATGCCGGGGATGCACGGCAACTACACGGCCGTCACCTCGATCCAGAAGGCTGATGTGCTCGTGGCGCTCGGGACCCGCTTCGACGACCGGGTGACGGGGAAGTTGGCGGCGTTCGCTCCGAACGCGAAGGTGATCCACGTCGACATCGATCCAGCGGAGATCGGGAAGAACCGCGTCGCCGACGTGCCGATCGTCGGCGATTGCAAAGACGTGATCGCGAAGCTGGCCGCCGAGCTGGATGCCCGCCAGCACGAGGCGGGTGGGGTGCCGGACCGCTCCGCATGGCTCGGGCAGCTCGCCGACTGGCAACGGCGGTTCCCATACCGCTTCGACCAGCGACCGGACGGTCCCCTCAAGCCGCAGTTCTGCGTCGAACGCCTCCGCGAACATGCGGACGACGGCGGCGATGGGCGCCAAGGTCGGCCAGCCCGGCAAGCGGGTGCTGGCCATCGACGGCGACGGCTGTTTCCAGATGACGGCACAGGAGCTCGCGACCAGCACCACCGAGAAGATCCCGTTCATCACGGCGATCCTGAACAACGGCTACCTGGGCATGGTGCGCCAATGGCAGGAGCTGTTCTTCGCTGAGCGGTATTCGGGCGTGTACCTCGACCCCGATGTGCCGGACTACGTGAAGCTCGCCGAGGCCTACGGCGTGGTCGGGCTCCGTGCGGACCATCCGGGCGAGGTCGACGCGGTGATCGAGAAAGCCTTCTCGGTGGAAGACCGAAGTGTCGTGATCGACTTCCGGGTGGATCCGCGAGAGATGGTGTTCCCGATGGTCCCGGCCGGCGCGTCGAACGATGACATCATCCTCGACCCCGAGGGCGCGACGCCCACGAGCGACCCCGCGGAGGCTCCGATCGTATGAGCAACGGCTCGGGCGGCGGCGGAACGCTCCATACGATCTCGGTCCTCGTCGAGGACAAACCCGGTGTGCTCACCCGCGTCGCCGGGCTCTTCTCCGCGCGCGGGTTCAACATCGATTCGCTCGCCGTGGGGCCGACCGAGTCCTCGGGTCTGTCGCGGATGACGATCGTGATCAACGTCGACACGAAGCCACTCGAACAGATCACGAAACAGCTGAACAAGCTGATCAACGTGATCAAGATCCTGGAGCACGAACCGGGGTCGGCGGTCGAGCGCGAGCTGATGCTCGTCAAGGTCCGGGCGTCGGGCGACGATCGGGCGCGGGTGATGGAGATCGCCGAGGTGTTCAGGGTGAACATCGTCGATGTTACGGGGTCCACGCTCACCCTCGAGGCGACAGGAAAACCCGACAAGCTGGAGGCGCTGCTCTCCCTGCTGGATGACTTCGGCATCGTGGAGCTGTCGCGCACCGGGCGGATCGCGCTCGGGCGCGGCGACCGGGGGATCAAGGAGCGCGTCCTCCGAGCGGCGAACGACTGAGGCGAAAGGCGACCCAGATGGCCACGATCTACTACGAGAAGGACACCGACCCCGGCGTATTGGCGGATCAGAAGATCGCGGTGCTCGGGTACGGCTCGCAGGGCCATGCCCACGCGCAGAACCTGCGGGATAGCGGCCTTGACGTTCGGGTGGGGCTGCGGGCGGGCTCGTCGAGCCGGCCGAAGGCGGAGCAGGCCGGGCTCCGCGTCCTGGACATCGGTGACGCCGTCCGCGAAGCAGATGTGGCCATGGTCGTGCTGCCCGATACCTCGCACGGCGCCGTCTATGCCTCGGAGATCGCCCCGAACCTGAGGGACGGCGACATGTTGATGTTCGCCCACGGGTTCTCCGTGCACTTCGGCACGGTCGTGCCGCCCGCCGGGGTGGACGTCACGATGATCGCCCCGAAGGGTCCGGGGCATCTGGTCCGCCGAACGTACGAGCAGGGGATCGGGACGCCGGCGCTGGTCGCGGTCCAGCAGGACGCGACCGGCAAGGCGCGGGCGCGCGCGCTCGCCTACGGCTCCGCCATCGGCGCCGCGCGCGCCGGCATCATCGAGACCACCTTCAAGGAGGAGACCGAGACCGACCTGTTCGGCGAACAGACCGTGCTCTGCGGCGGGATCTCCGAGCTCATCCGCAACGGTTTCGACACGCTGGTCGCGGCCGGCTACCAGCCGGAGATCGCGTACTTCGAGTGCCTGCACGAGCTCAAGCTGATCATCGACCTGATCTACGAGGGCGGTCTGTCCTGGATGCGCTACTCGGTGTCGGACACCGCCGAGTGGGGCGACTACCAGAGCGGCCCGAAAGTGGTCGACGGTCCCTCGCGTGAGGCGATGCAACAGGTCCTGGCCGCGATCCAGGACGGTTCGTTCGCCAAGCGGTGGATCGGCGAGGCCGATGCCGGCTTCCCGGATTTCCTCCGACTTCGGCAGCAGGCGCAGACGTCCCAGCTGGAGCAGGTGGGACGGCAGCTGCGCCAGATGATGCCGTGGTTGGAGTCCGAGAAGAAGGTGCCGAGCTGATGAGCGAGAACGCAGACCCCGACGTAGCAACGGGCTCAAGCAGCGAAGCGGTAGCCCGCACAGACGGTGTAGCAGCGGGCTCAAGCAGCGAAGCGGTAGCCCGCACAGACGAAGTCAGGATCTTCGACACGACCCTGCGCGACGGCGAGCAGGCGCCGGGCATCGCGCTGACCCAACCCGAGAAGCTCGAGATCGCGGAGCAGCTCGCGCGGCTCAACGTCGATATCATCGAGGCCGGGTTCCCCATCTCGTCGCCCGGCGAGTTCGAAGCCGTCCGCCAGATCGCGAGTTCCGTGCGCGGGCCGGTGATCGCGGCACTCGCAAGGACGGCCACCGGCGACGTCGAACGCGCCGCCGAGGCCCTCAAAGGCGCTGAGCGGTGGCGGATCCACACGTTCATCTCCACATCCGACGTCCAGCGCGAGTCGATGCTGCGGATGAGCCCGCAGCAGGTCCTACAGGCGATCGAGGACAACGTGCGGCTGGCGAAGAGCTACACGGAGGATGTCGAGTTCTCGGCGCAGGACGCGACCCGGACCGAGCTGGGATTCCTGCTGGAGTGCTTCCGCGTGGCGGTCGCGTGCGGGGCCACCACGATCAACGTCCCGGACACGGTCGGCTACGCCACGCCCACCGAGTTCGGCGAGTTGGTGCGCATCGTGCGCGAGGCTGTCCCGGACGACGTCGTGATCTCGACCCACTGTCACAACGACCTCGGCCTGGCGGTCGCGAACGCGCTGGCGGGGATCGAGAACGGCGCTCGGCAGATCGAGGTCGCCGTGAACGGGATCGGCGAGCGCGCGGGGAACTGCTCGCTCGAGGAGGTCGCGATGATCGTCCGCACGCGAGGCGAGCACCTCGGCGTGCGACATGGGCTAAACCTGAGAGAGATCATGCGAACGTCGCGACTGGTCTCCATGACGACGGGCTACGGCGTCCAGCCGAACAAGGCAGTCGTGGGTTCGAGCGCCTTCGCGCACGAGAGCGGGATCCATCAGCACGGCGTGCTCGCGAACCGCGCGACCTACGAGATCATGGACCCGCTGGAGATCGGCCTGGAGGGGAACCGGCTCGTCCTCGGCAAGCACAGCGGCCGGCATGCGTTCGTCGATGCCCTCCAGAAGCTCGGGATCACGTTGGAGGACGTCCAGCTCAACCGCGCGTTCGCCCGGTTCAAGGATCTGGCGGACCGCAAGATCACCCTCACGGATCACGACCTCGAGGCGATCGTGACGGAAGAGATCGGCAGCGGGAAGGAGGATCTTCTCGTCCTCGAGGCGGTTCAGGTCGGCGGCGGGACGCACCTGGCTCCGACGGCGACGGTCCGGCTCCGCCGCGGCGACGACCTGATCGAGGAGTCCGCCATGGGGGACGGCATGATCGACGCCGTGATGGGGGCGCTCAGCCGTGCGGCCGGGATCGAGGCCCGGCTCGTCGCGTTCAACGTCTCCAGCGTGACCGGCGGATCCGACGCGTTGGGCGACGTGGTCGTCCAGTTGGATGTGGACGGACGGCGGGTCACCGGCCGCGGGGTCGCGACCGACGTGGTCGAGGCGAGCGCCCGCGCGTACCTCGCGGCCATCAACCGCGCGCTCCAGATGCAGGCCGGTAACGACGGACCGCGCGACGAGGGCACGTCTTGAACTACCGGATCGGCGTGATCCGTGGCGACGGGACGGGTCCCGAGGTGGTGGCCGAAGCGCTCAAGGTCCTGGAGGCCGTTCGTGAGGGCTTCGAGATCGAACCCGCGGAGTTCGATCTGGGCGCCGACCGATACCTGCGGACCGGCGAGGTACTTCCAGATGAAGAGCTCGAGCGACTCAAGGGGTGCGATGCGATCCTGCTCGGCGCGGTGGGCGACCCGCGTGTTCAGCCGGGGATCCTGGAACGCGATCTCCTCCTCCGGATCCGGTTCGCGCTGGATCAGTACGTCAACCTCCGGCCGGTGATCCGCTATCCAGGCGTGCAGACGCTGGTCCCGTCGCACACCGAGGACGACGTGAACTTCGTCGTCGTCCGCGAGAACTCCGAGGGGCTGTACACCGGGACGGGTGGTTTTCATCGGAAGGGGACTCCGCACGAGGTCGCGGTCCAGGAGTCGATCAACACCCGGCATGGCGTGGAACGGATCGTGCGCTACGCGTTCGACGTGGCGTCCAACCGCCGGAAACATCTGACGCTGGTCCACAAGACGAACGTGCTGACCTTCGCCGGCGATCTCTACCAGCGCGTCGTCGACGAGGTTGCCGCGGAGTTCCCCAGCGTGCAGACCGACTACGTTCACGTGGATGCCGCGTGCATCTACTTCCTTGACCAGCCGAGCCGGTTCGACGTGATCGTCACCGACAACATGTTCGGCGACATCATCACGGACCTCGGGGCCATGATCCAGGGCGGGATGGGTGTCGCGTCCGGCGCGAACATCGCGCCGGACGGGGTTTCGATGTTCGAGCCGATCGGCGGCACCGCGCCCGACCACGCCGGCAGGGGCACGATCAACCCGCTTGCCGCGATCGCGGCCGTGCAGATGTTGCTCGCGTCCCTTGGTGAAGAGAAGGCGGCCGACCGGGTGCACACCGGGATCGGCTACGCGACCCAGCGGATGAAGAGCATGCGTGCGGGCGAGATGGGGTACGGGACCCCGGAGGTCGGGGACCTCGTGGTGGAAGGCGCGACGTCGTGAGTGACGCCGAACGCGCCGTCGAGCTCTACGACACGACGCTCCGCGACGGTGCCCAGCGTGCCGATCTCAGCTACTCGATCGACGATCGCCTCCGGATCCTGCACAAGCTCGACCAGGTCGGCTTCCCGTTCGTCGAGGGTGGGTGGCCGGGTGCGAACCCGCGCGACACCGAGTTCTTCTCGCTGGCATCGAAGGAGACCCTCAAGCACGCGCAGCTCACCGCGTTCGGCATGACCCGCAAGGCGGGGGAGGACGCGACGACGTCGCGGGCGCTGCGCGATCTGCTCGACGCCGGGACCGAGGTGGTCTGCCTGGTCGGCAAGGCCTGGGATCTCCACGTGACCCAGGCGCTCCGGACCGAGCTGGACGAGGGCGTCGCGATGGTCCGCGATTCCGTGGCCTTCCTGCGGGGGCAGGGCCGGCGCGTGTTCTTCGACGCGGAGCACTTCTTCGACGGATACGTCACCGACCCCGCCTTCGCGATGCGGGTGCTGGCCGCCGCGGAGGAAGCCGGAGCCGAGCGATTGGTCCTGTGCGACACGAACGGCGGGATGCTCCCCTTCGACGTGGCGCGCATCGTCACGGCGGTCGGCGAACGCACGCAGGTGCCGCTGGGGATCCACGTCCACAACGACGCGGGATGCGCGGTCGCCAACTCGTTGATCGCCGTCGATGCCGGGGTCTTCCAGGTCCAGGGCACGATCAACGGATACGGCGAACGGACCGGCAACGCCGACCTGATCCCGATCACCGCGGACCTCGTGCTGAAGATGGGCATCACGGACGCCCTGCCGGCGGGCGCGGTGGAGCATCTCACCGAGCTCGCGCACTACGTCGCCGAGGTCGCCAACGTCGCTCCCGACTCGCATCAGCCGTACGCCGGCCGGCATGCGTTCACCCACAAGGCGGGTCTGCACACGAGCGGGGTCGCCCGGCTGTCCCGCGCCTACGAACACATCGACCCTGAGGTGGTGGGGAATCGCCGGGGGGTGGTCGCTTCGGATTACAGCGGGGGATCGACGATCCGGATGAAGGCCGACGAGCTCGGGGTCCCGCTCGCCGACGCAGCGATCCCCAAGGCCGTCGAGGCGATCAAGCGGCGGGAGGCCGCGGGATATGCGTTCGATGTCGCGGAGGCGTCGCTCGATCTCCTGATGCGTCGGGCGGCCGGTTGGTCGCAGCCGTTCTTCGACGTCGAGAGCTACCGGGTGCACGTGGAAGAGCGGGTCGCCGACGACGAGCCGCCGCTCGCCGAAGCGACCGTGAAGGTCCGAACGAAGGGCACCAGACACATCGAGTCCGCGGAGGGCCAGGGCCCCGTCGGTGCGCTGGACAACGCGCTCCGCAAGGCGCTGACGAACGACTATCCGGAGCTCGACACGATGGAGCTCGAGGACTTCCGGGTTCGCGTGCTGGACGAGAGCGTCGGGACCGGAGCCGTCGTTCGCGTCCTGATCGACATGTCCGACGGCGAGCAGGCGTGGACCACGGTCGGCGTCTCGGAGAACATCATCGAAGCCTCCTGGGAAGCGCTGACGGACGGCTACCTCTACGGCCTGCTCCACCCGCGCTCCCCGGGAGAGTGAGCGGGGTGACCGTCCGCTGCGCGGACAGCCGATCTTACGCTACGCTCGCGACCTCTGATCGGCGCGTTCCGCGCTGACGTCGTTCCTTGGTCTGGAGGATCGAGATGGGAGTCGCAGCTCTCTGGTTCATCGGCCTGCTGGTCGTCATCATCGATATCGCCGCAACGGTGGACGTGATCCGACGTCCCGACTTGCGCGGCGGCGCCAAGGTCCTTTGGGTGCTCCTGATCCTGATCCTGCCGGTGCTCGGAGTGATCGCGTACGTGATCGCCCGCCCCGCGCTGGTCGACTACGGAGAGAACCGCGAGGAGGCGAAGAAGGCGGCGTCGGAGGCGGCGTCAGAGCGAGCACGAGACCGGGCGAGGGATCTGGGCCCCACCGACACCTGAGGGTCAGCCTCGGCTCGCATCTCACGGGGGAGCCGAGGCCTGGAAGCTCACGATCCGGACGATCCGATCCTCGATCCTCTTCGCGGTCCATTCGTTGAACCCGCTCGAGAGGATCGAGAACTCGACCCATCCACCCGACTTCTCCACCCACACCCAACCTGAGAGCGCCGAGACGTCGTCGAGCGTCCCGGTCTTCGCGCGGATCCGGACATCCGTGAGGCGGTCCTCGAGCGTTCCCCGGCCGCCCGAGGGGAGCGACGAGCGGAGGACCGTTCCCCACGAGGAGCCGTCGGCGTGCCACAACAGGTCCAGGATCCCGCGGGCGTTCGCTCTGTTCGCGTAGCTCAGGCCAGATGAGTCGTAGGCCGTGAAATCCTGGCCGTGCGCCACGGTGAAGCGGTGGATCGCCCTCGCGCCGTTCGCGATCGTGCCTCGCCCCAACACGGCAGCCCCGAGGTACTTGCCCAGCACCTCCGCCCAGAAGTTCCGCGACCGGAGATCCATCCGTCGGATCAGGTCCTGCAGTGGCGGCGACACGATCTGGGCGATCGGGTGCAGACCGGCGGGCGCGTGGCCCATCCCGGGCTTGCGCCCGACCGAGATACCGAGGCGCTGGAGGCGCGCGGTCAGCCACTTCGCGGCCCGGAGCTCGGGATCGGTGACGTGAAGGCCGTCGTGGTCGGTGTTCTGCCGGTAGGTGAGAGCCGTGGGCAAAGGGATGTAGTCGGCGGGGAAGTAGTCCTTCCAGCCGCGCGCCCACCAATCCCGCGAGAAGGGCCCAGCGTTTCCCATGACGGAACCGCGGATACGGCGCACGCCAGCATCCCTGATCGCCCGTGCGAGCGCGATGATCCGGTTTCCGTCGATCCCCGGGTCTCCGTGGCCCATGATCCACAGGTTGCCACGCACGACCCCGTGCGGTCCCGGTATCGTGGCGGCACTGGCGTTCGTGTGGATCGTCCTGTCGGGGCCATACCGCTGCAACAACGCCATGGAGAGCAGGAGCTTCTCGTTCGAAGCCGGTGGTCGACGCACCCAGGCGAGGTGGCCGAACCATGGGTCCCCATCCTCCCCGATCGCCACAGAGACGGGACGGTCACCGATCACGAGTTGGATCTTGCGCATCCATGCCGGCCGGGTGGCGAGTGGTGTTACGCCGGGTTGCGCCTGCGCGAGCGTCGCCAGCACCGTGATCGCGATACACGCGGTGAGGAGGGAACAGGCGAGCCGGCGGGCGCGGGACACGGGGCGATGGTACCGCCGCATAGACTTCGCGCAGCCGGCCGAGGAGGACGCCCACGTGAAGACGATCGACCGAACACAGCTCCACGACCTTATGGAGCGCGAGCGAGGCCTGTTCCGCGAACGGCACCCCCGGTCGAAGGAGCTCGCCGAGGACGCTCGAGCCTCGCTGCTCTTCGGCGTCCCGATGAACTGGATGACCCGCTGGCCGGGCGACCATCCGGTCTTCGTCGACCGCGCCGAGGGCGCGCGGTTCTGGGACGTGGACGGCAACGCGTTCGTCGACTTCTGTCTAGGTGACACGGGCGGCATGGCCGGACATGCGCCGAAGGTGTCCCTCGACGCGATCGCGGAGCAAGCGGCGCGAGGGATCACCCTGATGCTTCCGACCGAGGACGCCGCGTGGGTCGGCCGAGAGATGGCTCGGCGGTTCGGCGTCCCGTACTGGCAGTTCTGTCTGACCGCCACCGACGCCAATCGGTTCGCGATCCGGTGGGCGCGCCAGATCACCGGCCGCTCCAAGATCGTCGTCCACAACTGGAACTACCACGGCTCGGTGGACGAGACCTTCGCGGCGCTCGATGACGCCGGCAACGTGGTGACGCGCGAGGGGAACCTCGGCGCGCCCGTGCCGCTCAGCGAAACGACGCGGGTGGTCGAGATCAACGACCTCGAGGGTCTCGAACGGGCGCTCGCCGAACGCGACGTCGCCGTTTGCCTGTTCGAGCCGGCCCTGACGAACATCGGGATCGTGCTGCCCGATCCCGGATACCACGAGGCCGTCCGCGAGCTCTGCACCAGGTACGAGACGCTGCTGCTGATCGACGAGACCCATACCGTCAGCGCGGGACCCGGCGGGTGCACGAAGGCGTGGAACCTGCAGCCGGACATCGTGACGATCGGCAAGACGCTCGGCGCCGGCATCCCGAGCGCCGCTTATGGCCTCACCGATGCGGTCTCCCAGAGGATATACGAGCATACGGACTGGAAGAACGCCGACGTCGGTGGGATCGGCGGGACCCTCGCCGGCAACGCCTTGTCCCTCGCCGCGATGCGCGCGACGTTGGGCGAGGTCCTGACCGACGAAGCGTTCGGCCGCATGATCGCGCTCGGAGAGCGTTTCGAGCAGGGCGTGGAGGCCGTCATCGTCGATCGCGAGCTTCCGTGGCACGTGGTGCGGCTCGGGTGCCGCGTGGAGTACCTGTTCCGGCCGGATCGCGCCCGCAACGGAAGCGAAGCTGCGGCAGGGCAGGATGATGAGGTCGACCCGTTCATCCACCTGTATCTGTTGAACCGCGGCGTCCTCATGACGCCGTTCCACAACATGGCGCTGATGTCGCCCGCCACGACCGCCGAGGATGTCGATCGACACACCGAGGTATTCGCTCAGATGGCGGAGGAGCTGGTAGGAGCCTAACGTGCCGGCGATCGCGAGGTTCCTCTCCATCAGATGGACGCCCAGGAGGACCTCCGCCTTGGCTCCCCTAGATCGTTCCCTCTCCCCCCGGACCCGCGTTCCGTTCGTGGAACTCCCGCATGAACGCAGCGAGCGCCTCGACCCCTTCGCGCGGCATCGCGTTGTAGATCGACGCCCGGATCCCACCCACGGTGCGGTGACCCTTGAGCTCCACGAGCCCCTGCCCGGCTGCCTCGGCGATGAACCCGGCCTCGAGGTCCTCCGACGGCAACCGGAAGGTCACGTTCATCAGCGATCGTGAACCCGTCTGCGCATGGCCTCGGAAGAACGTGGGGGCCTCGTCCAGGATCTCGTAGAGGAGGTCGGCCTTGTCGCGATTGCGGGCGAGCATCTTCTCGAGTCCGCCGATCTCATCCCGGAGCCAGCGGGTGATGAGCATCACGATGTAGATCGCGAAGACCGGCGGCGTGTTGTAGCGGGAGCCGTGCTCGACGTAGGTCCGGTAGTCCAGGGTCGAGGGGAGGCCCTCCGGGATGCGATCGAGCAGGTCGTCCCTGATGATGACCACGGTGACGCCGGCCGGCCCCGCGTTCTTCTGCGCCCCCGCGTACAGGAGCCCGTAACGCGCGACGTCGATCGGTCGCGACAGGAAGTCCGACGAGATGTCGGCGACCAAGGGCACGTCGTCGGGAACGATCGGGGTCGTTAGGAACTCGACACCCTGGATCGTCTCGTTGCCGGTGACGTGGACGTAGGCGGGAGCGCCGCCGATCGACTCCAGAAGCTCCTCCGTTCCGGGGACGCGGACGAACCCCTCCTCCGCTCCAGTCCATGCGATCCGCGCGGTCCCCTCCTTCCGTGCCTCCGCGATCGCCTTCGAGCCCCAGGACCCCGTGATCACGTACTCCGCGGCCCCCCCGGTCCCGCGGAGCAGGTTCATCGCGACCATCGAGAACTGCAGCGACGCTCCGCCCTGGCAGAACACGACGTGGTAGCCATCCGGGACCCCGAGCAGGTCGCGAAGGTTCGAGCCGGTCTCCTCGATCACGGAGGTGAACCAGGGGCTCCGATGGCTGGCTTCTAACGGGGAGGCGCCCACACCGGGGAGCGACACGAGGTCCTGCCGCGCCTGTTCCAAGACCGGAAGCGGCAGGATCGCGGGACCGGCGGCGAAGTTGAAGGCGCGATCGGTCATCGGGTGTCCCAGGCTACCCGAGGCATGCGAACGCGCTATCCGCGAGCCAACGGGCGGGTGAGGCAGGTCGGTCCCCCGTCTCCGTTCAGGCTCACCTGCGCACCTCGATACACACGAACGTCGACACCGACGGCCTCCAACCGGCGCCGTGTCTGGGGATTCCCGTCGAGTGCAAGCGCGATCCTCGGTCCGAGGGCGAGCACGTTGGGACCCATCGTCGGGAACTCCTCGTCGGGGACCTCGACCGTCCGGATCCCGCGTTGCTCGAGGAGCTGGGCGAGCCGGACCGGCATCATCGGGAGGTACGCGACGACGAGGTCGGCATCCAGTGGGGACAGGAACGACATCAGGTGGAGGCAGGCGTCGGGGCCTCGGTCGAACGGCAGATCGAACCGGTGAACGGTGATGCCCCGGGGCTCGAGGAGCGACGCCAGCTGCTCGGCGCCAGCCGTGTTCGTTCGATAGCCGACCCCCACCAGCAGCGTGACGTCGTCGAGGAAGACGAGGTCACCACCCTCCGCCGTTGCAGGAGGCTCCAGCGCGGCCAGTACGGGTACGCCTGAAGCTTCGAGATCCCGCGCCACGACCCGCGGCTCCTCGCGTCGCTTCACCTTGCCCGGCCGGAGCATGATCGCTCCGGCGTCGGTGATGAGCACCGGATCGCAGACGTAGATAGCGTCGGGGTCGCCCGGGACGGGGGTCGTACCGGTCACGACCTCGGCCCCGGCTTCGGCCAGTCGCTCACGGAAGGCCAGGTGCTCGCGTTCGATCGAGCGTAGGTCGGGAGCGTGGTGCCAGCCGAAGGCTTCCCACGATGCGAGGCTCTGCGCCTCGGGCGGGCGAAGGTAGACGCGACGCAGGAGCCCGTACCCGTTCATCGGATGATGCGAGACCGCTGCGCCCGCACCCTAGCGCTTGTGCCGGTGGCTTTGACCGTTCTGGCTCGCGTGCGCTGCGCTGTTGCCACGCTGCGATGCATGATCGTGTGCGGCGGCGCTGTTCCCGTGGCCGCCTCCTTGGTTGGATCCATCCGCGTGCGAACGGATCTGACCCGGAGGGCCCCCGAAGGGGTTGTGCAGAGCCGAGCGCCCGGGCATCAACAAGCCCCCGCCAGCCCCTCCGCCGCCCGGGCCTCCGCCGCCGCCGGTTCCCCCGCCAGCGCCGGTCCCACCACCACCCGGGCTCCCACCGCCGCCCGCGTGCGATGCGCCGTTCCCCGGCGCGACCGGACCGCTCGGTGGGGAAGGGATCACGCCGGCCGTCGGGGTGAAGATGCCAGCCCGACCGACGCCCCCGACGAGCGACGCACCGGGCGCCGGCACGACGGCCGCGGGTGGCTCCTGAACGAAGCCGGCAGCCGAGAGGATCCCCTGATGCCCTCCGCTTCCACCAAGCGTGAGCGCGATCACGACCGCGCTCGCGGCGACCGCACCGCCCAAAGCGATCACGCCCAACCGGCGGTTCCAGTCGCCTGCATCGGCTGGCACGAGCTCAGCGGCGGCCCCTTCACCGGTGATGTTCGGCCCCGCCACGCTCTCGCCCATCGTGCTCGCCCAGGCGGCCGGGGGCATGCTCAGCGCCGAGAGCGGTAGGACCGGCGCGAGGTCCTCGCCCGGTCTATCGCCGCCCGGATGCCCGACGGTTCCGGCGGGGTCCGACGGTGAGGCATCCGCGCCGACGGTCCCAGGGTCCCCGACCGGGTGTAGGTGCTGTCCGCGGCGCTGGAGCTCCGTCACGTTGGGACGCTTCGCCGAGGGGGCGTCGCGGTCCGCGAGCTCCTCGCGGAGGTCGGCGGGATCCTTCCTCACCCTGTCGGTCCAGTCGGACCTGATCACGCTTTCCCGCGGCGCCGCCATCGTGCCAACCGCTCTCGCGACCGTCGGACCCAAGGAGCGAAGGACGTCACCCGGATCGACGCGGGCGTAGCCACCGATGGGGACCACACCGCCTGGCCAGACGAGGATCACCTTCGCGCTCGGCGAAACATCATGCGTCATCTGGACCGCAGTGGCGCCGATCCCATCATCAAGGACGACGACGTCGGGCCGATGGACGGCGAGGACGCGTGCGAGCTCGGCTGCGCTCGATGCCTGGGCCACGACGTCGTAGCCTTCGGATTCCAGCACGAACCGCAAGAACCCCATGCGAGCGGATCGTCCTTCGCCTACGACGATCCGGACCCGGTGTCGGCTCATCTCCCCCCCAAGGAGCGCTGCCCGGTCCGGGGATCACCCCGAACGTGCGTAGGGTACCCCGGCCCAAGGGTCCTAACCACGTCCGGATGGCTGCGACCGGCTGACCCGAAGGAGCGACCGTCGTAGGTCGATGGACTCGCCACCCAGGTGACCGTCGGCAGGCTCGAGTGGACGGGCGATGGCAAGCTGCGCCGCGAGGGGTGGGACACTGCACGTATGGACGCTGCCGTATTCCGATCCCTACTGGCCGAGGCGCCGCTCCTCGCGGACGGCGGCATGGGCACGTCGCTGATCGCACGGGGGGTCCCCGTCGACGCATGCATGGAGGAGCTGAACGTGCGGGCGCCGACGCGCGTGGCGGAGATCCACGCGTCGTTCGTCGGCGCCGGCGCCCGCCTCGTCCTCACGAACACGTTCGGTGCGAACCGATACCGCCTGGAACGGCACGGGCTCGCCGACCGGTTCGCCGAGTTGTGCGTTGCCGGCGTCGCGCTCGCGCGCGACGCCGGCGCCCCGATCGTCGCCGGTTCGATGGGCCCGCTGGGCATCCGTCTCCAACCGTACGGACGCGTGCATCCCGAGGATGCGTTCGCCGCCTACCGCGAGCAGGCCGCCGCCCTCGCGGACGCGGGCGTCGACCTGCTTATCGTCGAAACCCAGAGTGATCTCCGCGAGCTCGAGCAGGGCGTGCTCGGCGCGCGCGACGCCGCGCCGGACGTCGCGCTCATCGCGAGTGCGACGTTCACCCGCGACGATCGAACCCTCTTGGGTTCGCCCCCCGAGGAGGTCGCTCAGACGGTGGTCGCCCTCGGCGTCGACGCGCTCGGCGTGAACTGCGGCGAGGGTCCCGCGCAGGTCCTGCGGATCGTGCGGGCGATGCGGCGCACCGCGGCCGGCGCCGGCGTGCCGATCGTCGCCCGGCCGAATGCCGGGGGGCCGGCGGAGGTCGGTGGGCGCTTCGTATATCCGGCGACGCCGGAGTACTTCGGGGAGATCGCCCGGGCGCTGTTGGATGAGGGCGTCGCCGTCATCGGTGGCTGTTGCGGCACCGGGCCCGCGCACACGACCGCGATCGGCACCGCGCTGCACGATCGCGCGCCGCATGTCCGGATCGAGTTCCCCGAGGCGGATCACGGCGAGCGGATCCTCGACGTGGTCACGGTCGCCCCGCCGACGAAGCTGGAGGCCAAGCTCGCGACCGGTCACTTCGTCGTGACGGTCGAGATGGAGCCGCCACGGTCGTTCAACGCCGCCCGGCTGGTCGCGGCGGCGGAGACGCTCCGCGACGCGGGCGCCGACGCGATCGACGTCGCGGACTCGCCGATGGCCAAGATGCGGATGAGCGCCTGGGCGGCATGCCGCCTGATCCATGAGCAGGCGGACATCGAAACGGTCTTGCACTTCCCGACCAGGGGCAGGAACCTCCTGCGGCTTCAGGGCGATCTCCTGGGTGCCTACGCACTTGGCATCCGGAACCTCTTCGTGTGCGTCGGCGACCCTGTGACGATCGGCGAGTACCCGCACGGGTCGAACAACGTCGACGTCACCGCGACCGGGCTGCTCTCCATGATCACGCACGCCTTCAACGCCGGTGTGGATCGGTCGGGTACCTCGATCGGCGCGCCGACGTCGTTCTTCGCTGGGGCGGCGGTGGCACCGAGCGCACCCGACCTGGAACGGGAGGCCCGGCTGCTCGCGCGGAAGGCCGAGGCGGGTGCGCGCTTCGTCCTCACACAGCCGTTCTATTCGATCGATCCGCTGCTCGCGCTCCGGGAGACCTATGAGAAGGTCGCCGGGGAGCCGCTCACGGTTCCGGTGATCGCCGGGGTGCTCCCGCTCATGATGAGCCGGCACGCGGAGTTCCTCCACAACGAGGTCCCCGGGATCGAGATCCCCGAGGCCGCCCGCGACCGGATGCGATCGGCGGGCGATGACGACGACCGGGCGTGGGAGGAAGGAGCGGCGATGGCCATCGAGCTGATCGCGGCGCTCCGGGAGGAGGGGGTGGCCGGGGTCTACGTGATGCCGCAGTTCGGCCGGTACGACCGGGCCGCCGAGGTGGTCGAGGCCGCTCGCGGACCGGCTACGATGTGACCTCCGAACGTTCCAGCCGAGTCGATCCACCACCGCGAGACCGATACACGCCGTGTCCGAAACCGCTGAGCAGAAGCACGCGCTGCACCCCGTCCTCGACGCACTGTTCGCACGCATCCAAGCCGAGGTTCCCACCGACCGGCGAGACGCCCTCACCGCGTTCGCGAGGGCGTTCCTGCGGCGGCTCTCCGACGAGGAGCTCGAGCACCATGGGGCCGACCTCCTGTTCTCGATGGTCTCCTCGGCGTTCGCCTTCGCCGACCAGCGCAGGAACGAGGCGGCGGCGGTCCGCGTGTTCGTGCCCACGGACGCCGACGAGGGGTATGGGTCGGTGGGCACCATCGTCGAGACGAATACGGATGACTCGCCGTTCCTCGTGGATTCCGTGAGCGAGGAGCTCGCGGCACGCGAGCTCCGGGTCCGGCTGTTGGTCCACCCGGTGGTCGGGACGGTGCGCGACGAGCGCGGTCGGATCGAGCGGGTGCTGTCGGGTCGAGACGCATCGCACCGCGAGTCCGTGATGCACTACGAGCTCGAACGCCGCCTCGGCGAGACCGAGCGCGCCGATCTGCAACGGAAGATCGCTGAGATCCTGCACGACGTGGACCTCGTGGTTCGAGACTTCGACCCGATGCAGGAGCGCACCCGGCACATGATGGACCTCGCTCGAGCCGCCGCCGGCCGCTACGACCCAGGGTTCCGGGCTCGGGATCCTGTCCGACGTCTCGAGGAGCACGTTCGCCGACGTCACGGCGCTCGACAGCCTTCCCTCGTACATCCGTCAGCGGATCGAGGACGGGGATCTGCTCGTGATCTCGAAGACGAAGGCCTACTCGACCGTCCATCGCCGAGCCCGGATGGACTACGTGGGGGTGCGCAAGGTCTCGCCCGACGGACGGATCACCGGAGAGGCGAGGCTGATCGGTCTGTTCACGTCGAAGGCGTACATGGAGCCTGCCACCAAGACCCCCTTGCTGCACCACAAGCTGGAGCAGATCCTGGCGGCCGAGGACCTGATCCCGGGCTCGCACGACTACAAGACGGTCGTCGAGCTCTTCGGGACCTTCCCGAAGGACGAGCTGTTCCAGGGATCGGCCGAAGAGCTCCGAACGCTCGTCATCGGTCTGCTGCAGTTCGAGGAGCAGGCCGGGATCCGGGTCCTGATCCGGAAGGATCTCTTCGGTCGCCAGGTGTCGATCGTCGTCGCCCTCCTGCGTGAGCGGTTCACCGCGAGGCTCCGCAAACGCCTGCAGGACATGTTCATGGAGCGCTTCCACGGCGTCACCGTGGACTACCACCTCTCCTTGGGGGAGACCGAGTCCGCCAAGATCTTCTTCACCGTGCACGTCGAGCCGGGCGTGCAGGTCCCCGAGATCCCGCACGAGGAGCTGGAAGCGGATGTCGAGCGGCTCGCGCGGACCTGGGACGATGACCTCGCCGACGCGCTGGCCGCGCGCCTCGGCGAGCAGCGTGGCCGCGCACTCGCCGCGACGTACGCACCACGCTTCCCCGATTACTACAAGACGTCCGACACCGACTGGGCGTTGGCCGTCGACAACGTGCTGAACCTGGAAGAGCTGGCCTCGTCGCCGGACGGCTTCGTGGTCGGGGTCGGCAACGAGTCGTCAGGCGAGCGGCTCACGCGGGTACGTCTCTACAAGACCGGAGGCAAGGTCGACCTTTCGGCCTTCATGCCGTTGCTCGAGTCGCTCGGTCTCCGCGTCGTCGAGGAGATCCCCGTCCACCTGGAGGGCGAAGGACGGGTCTTCATCCACGACTTCGGCGTCCTGGACGCTCGCGGTGCGGTGCTCGACCTCGAGGGCGCGGCCGAGGCGGTCCGCGACGCGCTCGGCGCGATGTGGCGCGGCGAGGCGGAGGTGGATTCCCTCAACCGCTTGGTGATCGTGGGGGGTCTGACCTGGAGGCAGATCCATGTCCTCCGCGCGTACCGCACCTACCGGATGCGGGTCTCCGCGCGATTCACGGATGAGTACCGCAACGATGCGATGGCCGCGTACCCGCAGATCTCGGCGCGGCTCGTCGGCCTGTTCGAGGCGAAGTTCGATCCGGTTCGCGACGCTCCCGAAGAGGAGGCCGCGGCGATCCGGGACCAGGTCGTGGAGGATCTGCAAGGGGTCGCGTCGCTCGACCAGGATCTGATCCTGCGCTCGCTCCTCGGCACGATCGAGGCCACGGTGCGCACGAACGCCTACCGGCCGGACCGGGTCGCCCTCGCCATCAAGCTACGGTCCGCCAACGTTCCCGAGATGCCGAAGCCGTTCCCCTTGTTCGAGGTCTTCGTGTATTCACCGGCGATGGAGGCGATCCATCTGCGGGGCGGGATGGTCGCGCGCGGTGGCATCCGGTGGTCCGACCGGAAGGAGGACTACCGGACCGAGGTCCTTGGCTTGATGAAGGCCCAGAAGGTCAAGAACGCGATCATCGTGCCGGACGGATCCAAAGGTGGCTTCATCCTGAAACGCCGGCCGGGCACACCGGACGAGCTCAAGGAGGAGGTGCTCGCCCAGTACGTGACGTTCATGCACGGGCTCCTGGATCTCACGGACAACTACGTCCAGGGAGCGGTCGTGCACCCCGAGGGTGTCCGCGCGCTCGACGGGCCCGACACGTACCTCGTGGTCGCCGCGGACAAGGGGACGGCGACGTTCTCGGATACGGCGAACGCGGTGAGCGAGCGGTACGGGTTCTGGCTCGGGGACGCGTTCGCCAGCGGCGGCTCCGCGGGATTCGATCACAAGGCGCTCGGCATCACCGCCCGCGGCGCGTGGGAATCGGTCAAGCGACACTTCCGGCAGCTGGGGGTCGACGTCCTGCGCGACCCGTTCAAGGCGGTCGGGATCGGCGACATGTCAGGCGATGTCTTCGGCAACGGCATGCTGTACACGGACACGATCAAGCTCGTCGCGGCGTTCGACCACAGGCACGTCTTCCTCGACCCGAACCCCGACCCGGCCACCTCGTTCGCGGAACGCAAGCGGCTGTTCCAGCTGCCCGGCTCGTCGTGGAACGACTACGACCGATCGATCCTCTCGGAGGGCGGCAGCGTGGTTGATCGAGCGGCGAAGAGCGTGACGCCCTCTCCCGAGGTCCGCGCGGTCCTTGGGATCCCGCCGGAGGCGCCCGCCGGCATGACGCCGGCGGAGCTGATCCGTTGGATCCTCAAGGCTCCCGTCGATCTGCTCTGGAACGGCGGGATCGGGACCTATGTGAAGTCGTCGGAGGAGACCCACGAGCACGCGGGCGACCGGATGAACGACGGTCTACGGGTCGATGGGCGGGATCTCCGCGCGAGGGTCGTCGGCGAGGGAGGGAACCTCGGGTTCACGCAACGCGGGCGGATCGAGTACGCCAGGTCGGGCGGGCGCATCAACACCGATTTCATCGACAACTCCGCGGGCGTCGACACCTCCGACCACGAGGTCAATTGGAAGATCCTGTTGGGGCTCGCGATTGCGCGCGGCGAGCTCACGCTCGAGGGCAGGAACCGGATGCTCGAGGCGTGTGCGCCCGACGTCGTCGCGCACGTGCTCTACGACAACTACCTCCAAGCGCAGATCCTCTCGCAGGAAGAGGAGCAGTCCTCCCAACGGATCGAGGCCTACGAGGACCTGATGCAACAGCTCGAGGCCGAGGGTGAGCTGGAACGGGCCGTCGAATCCCTGCCCACGACCGATGAGATGACGGAACGCCGGGCGAACGGAGCCGGCATGACGCGCCCGGAGCTGTCCGTCTTGCTGGCGTACGCGAAGCGCTCGGTGTTCCGGGCGCTCCTGGAGAGCGAGCTGCCGGACAGCGACTATCTCGAAGCGGATCTGGCCCGGTACTTCCCTCCCGCGATCGTCGACGGATTCGGCCACCTCCTCGGCGAGCACCCGCTGAAGCGGGAGATCATCGCGACGATGGCCTCCAACGACGTCGTGAACTCCCAAGGCATCACGTTCGCCTCGCGGATGGTCGCCGAGATCGGCGCCCATCCCGCCGATGTCGTCCGGGCGTTCCGGATCGCGCGAGACGTGACGGGAGCCGTCGCCCGATGGGAGGAGATCGAGAAGCTGGACGGCGTCATCGACCCTGTGGCGCAGAACGATCTCCTGTCCGGCGTGGACTGGCTCGTCGAGATGACCTCGCGGTGGTACCTCGTCCAGGCCGCCGGGCAGCGGCTGTCCGATGCGGTGGACGCGTCGCGGGATTCCTTCGCCCAGCTCGCGTCGCAGATCGACCAGATCGGCCGGACATCATCGCCGTATCCCACGCCACGGGCCGGACTCCGTTGGAGGTCGCGCGCGGGTTCTTCGTGTTGGGGGAGCGACTGCAACTCGACTGGCTCGAGAACCAGCTGGAAGCGCTGCCGGCGGGGACCCGGTGGCAGCGCTGGGCACGACAGTCGATGGAGGACGACCTGTTCTCGCTGCGACGCTCGCTCTGCGAACGGGCCCTCGAGCTGGCCGGCGGAGCACCCATCGACGAGGCGATCGACGGCTTCCTCGCGTCCCGCGAGGAAGCAGTCGCCCGCCTTCAACGATTCCTTCGATCCCTCGGGATCGAAGGCGTCACCGACCTGTCCCAGCTCACCGTCGCGCTCCGGCAGATCCGCGCCCTCGGCTGAGCCGATCGGTGCTGCGGAAGGGGGCGGCCCCGAGCGTCGAGCGCGTCAGGTCGCGGGGTGCCACGCGGCGCTCCCGTCGGGCTCCGGGGAGACGTGCCCGAATGCTTCGCCGAAGTGCGTGGGCGCGACGACCGTTTCGGGCTGGGCCAGCAACTCTTCGAGGAGCGCGCGCCGCGTTGCGGTCGATCCTTCCTGGTCGTCGTCCGACCCGGCCCACCAGTCCGGGTGCGCGAGCTGCATCGGGTGGTTCCACGTGTCGGCCGACAACAGGGCGCGCGAGCCGCCGCTCGCGATCCGGAGGACCTGGTGCCCGGGCGTGTGACCGGGCGCGTGGTGGAGCTCCAGCAGCTCGCTGATCCGATGGTCCCCGTCCAGCAGTTCCAGCGCGCCGACCCGCACGAGGGGAGCCACCAGGCGCCCGAACGAGCTCGGGTCGTCCTGATCCGCCCCACGACGCCAGGCATCGTCCGCCCGTTGCAGCAGGTAGCGCGCCCGAGGGAACGCCGGCGCGCCATCTCGGTCGAGGATCCCGCCGATGTGGTCGTCATGCGCGTGGCTGAGCGCGACGACGTCGATCGCGGCCGGTTCCACGCCGATCTCCGCCAGGGCGGCTGGTGCGGAACCCGGCTCGGGGCACCACTCCATCGCCGGCGATGTCTCCGGGCCGACCCCGGTGTCCAGGAGCAGGAGACCGCCCGGATGACGGATCAGCCAGACGCGCACGTGGAGCCGCCAGGCGTCGTCGTCTCCGTACACGTTCGGGTATCGACCCTTCCCGGCGAGGATCTCGTCGGCGGGAGCGCCGGGGAATGCGTCCGCGATCGGCTCGTCGTTCACGTCGACGTCGAGCAACGCCACGATCTCGACGTCGCCGACGGCGATGGTCTCATGCGGCACGCGCGTGAACCTATCACCCGTGTACGCTCGCAGCGGCTCGGCGTGGAAGGGGTCGCGTCCCGGGAGGAACGATGACGGCAAGGCTCCGTGGCACCGCGCGGGTGATCGCGACGTGCACGCTGGCGATGCTGATGACGGGCTGCGTCAAGGTCGACCTGAACATGCAGCTGCACGGCGACAACACGGTCAGCGGGACGATGGTCTTCGCGGTCAGTCGCGACCTCCTCGCGCTCACGGGCTCGTCGGCCGACGACCTGCTCGGCCAGATCACCGCGAGCGCCGGTCCGCTCCCCGCCGGAGTGGGGTTCCAGCAGTCCGCGTACGCCGACGACCGGTTCGAGGGCAAGACATACACCTTCCAGGACGTTCCGATCGATGTCTTCAGCCGAGGCACCACCGCCGGAGAGTCGATCGCGATCCAACGGGTGGGCGACACGTTCCTGGTCAACGGGGAGATCGATCTGAGCCCCGCCTCGACCGGGCCGCTCCAACCCGGCGCAGCGCAGCTCGCCAAGGACATGGAGCTCCGGATCGCGATCACGTTTCCGGGCCCCGTATCCCAGCAGTCCGGCGGCACGATCAGCGGGAAGACCGTCACGTGGACGCCCGTGTTCGGCGAGAAGACCGAGATCCGGGCGACCGGGAGCGCGATCGGGAGCGGCCCTGGGGTGCTGGTGTGGATCCTGATCGGGCTCGCGATCCTGCTCGTGGTCGTGATGGTGCTGATCCTCATCCGTGGCCGTCGGAACCGGGTCGTCCGCGAACCGGATCGGGGCGTAGGCGCGGCCGTCCCGACGCCAAAGCCTTCCACTCCGACCGATCCACCCATGCAGCCGCCGCCGGCACCGGGCTGACGCGTCGACGTCAAAGCACGGCGGATTCGATCACCAGGTCGCCCTCGATGAACCGGGCGGGCCGGAGCGGATGGAGATCGAACGTCTCGCTTCGCCCGCCGGTGACGAGCTCTCGTATCGCCCGCCCGGCGGCCGGCGCGTGCATCAACCCATGTCCACCGAACCCGGCGCAATGGAAGAAGCCCGGGACACCCGGATCCTCACCGACGATCGCGTGGTGGTCCGGTGTCTCCGGATACAGCCCCGCCCAACAGTGCGTCGGGTCGATCGGCAGATCGAGGATCGACGGGAAGCGGTTGGGGAGCCTGGCGGCCAGCGCGGGAAGGAAGGCCGGGTCGACCGACGTGTCCCACCCGGGCGGATCGTCCGGGTCGGCGTACGCAACGATCCATCCGCCGGCGGGGTCCATCACGTGGGCGAGGTTGCGACGGACGGGCTCGACCGGGACGTCGCCGCCCACCAGTCGAGCCACCGCGCGCGCCGCCGTGCCGGCGGCATTCACGACGGCGTCGGCGCGCAGATCGCCCTTCGCATGCCGGATCACGAAGCCGGGTTCGATCGCGCTCACGCCGGCACCGGTGAGGATCGTGGCGTCCTCGGTGCGGGCATCGGCCAGGAGCGCCGCGACCAGACCCGCCGGGTCGAGGAAGCCGTCGCGAGGGTGGAACGTCCCGCCGCGGATCCCCTCCGCCCTGACGAACGGGACCATCGTCGCGATCTCGGTCGGCTCGAGCCACCGGGTCTCCACGCCGAGCCGGCGCTGGAGCTCGGCGGCCTCGCGCAACCCGCGTTCGCTCGCCTCCGCCCCCGCCAGCATCAGGTAGCCCGTCTGATGGAGGCCCAGCCCTCCGACGGTCCGTTCGAGCGTCTCCAACTCGACGATCGAGAACCGCGAGAAGGCGATGTTGACCTCCGTCGTGAACTGCGCCCGGATGCCGCCGTTGGCGAGCGCTGAAGAGCCTCGGCCGACGGCGGGCGCCGCCTCGAGCACGCTCACGTTCAACCCCGCGCCGGCCAGCTCGCGTGCGCACGACAGGCCGATCACGCCGGCACCGATCACGGCAACGTCGGTCGGGCTCGCCATCCGCCAACGCTACCGGAGCGAGCCCGGGTCAGCGGCGGAAACGGCCGCGCTTCCTCTTCTCGGCCTCGGAGCTGGCCGCGAACGCCTCGGCGATCGGTGGCGGGAGCGGCCGCTCCTCTTCGACGATCTCCGGCTTGTCTCCCGCGGTCTCCACCTCCGATGCCTGGTCGGCCTCGGGCTCGGGTTCGGGCGCGGGTTCGTCGCCGTCTTCGAAGACCGTCTCGGTCACCCCTGCGTCCTCGGGCACGATGTCCGCATCGTCGTCCTCCTCGGGCGACGGCGTGTCGCTGTCCGGCGACAGGTTCGGGAACACCGCGGCCGCCTGCGCCGACGCGCCGGTGCGCTCGAGGAGGCGGAACGCGCGCCGTTCGAACGGCTGCGCCTCGTTCGGCCGCTCGGACAGGTGCAGGACCTCGGCGAGATGCAGAAGGGCGTTGGCGCGAAGATCCGACGAGTCCGTCTGCTCCGCGAGCGACACGGCCTGGCGGCCGAGCCGATCCGCGCGCTCGACATCGCCCAGCCGCACGAGCGCTCGCGCCCGTGCCGTCCGCCACCCGACCAGCGCCGTCGGATCGGTCGCCCACGTCTCCGCAACGTCCGCCAGAGCCATGGCTTCCTCGACCCGATCCTCGGTCGCGAGCACGAGGTTCGCCCACGACGCGGCGATGCTCGCCCGAAGGCGGTCGTCTCGCGCGTGGGCGGCGGCGGCGAGGGCTCGCTGGATCGGCGGCTCGGCGGCGTGGAACTCGCCGGCGAGCCAGCCGATCACGCCGGCGCGATGCAGGGCGACGGCGAGGTCGGCGTCAGCCACCAGTCCCTCGGTCGTCGCGATCGCGTCCCCGATCAGCGCTCGCGCTTCGTCGAAGCGTCCTCGTCGTGCGAGCAGCACGGCGTGCACGCCCGCGAGATCCTGTTCGGCCAGGGGATGTCCCGCGGCGTCGGCTCGCAGCCGTTCGCAGCGCGCGATCGCGCGCTCGACAGGCATCGGCCCGTCCAGGAGCGCCCGGCCGACGCCTCGCAACGCGCGCGCCGCCTCGATGGGGTGCCCCGAGGCGCGGGCTCGCTCGGCAGCTTCACTCAGATCGTCCACGACCGCCGCGGCGTGGCCGCGTGCCGCGTGGACCTGCCCGCGGAGGGCCGCGGCGCACGCCAGGCCCCACTCGTCCTCGAGCTCGGCGGATCGCTCGTACGCCTCATCGGCGATCGCCCGCGCGCCGTCCAACGTGGTTCGGTCGACCGAGGCGCGGAGCGACGCCCGGAGGATCCGGACGCGGTGATCGATCCCATCGCCCGAGTCGCCCACGGTCGCCGCCATCGCGGCATTGATCGCGGCCTCGGCTTCGTGCAGACGCCCGGTCCCGACCTCGTGTGCGGCCGCGCGGTACAGCAGCTCCACGCGGAGCGCGTCGCTCTTGTCGAGGAGGGCGGCCACGCGTCGTTCCATGATCGCCGCACCGGCGGCGTCTCCGACGTCCGCGGCGTGCTCGGCGGCCGCGCTGAGGAGGTCGATCGCATCGACCCGATCGGTATCGTCCGCCGCCGCGTTCGCTCGGAGCCGGGCGGCAGCGGCGAGATGCGTTCCGGCGGCGCCGGCGTGCCGGCGCCGCCGGGGACCCGCCGTGTTCAGCTCGGCCCGGGCGAAGCGGACGTGGGCATCGGCGGCCGCGGCCGGCGGGACGCCGGCCGCGGCCGCCTCCCGCACCAGCGGGTGAGCGAACGTGAGGCCCGTTCCGTCGGGCATGAGGATTCCCTGGTCGACCAGCTCGGCGAGGTGCCGTTCGACGTCGGTGGGCGATCCGCCGTCACCGGCAGCGAGCAGCGTCGGCACCCGGACCGTCGTCCCTCCGACCGCCGCGAGCGCCGCGGTCGCTCGAACGTCGGCCGGCAGGACGCGCATCCGCACGTCGAGCACGTCCCGCGTAGAACCGCCCGCGGGCACCGTGGGTGGGTTCGCCGTGAGGTTCCATCCGCCGGCATCACGGGACAGGGCGGAGGTTCCGATCAGGAGCGCGAGACCGTGCTCGAGCGCGAGCGGGTTGGTCCCGAGCGCTCCGGCGATGGCGCCAGCGACGCCCGTTCCCGCCGCGCCGAGGCGGGCATCGACCCATCGCTCGGCCGTCGCGGCGTCGAAGGGAGCCATCGGGATCGTGTCCGTGATGCCGGAGATCTCGCCGGCGGCCGTGCAGACGATGAGCAGCGGCGTCGAGTTCAGCGCCCGGCCGATGTCGGCGAGGAAGGAGGAGAACCCGAAGGAGACCTGGTCGACATCATCGACGAGCAGGACCGCCGGCTCGTCGAACACGGTCTCGAAGAGCCTCCGCACCGCCCACCTGGTCTCGTCGACGCCGGCTACGCCGCCGTCGATCGAGGCCAGGTGGGCGAGTCGCTCGACGACACGATCGCCGTCGGGCAGGTGGCCGACGAACCCCTCGAGGACCGCACGAGCGTCCGCGGACGACTCGTCGCCGGTGAGCCCTGCGACGCACTCGATCAGCTCCTCGATCGGCCATCCATCGACCGCGCCGACGATCGGAGGCTCGCAGCCGAGCCGCCTGATCATGACGTTCGGGAGCGATGCCGCGAGCTCTGCGAGCACCCTGGTCCTGCCGACCCCGACCTCGCCGATCACCGCGACGCACACCGCGCGGCCTTCGTCACGCACGGTGGCGAACCTCGCCATCAGGTCGGCGAGCTCGCGCTCCCGACCGATGAAAGGCGTCTCGCGCGCGCCGACGGGTTCGACCGGGGCGGGTGTCTCGGGGGCGCTCACGGAGGCCGCTCGCAGGTCCCGGAGCGCACGGAGCGACGGTGTCTCCGACCCGTCGTCGAGCGGCTCGATCACCGCCGCGCCTTCGGTGAGCGGGAGGATCTCCTCACCCGGCACGATCGTTCCCGGCGCCGCCAGCGCCTGTAGCTCGACACTGCGGTCGATCAGGTACTGCCAGATCGCGTCCTGATCGGATCGTTCGGTGACTTCGGAGGCGTCGATGCCCAGACGAACGTCGGGACAGGTCCGCGCGGCGTCGAGGGCGGCGCGGGCCGCGACGACCGCGGCGTCTTCCTTCGGGGGGAACAGCGCCACGAGCGTCGCTGGCGCCTGGGAGACGCCTTCGAACACGGCCCCCAGCGACTCGAAGAGCCCGCCGACCTCGTGCAGCACTTCGTACGCGCTCCTGCCCTCGAGCGCGGCGGCGACCGCGGCGAAGACGGGCGGTCCGGCGATCCGTTGATGGACGAGCGCGGTGCCGCAGAACGCACAGAAGGCCGCCTCGGGCTGCGAATGCCGCCCGCACGCGGGGCACGCCGGGGACCTCGTCGCGGGCTCGTCGATCCGGTTGCCTGCGTACGGGATCCCGAGGTCGCTACTCATCCGTGACGGCTCCCTGGACCACCAGCTCGTCGGGCACAGGCGTGGGTTCGATCGCGGCCGCGCCGAGAGCCAGCGCGAAGTCGTGGGGGTTCGTAGCGACGACGCGCGCGTCCTGCTCGGACACGACCCCGCTTCGCACGAGCTCGAGCAAGGACTGGTCGAACGTCTGCATGCCGTCGTAGCCGCTCTCGGCGATCACGTCGGGCAACCCGGCCGTCTGTTCGGCGTCGAGGATCCGCTCGTAGACGCGACCGGTGTTGAGGAGCATCTCGACCGCGGGTACCCGGCCGAGCCCGTCCGCGCGCTCCAAGAGCCGCTGCGACACGACGCCACGCAAGGCGCCCGCTAGGGACACCCGCGCCTGCGGTTGCTGTTGCGGCGGGAAGAGCTCGACGACGCGAGAGATCGTCTCGGTCGCGTCGATCGTGTGGAGCGTCGACAGGACGAGGTGGCCGGTCTGCGCGGCCTGGATCGCTGCGAGCGCGGTCTCGTGGTCGCGGATCTCGCCCAGGAAGACCACGTCCGGATCCTGCCGGAGCGCTTGCCGCAGCGCCGACCCGTACGTAGCGGTGTCCCGCCCGACCTCCCGCTGGCGGATCACGGACATGTTGTCGGTGTGCACGACCTCGATGGGATCCTCGATCGTCACGATGTGCGCGCGGCGCGTCCGATTGATGAAGCCGATCAGCGCCGCGATCGTGGTGGTCTTGCCCGCACCCGTCGGGCCGGTGACCAGCACGAGGCCCCGCTTCGTCTCGGCGAGCGTGCGGATCGTCTCGGGGAGGCGGAGCTCTTCGAACGTGAGGTCCTCGGGGCTCACCCACCGGATCGCGAGTCCGACCGTGTCGGACTCGCGGAGCACGTTGACGCGGAACCGTCCGACCCCCTCGAGGGTGTAGGCGAAGTCCGCTTCCTTCGTCCGTGCGAACTCGTCGGCCTTGTGCGACGGCATCAGGGCGTCGGCCGCCGCGCGTGTCTCGGCCGCCGTGAGTGAGGGGAACGGGGCCGGGAGCAACTCGCCGTCCACCCTGATGAACGGGACGTTCCCCGCCTTCAGGTGGACGTCGCTCGCCCGCCGCTCCACCGCGTAGCGAAGCAGTTCTGCTGGGTCCATGGACCACGCCTTCCCGGGAGAATCCTTCCCGAAAGGCTTCGGCCGCAGGGCGGACCGCTTGAGCGGGGCGGCCGACGGCGCCCACCGAACCATATGGATGTGTTGCGCGGCAAGCGGAGCGCGCTCAAGCGGGCCGCGACCGGTCCTCGATCTCCCACGCATGATCGAGCACGTGCCAGGCGGATCGCCGGATGAAGTAACGCGGTGACCACAGCGCGCCCGAACGCGGGGTCCGTTGGGAAGGTTCCCCTCGTGCACGGGATGCGAACGCCTCCAGGGTCGCGGCCCTCGTGTCCCCTTCGGCCGGCCGTGCTCCGAGCTTCGCCCGGTACGCGCTCTCCGCGTCCGCGACGTGCGCCACGATCTTGGCGAGCTGGCGACCGCCGCCCCGCGGTCCCGTGCGGAGCTCGTGGCCCTCGGCGGCGGTCGCCGCCCGATCGAGCGCCGCCCAGCAGGCCTCCATGATCGTGGCGAGCCGCTTCGCCTCCTCCGCGTCGATCGGGCGGTCGTCCGCGTGCGGCGCGATCGCGGGTGCGCCGAAATCCGTCGTCGCGTTGCCCGTGCGTCGCTCGACGACGCGGAGGCCGCCGGCGTCGGGGGGTGCGACGAACCCCAGCTTGCGCCGGCCTAAGGCCTTGGCGTACCTCGGGCCGTACGCGAGGAGCGCCTCGAGCGCGGCCTCCTCCGTGCGGCCGCTCCGGCACCAACCGGGCCACTCGATCGCGCCCGCGAAGACCCGCTTCGATCCCCGTTCGATGAAGACGTCGTCCGGAACCGCCATCCTCCGTCCTCCCGCGTGGGTCGGGTCCGAGTCACCCCGGGGTTGACCGCCGAGAGCGGTCGCGCCCGAAGACCGAGCTCTCGATCACCCAGAACAGCGCGAACGCGCCGAACCCGACGGCGCCGGCGACGGGATCGATCGCGGCGACCACGGTGAGGGCGAGGTACGTCCACGGGCCGAACACGAACGTCTTCGAGATGCCACGGACCGTCAGCGGATCCGCGTCGGAGCGGAGCAGCCGGCCTCCTCGTGCCGCGTAGAACCAAACCGCGTTGAACAGCACCGCGGTGAGCGTGAGCGTGATCCCGTAGGCGACGGTGGCCGCCCTGGCCCCCTCGCCGCGGATACCCTCGGCGACGAGCCGCGTCGGGAACGGGATGAACGCGACGATCATCAGGAAGCCGACCGTGATCATCAGGAACGTTCGGTCGGCGTGATCGATCTGGTCCATCACGGTGTGGTGATTGACCCAGATGATCCCGATCGTCAGGAAGCTCACGATGTACGCCACGTACGACGGCCACGAACACACCAGCTGGCGCCGGAGCGTTGCGCCCGCAGGCGCACACGATCCGAAATGCCCGTCGACGCTGAGGATGAGGAGCGTCGCCGCGATCGCGAAGACGCCGTCCGCGAAGGTCTCGAGCCTCCCCGTGTTCATCCGGTCTCGGCCTGGTCGAGCGGCTCCAACACGATCACGGGGATCGTCCGCGGCGTCTTCTTCGGGTACTCCGCGAACGCCGGCCACCGCTCGGCTTGCCGGTCGTAGAGCTCGCTCCGTTCGGGCTCCGCGGTCACGCGTGCCTTCGCCGGCAACCGCCGGTCGCCCACCTCGATCGTGACGTCGGGGTTGGCCGAGACGTTGTAGTACCAGTCGGGGTTGGTGGGCGCTCCACCTTTGGTCGCGAAGACGACGAAACGCTCGCCGTCGGCGAGGTAGGCGAGCGGTGTCGTTCGCTCCACACCCGTCCTTGCTCCTCGCATCGTAAGGAGCAGCAGCGGACGGCCCTCGAAGTACCCGCCGACCTTCCCGTGGTTCGTCCGGAACTCCTGGATGATCCCTGCGTTCCGATCCTCTCGCTCGGTCATGCTCCCTCCTCGGCGGTCGGGTACGACAGCCTGCTGAACCAGCTGAACGTAACCCGTGTTCCCGTCAACGGGGTCCCCGGCCCGCGCATGATCCTCTGACGGGCTGAGTGGATGGTGGATCCCTACTGATAGGGCCAATCATTCGGGTAGATGCCAGTGGCCGATTCGTCGCACCCCCCGACGCCGGCGGCCTCCGCGTCGTCGAGCGACGCACGGGCAACGCGACGACGGATTTCGGCGCACCCGCGATCGCGCCGCACGCGGACGACCGCCCGATCGACGCTGGTACCAGTGTTCGATAACGAACTCGGATCTCGTGGCAGAACCGAGCATCTCCAGTCCCTCAGGAGCGGACGGCCTGCTCGGCGAGGTTGTGACACCGGCCATCCCTTCCAAGGTGGGAAGGAGGTCGATGTTCAGAACGATCCGCGGGTCTGTTCCCGCCGACAACGGGCTGGCCAGGTTCCTCCCGACGAGCCTCATGGGGATGCGAAGGTCCTCGTTGTAGGGGATCATCTTGTTGCTCCATCTGTGCTCGCCCCAAGAGAATCCGTTGTCGGACATGAACGCCACGATCGTGTTGTCTGGTAGCAGGTTCCAAAGCTGACCGATGGAGCGGTCGACGCCGTAGGTGGCGTTCAACTGAGCGGCGTGGAACTGGTTGATGGTCTTGACGTCGCTTGGATACCACGGACGGTCCTGGATGTAGTGCGGGTCCACGGCAGAAGAAGCACCGAACGATGGCGGCTGAACGTACCCCGCGCTGTTGAAGCGATCCACATCGCGAGGGTCCGCGGTGGCTGGACCATGCGGAGCCGTCGCAGCGTAGTACAGGAAGAACGGGTCAGCTTGGTTGGCTTGGAGGAAGGTCGATGCCCTCGCCGTGAGCACACGAGTGATGTAATCGGCCTTGGTGGTCCCGAAGTAACGGTTGTGGATAGGACCCCCGAAGTTCGAGGCAGCCCAATAGTGGTAGTACGCACCGGTCGGAACGGAGAACCAGCGGTCCCAGCCTGGTGGGATGTAGCGTGAGGTCCTTGCGTTGTACCCATTGAGATACTTGCCCACCAGTGCGGTCCTGTACCCAGCCTGGTGCATGTCAACAGCGATGGTCGTCGTGTCATTGATGGGGCTTATGCCGTTGCCGTCAGGAGCCGGGGTGAATGCAGGGAAGCCACCGTACTGACCACCATTGCCGTAGACCCCGGTCGTGTGCGAGTAATCGCCGGTCAACGTAGAGGTCCTGCTCGGACAGCAGAGCGTGTTCGGGACGAACGAATTCGTGAAGGTAACCGATGGGTTGTTGGCAAGGATCGATGACAGTTGAGGCATATACCGGGCGGTCACGGAGTCCCAGCGCTGGTCGTCGGTGATGATGATGACGACGTTGGGCCGTGACTCCGCAGCCTGAGCCACGGGGTGTGAGATCGCGACGAGTGAAGCCACCGCTAGCGCAAGAGACAGCGATCTCTTCACACGATTCCCTCCTACGGATGCGTGATGCGGAACTGCGGGCACGGGCAGTCTGTGAGCCTCGATCCACCTCTCTTCCTACGCTGCTACCCCAGACGAAGGCTGCGAGAACCAAGGGGCACGATGCGCTGACGTCACCTGGGGTGTTGTTGAGAAGATGAACTCAACGCTACTCCCTGCGAAGGTGGTCTGCGGCCAAGTGGCGGACAGAAGACTTCGCGGTGACGGCGATATCCAAGGTGGGGTAGCAGCGCCGGTACGGAACCCGCCCGGCCGATCTCAGCTCGTCTTCCGACGTTGCAGCGCGCGACTTCGCTCGAGCCGAACCACCGCTTGTGGCCGATATCGGTGCTGATCGACAGCGGCGCAAAAGGATGCACGTGACCCGGATCGGTGAAGGCGCGACATGACAGAACCGTCACCCCGAGGTGGTTTCCGGGGCCCCTACCCAGGGTGGTGCGACCTGGCTACTCTGGGGCCGAGGAGGACCGTGGACCCATCTGCTCGAGGACCCGGCGTCGAGCCGGCATTGGCGGGGAGGGTGCTGCTCGTGGACGACGAGCAGCGCATCGTGAACTTCGTCCGTCGTGGACTGGAGGCGGAGGGGCTCGAGGTCGATGCCGCCGGAGGCGGGGAAGAGGGTCTGCAACTCGCGCTATCGCGCAGTTACGACCTCGTCATCCTGGATCTGGTGATGCCGGATGTGGACGGCCTCTCGGTGTTGCACCAGATCGTGGAGCGCAAACCCTCGCAACCCGTCCTCGTGCTCTCGGCCCTGAGCGACACGGCCTCGAAGGTGCGCTCGCTCGAGCTCGGCGCCGAGGACTACCTCTCGAAGCCCTTCTCGCTCGAGGAGCTGCTCGCCCGGGTGCGGGCACGTCTCCGAACCGCGGCACGGACCGATCAGACGAAGCTCGTGGTGGGTCGGACCACCCTGGACCTGATCCGGCGTCAGGTCGATGATGGTCGCGGACCGGTTCCGCTCGCCGACCGCGAGTTCCTGCTGCTGCAGGAGCTGATGCGACACGCGGGGCGCTCGGTCTCGAAGGAGCGGCTGCTGTCGTCGGTCTGGGGGTACCACTTCGATCCGGGATCGAACGTTGTGGACGTGTACGTCCGCCGCCTCCGCGCGAAACTCGGTCCGGACGTGATCACCACGATCCGCGGGGTGGGGTACCGCTTCGATGCGTCCTGACGCGATCGAATGGCCGCATCGTGAGCGGTGGATCGACGTCGCCTGGGTGGCGTTCTCGTTGGCCAACCTCGCCGCGATGCTGGTCATCCCGACGTGGGAGACCGTGCCGTTCCATTTCATCTGGGTCAGCCTGACCCTGCTCTACGGGTTCCGCGTCTGGAGGACGGGTCCCACCATGACCGTGCTCGCCTTCGTGATGGTGATGACCGGTCTGTTCATCGGGATCGACTACTCGCGAGGAGCACAGCCGCTCGACGAGATCACCGAGGTGCCGCTGATGGCCGCCATGTTCGTGGCGATGGTGTGGCATGCCCGGCGCCGGCTGTCGGCCATGGAGGAGACCGAACGCGTGTCGATGGAGAACCTCAGGCTCCTCGAGCGCGAGCGGCGATTCGTCCAGGACGCTTCGCACGAGCTCCGGACGCCGATCACGGTCGCTCTCGGTCACACGGAACTGATCCAGCGCGACGCCACGGACCCCACCATCGTCGAGGACGTGGACGTCATCGCCGACGAGCTGGCGCGGCTGCGGCGCTTGGTCGACGGTCTTCTTCTGCTCGCCGGTACGGATGACCCCCAGCAGCTCCACCTGGTCCCTGTGGACGTCGGGGAGATCGTGGCCGACGCGTTGCGCCGGTGGGCGGCAACACCCCGCCGGTGGGTGCTGGGTGCTGCCGAAGAGGCGATCGTCCTTGCCGACCGCGACCGGCTGGCCGTCGCCTTCGATGCGCTGATCGAGAACGCGGTGCAGCACACGCGGGAGCAGGACACGATCGAGGTCGGCGTCCATCGCCGCGACGGCACGGCGGTCGTCTCGTTCCGTGACACGGGGACGGGGATCCCCACGGAGGACCTCGATCGGATCTTCGACCGCTTCGCTCGGGCGGATCCCGGTCGCAGCCGCCACGACGGCGGTTTCGGACTGGGGTTGTCGATCGTTCGAGCGATCGTCGAGGCGCACCTCGGCATGGTCCATGTCACGAGTCAGGTCGACGTGGGGACCACCTTCGAGATCGACCTTCCCCTCGAGGCGGACACGGGGCAAACCAACGCGCCCTCGCAACCGGTCGCCAGGACCTCGGAGCGCATGACCGTGGAAGGACGGGTCGGTGGTAGTTACCTCGGCTGAACCGGTCCCGCTCGGTGTGGCGACCGCCGCCCTCTGCTACCTGATCGCGGACGGACGCGTCCGGCGCGCGCACGGTCGCGTTCCGCGACAGCGCGCGCGCCTCGCATTCTTCGCCGGCCTCGGCGTGGTGGTCATCGCCCTCACGGGCCCGATCGACGCCGCCGTCACCACGTCGTTCTCGATCCACATGGTCCAGCACCTGCTGATCACGATGGTCGCGCCCCCCCTCCTGCTGCTCGGCGCGCCGATCACGCTCGCACTCCAGGCGTGGCCGGGCACGCCGCGCCGGTGGCTCCTCGCGACGCTTCGGAGCGGCCCGGCGCGTCTGTTCGGCAACCCGCTCGTCGCATGGGCGTTGTTCTTCGTGGTGCTCTGGGGCATCCATTTCACCGGGATCTATGAGGCGGCGCTTCACAACAACGGTCTGCACGCGCTCGAGCACCTCGCGTTGCTGGTGACCGCGCTCCTGTTCTGGATGCCGATCGTCCGGGCCGATCCGGCGCCGTCCGGGTTGTCGTATCCGGCACGGATCCTCTACCTGTTCGCGGCCATGCCCGCCATGGCGTTCCTCGGCCTCACCATCGTGACGTCCCGCCACGTGCTGTACCCGACGTACGCGCACGCCGATGGCGTCGCGCGCGCCCTCGCGGATCAGGGGGCGGCCGGAGCCATCATGTGGGCGGGCACCATGGTCTTGATCGTGCCGGCGCTCGGCTTCGTCTTGCTCGATTGGATGCGCGCGGACGAGCGCGAGGCCGCGAGGGTCGACGCCCGGCTCGAGCGTGCGACGATGAGGGGAGCCTGATGCGTTCTCGTGAACGATGCCTTCGATGCGGTGGCCCGGTGGCCGACGGCGTGGCGATCTGCCACCGCTGCAACCCGGCGAGCTTGCCGAGCCCGAGCCGGACGCAGTATCACGCTACGGTCTTCCTCGTGGTGCTCCTGACGTTGGTGCTTGCGGCGGGCGTGCTGATCGCCCGGGGCTGATCCGCTACGGCGCTTCGCCGGCGTGCGAGCGGGCGACGTCGCGGAGCCACCCCGCTGCCGAGATCGCCGCGGCGAGCCCTCCCAGGATCACGATCCACTGGCTGACGATCAGTCCCACGACCAGGATGACCCCCGAGATCGCGAACGCGAACGGCCAGATCGTGGGAGCCACCTGGATCTCGGCCTCCTCCTGCGGCTGGCCCTCGGCCTCGTGCGGGGCGACGAGCCGAAGGATGACCCCGAGGAAGCAGAAGGTCACCGCGGACACCAGCAACTCCGTCGTCCCGGCGTGCTCGTGGCTGGTGAGCCCGTAGACGCCTCCGGTGACCACGAGGAACACCGCCAGACCGAGGCAGATCCGCGACAGCGTGCTCATCGGCTCACCTCGGCGTCAGCAAGTAGAAGGTGGTGAACAGGCAGAGCCAGACGATATCGACGAAGTCCCAGTAGATCGCCCCCGCCGCGAGGGGATCGTGATGCGTCGGCGAGAGGCCACCCCGCAACCCCTGGCCGAAGACGAGGGCGAGGAAGGCGACGCCTCCGACCACGTGCGCCATGTGGATGCCGGTCATCACGTAGAACAACGTGCCGAAGACCCCATCCTTCAACCCGAAGCCCAGCTGCGAATAGTCGTACAGCTGCAGCCCCAGGAAGACCACGCCGAGCCCGATCGTCGCGCCGAGCCACCACAGGGCCTGCCGCCGCCTCCCGTCACGGGTGGCCCGCAGCGAGAGCTGGACGGCGACGCTGCTCAACACCAGGACGACGGTGAGGATCGACGCGATGTCGATCTTGAGGTGGGGGACATCCGGTGGCGGCCAGACGGGGGCGTTCGCCCGGATGGTGAAGTACCCACCGAAGAAGGCAGCGAAGAACATCGCCTCCGAGGCCACGAACACGACCATCCCGAGCACGGGCCCGCTCATCTCCGGCATCGCCCGCTCCCGCTGCGTCGTGACGTCGCTCATGTCGTCGGCTCCTGCTCGGCCATCCGCCGGTCGTACGCGGGACGATCCGAGCGGATCGTCGGGAGCGCGTCGAAGTTGTGGGCCGGCGGCGGCGAGGACGTCATCCATTCCAGCGTGTTGGCGCCCCACGGGTCGTCGGGGGCCGTTCGCGGCTTCCTGAGTGTCAGGAAGATATTGACGAAGAAGAGGATCATCGCCGTCGCGATCACGAACGCGCCGATCGATGCCAGGAGGTTCAGGAAGCTCCACCCGAGGTCGGGCGGGTAATCGGCGATCCTCCGAGGCATCCCGCGCAGCCCCAGGATGTGCATGGGGAAGAACGTCAGGTTGAACCCGATGAGTTGGGTCCAGAA
>VAXZ01000060.1 GCA_005885035.1 Actinomycetota bacterium
TCGTCGCGACGCCGGTCTTCGCGTTCACCCGACCCACCTTGTTCAGGGTGATGTCGACCGTTGGAGGCGGCGGGGCCTCATTGAAGGAGATGTGCAGGCTTCCACCGTTCAAGCCATCTCCGTTGGTCTGATCATCAATCGCGAGGATGTAATACGTAGTCCCGGACGCCGCGAAGAACCCCACGGTCCCCGGTCCACATGCCACGGTATCGAGGTTGCCTTCAGTCCCCACGCCCACGAGCACACCCGCGGAGTAGTCGGACTGCGAGACATCGACCACTACGCCGGCATCGGTGCCAGCGAGCGAGTACCACACGCTGGCGTCCGTCGCGGGTGCACCGCAGGAGGCGTTCAGCTGGGCGTCATCGCTGTCGGTCGTCGCTTGTGTGGTATCGAGCACCTGACTGAACCCGATCGTGGCAGTTGTGGCTCCGCCAAACGTGTCGTTACTTGGGGCGGCTGCCAGAGCGGCGGGCGCTGCGATTCCCACTGCAACGACCGCGACCACGATCGCAAGACCAAACCGCGAATATCTGATTCCGTGAATCCTGATTCGTGATCCCTTCGAGGGCTGGCCTCGCCGAGATGTTGGGCGGAAATGGGCAGGCTTCATGCGACCCTCCCTTGCTCCGACCTACGGGGGGCATCTACGACGGAACTACCGATTGTTGGGGCCCCGAAGCGCCGGTGAGGGTGTACTCCTTCGAGACCGGTTTTGCAAGTTCGCGCCACGTGTTGTGTGCCGAACGCGGCCGAAGCTTGCATTCCTCTGGAACGGAGCGCCAGAGCTTGGTGAGCCGAGGTATCCAATAGGTGCTATGAGCACTTCTGGGGCTCGTCAGTCTTTGGCTATGTGGAGTCTTCTTCCCCCTCGCTCGGGAAAGCGTCATCAACGGCAGCGTTCAGCCGTTTCAGCGCTTGAGCCACGACCGGATCCGCGTCTAACTCGTCGTCGGTTCTGTCCGGTATGCGTTCGACAGCCATCTTGTACGCATCGAACTCTTGGGGGGCGAACGCCCATCGAAGCGTCATGTCTCCGCCTAGTAACGCGAACGTCTCATCATCCACCTCTCCTAGGATGTGACGCAGAGCTTTGACCGTCGTCGGTCCGAGCCTTTCTCCTTGGGCCAAG
Organism: Actinomycetota bacterium; assembly: GCA_005885035.1. Classification (GTDB taxonomy): domain Bacteria; phylum Actinomycetota; class UBA4738; order UBA4738; family HRBIN12; genus AC-51. The sequence continues at coordinate 1,133 of VAXZ01000060.1, forward strand.
GACTTAATCATGCTTAGAACGCGAGGACTGATCCCCGAGCCCCACGCGTCACTATCTTGCGGGGTGTAGTTAGGGCCAAGCGTCTTGACCGCATCGATCACTTCCTGACTGACCCAAGCGGGAACCTCGAGCCAGCCCGCCGGCGCGGCCTCTTTGCCTTCTCCCATTCCCCGACTCCACCTCCTTAGCGCGGGCGACCGTCAGTCCTCCAGCGCGTTGTCCGCGTCGATCTCAGCGAGGATACGCGCAACGCGCGGAACCTTCCTTCAGCTCCTCGGAGCGCCCGACAACCTCACACTCACGATGGAGCAAGGAGGTCAACTCACAATCCATGGACACATTGCCTATTCGGAACCTAAGCGTTTCCAGAGCCGGGCCGGTGATGATTGCCCACACGGGTCCTATCTGCCAAATCCAGTGCGCCTGACGGGCTGATCGAATCTCCGGCTCGCTTCACCAGTCCTGAGCGTTCTGGTCGCGGTAGCGCATCAGGCGGGAGGCGATCGCGTCGCGGTCGGTTCGTCGAAGAAGTCAAGTTCCAAAGTCATCGGGCCGACGCCTAGCAGAACATGAGACACAACGTAGACACGCTGGGATTGGCCGTCGCGCTCCTTCGGCGACATTGGAGACTTCTTGTTCCCCTCGCGCGGGCAGGTCCTTGATCGCGCCCGCTACGGTCGCAAACGCCGCGTCTCCTCCGAACGTCGTCATCATCATGACCGACGACCAGCGCTGGGATACCGTGACCGCCACACGGACCGAACATCCCGGACCCGCGCGACGTGAGCCGGTTCTCGACGAGCGGTATACGTCGAGCCGCCGTCGTTCGGCAAGGGTGGAGAACGGCGCGCCGAACTACATCGCGCAGGGGTCGTGGTCCGCGAGCATCGCGGCGTTCAACAACCACTCCCACGCGGCGCAGCTCGACACCACGTTCGGCGTTGACCGCTCCATCGGGCAGCTTTGGAGCGCGCTACCCGACAACACGGTGGTGCTGTTCATGTCGGACAACGGCTTGGCGTGGGGCGAGCATCGCTGGTCCGGGAAGATGGTCCCGTACAACGAGGCTATCCGCATCCCGATGGCCGTCGCCGGGAAGAACCTCGCGAACCCGCTGCCGGTAAACGGCACCGACCCGCGGATCGTCTCAACATCGACGTGCTGCCGACGCTCGAAGGGTACGCAGGCGTGACCGCGGGACACGCCGTCGAGGGGCTCGACATGTTCACGTCCGCGCGGTCGGACTTCGTCCTGGAGCACTGGTTCGCGTCGCTCGTGCCGCCGACGTACTGCGGGGTCCGCTCGCTGGACTGGATGTACGTCCGTTACAACCGGTACGAGGAACCGGTCAAGGAGGGTCTGTACTACGAGGTCGCGGACCCGTTCGAGATGAACAACCTCGCGGTGACCGACCCCTCGAATCCCGAGATGCAAGTCATGCGCGACCGGGCGGCCACCCTCTGTCAGACCGACGGCAACGCCATCTATCCGAACGACTGGCCGTATTCATGCAGCGCGCGCATCCCCGCGGAGTCCATGAAGGTCACCCCAGAGAGGTCTCCGCTGGTGATGAGTGTCGGAGGCGGGATTTGAACCCGCACGCCCCGTAAGGGGCACTAGGCCCTCAACCTAGCGCGTCTACCAAGTTCCGCCACTCCGACGAGGGACGCGATTCTAGCAACCGGATCGAACGCGCCTTATGGGTTCCACTTCCACGAGAGCCAGAACACGCTGAGCCCCCACACGATGGCCGTGATGACCGTGATCCGGTCGAGCGTTCGTTCGAGCGACGTGCCACCGGCGAGGGTGTTGGTCCCGCCGAACATGTCCGACAGGCCGCTTCCCCGACCCGAATGCATAAGGATCGTGATGATCAGGAACAGCGACGAGATGACCAGCAAGACGATGACGACCGCATTGATCATGGGGAGGCTCCGGGTCCCTCGGTATCGATGTCCACCGGGATGATACGGGTGTCGATGGGGAAATGGCAGGCGGCGGTGTGTCCCGGACCCTGGTCGGTGAGGAGCGGCTCTTCGTCATGGCACTTCGGGACGAACCGCAACGGAGCGCCATGCTCGTCCGTAAGTCCCTGTTCCTTCGCGAGGGACTGCGTCCGTGGGCACCGAGGGTGGAACCGGCAGCCAGACGGTGGATCGATAGGAGAGGGAACGTCCCCTTCCAGGATGATCCGGCGCTTCGCCTTGGCGAGCTTCGGGTCGGGCACCGGCACCGCGGACATCAACGCGCCCGTGTAGGGGTGGCGCGGCTGCGCGTACAGCGAGTCCCGCTCCGCGGTCTCGACGATCTTCCCCAGGTACATCACCGCGACGCGGTCCGAGACGTGCTTGACGACCGACAGGTCGTGCGCGATGAACAGGTAGGTCAGGTGGAACTCGTTCTGCAGATCCTCGAGGAGGTTGAGGATCTGGGCCTGGATCGACACGTCGAGCGCCGACACCGGCTCGTCGCACACGATCAGCTTGGGCCGGAGCGCGAGCGAGCGAGCGACCCCGATCCGCTGGCGCTGGCCGCCCGAGAACTCGTGTGGGTAGCGGTTGTAGTGCTCGGGGTTCAATCCCACGAGCTCCATCAGCTCTTGGACCTCGCCCTTGACCTTGTTCTTCGGGATGGTTCCGTGGAGCCGGAAAGGCGCGCCGATGATCGAGCCGACCGTCTTCCGCGGGTTGAGCGACGCGTAAGGGTCCTGGAATACCATCTGCATGTCGCGACGGAGGTCGCGCAGGTTCCGACCCCTGATGTTGCTGACGTCCCGACCATCGAACCACAACTTGCCTTCCGTCAAGCTGTGGAGGCGCATCACGACCCGAGCGAGCGTCGACTTGCCGCACCCGGTCTCACCGACCAGCCCGAGCGTCTCTCCCGGGAAGATCTCCAGATCCACGCCGTCCACGGCGTGCACCGCGCCGACCTTGCGCTGGAAGATGATCCCTCTCGTGATGGGGAAATACTTCTTGACGCCCTCCAGTCGAACGAGCGGCTCGACGGTCGGCTTCGCGGGCGGAGGGGTCGCAAGGGTCTCGGTCGTGCTCACGTCCGCTCCAGCACCTCCTGCTCGACGATCCGTTTCCGGTCCTCCAGCGAGAGGTGGCACGCGGCCGCGTGGAACCCATCGACCGGCAGGAGCTGAGGCGTCTCGACGCGACACCGGTCGAAGACGTACGGGCAGCGCGGGTTGAACGGGCATCCCTCCGGGACGTGGATCAACGACGGCGGGAGTCCTCGGATCGGCTGCAAGCGCTCTTCCTGTGCCGTCAGGAGCGGGATCGACTTCAGCAACCCCCAGGTGTACGGCATCATCGGTTGGTAATAGATGTCATCGGCCGTTCCGACCTCGACGAGGCGGCCCGCGTACATCACCTGGATGTAGTCGCAGTGCTCGGCGACGACACCGAGATCGTGCGTGATGAGCGCGACGGCGGTGTTGAACTCGGACTGGAGGCGGTCGATCAGGTCCAGGATCTGCGCTTGCACGGTCACGTCGAGCGCCGTCGTCGGCTCGTCCGCGATGAGCAGGTCCGGGTTGAGCGACAGTGCCATCGCGATCATCGCACGCTGCCGCATCCCGCCGGAGAATTCGTGCGGGTACTGGCGGGCGCGCTCGTCGGGTCGCGGGATCCCAACCCGTCTAAGCATGTCGACCGCCCGCGTGCCCGCCTCTTTCTTCGAGATGTCCTCATGCGCGAGGATCGTCTCCGCGATCTGGTCGCCCACCTTGTAGAAGGGGTGCAACGACGTCATCGGGTCCTGGAAGATCATCCCGATCTTGTTGCCGCGGATCGCCTGGAGCTCCTCCTTGGGGACGTTGAGGAGGTCCTGCCCCTGGAAGATCACCTCTCCCTCGACGATCGCCGACTTCCGATTGATCAGCCCCATGACGGTCAAGAAGCTCACGCTCTTGCCGGATCCCGACTCCCCCACCACGCCGAGGGTCTCGCCGGGCTGGATCGCGAACGAGACACCGTCGACCGCCTTGACGATGCCGTCTTCCGTCGGGAAATGGACCCGGAGGTTCTTCACCTCGAGCAGCGGCTCAGGCATGGTATGGGCCTCGATCCCGGAACGGTTCGATCACGTGTACCGGACCCGCGGATCGAGGAACGCGTAGACGATGTCTACCACCAGGTTCGCGAGCGTCACGAAGAATGCCGCGATGATGGTGACGTCGAGGATCGCGTAGAGGTCCAGCGAGAACACCGAACGGACAGCGTACTGGCCCAACCCGGGAAGGTTGAACACCGTCTCGGTGATGACGGCGCCGGCGAGAAGTCCGGCCAGGTCCAACCCGAAAACGGTCACGAGCGGGGTCAAGCTGGAGCGGAGCCCGTGCTTCACGATGACCTGGCGTTCGTTGAGTCCCTTGGCCCGGGCGGTCCTCATGTAGTCCTCGCCCATCACGTCCAGGAGGTTGGCCCGCGAGAGCCGGGCGTAGAAGGCGGCGTACAACAGGGCCAGCACGCACCATGGCAGGATGAAGTGGTTGAACCACTGCCAGAGCCCGTCCTCCCCGATGGGCGAATAGCCCGAGCCGGGCAAGATATGCCACTTGTAGACGAAGACGTAGAGCGCGAGCGGCCCGATGAAGAACACGGGCATGGAGATCCCGATCAAGGCGAACGTCATGGCGGCGCGGTCCCAGATGGACCGCGGTCGCAACGCCGAGAGGATCCCGATCGGGATGCCCACCAACAGCCAGACGACCGCGGCACCCACCGCCAGCTGGATCGTGACCCACATCCGCTCGACCAGCACTTGCTTCAGCGGCGCGCGGAGGACGAATGACTTCCCGAGTCCGGGCCAGCCGTACTGATCACCGAGAAACAGGTTCCGGGTGAAGATGTAGAACTGGACGTAGATCGGCTTGTCCAGTCCGAACTGTTGCTTGACCTCCGCCACGATCTCCGGGTTGGGCTGTTTCCCGGCGAACCGGTTGGCGATGGCGTCGGAGCCACCGCCCGGGAGCAGGAAGAAGATGGAGTACGTGATCGCGACGATCACGACCAGGACCAACACCACCCATAAGAGTCGCCGGATGATGTACCTGAGCACGTTCCTCCCCTCGGACGGCGGACCGGGGGGCCGCCGTTCCGGCGGCCCCCCGGCCCTTCCGCAACCTCCTTACCTTACGCCACGTTCTGCGGCGTCAGGCCGTTGTTCACCGAGGTGTTCACGTACGAGATGATCCCTGCGTTTTGATCGAACTGGTACGAGACCACCGTCTTCAGGTTGGTCGACGTGAACTGCGTGGCCCACAGCCACGGTGCCCACGGGACCGCTACCGTCATGAGGTACGTGTCCAGCTCGGCGAAGCAGGCGTCCACCTGATCCGCGGGCTTCGCGACGCACTCCTTCATCTTGTCGTCGACACTCGGCATGGGACCGTTGTTCTGGACGTACGCATCGTACTCGGGCTTCACACCACACTCGGTCGCCTGCGCCTCGGTCATGCCGACCAAGGAGTAGTTGACCGCCGCCGTGCACGCGATGCCCGCGCTGTCGAAGATGAAGAAGTCGAACCCGTAGGGGCTGGCGTAGTCCTTGCCCCACCCAGGAACCATCGAGATCGGGATGAGCTTCTTGACCTGTTGCAGCGTCGTGTAACCCGTGCTGGTGTCGACCTCCTTCAGGTCGAGCCCCGGCAGGATCGGCTTGAGCGAGGCGACCGCGACCTGGTTCATGTTCGGCCACGGGTCCGTGCTCCGGCCGAGGAACAGGATGTTCTGGCAGACCGGGCCGTCGTCGCAGACACCGTTGTGGTTGGTGTCGTAGCGGGACATCTTCATCTCGTCCATCGCGGCCGTGGCGTTGCCTGATCCCGTGTTCGCCGAGAACGGGTTGATCTGCGTGCTCTGTGGCAAGACCGTCGGTGGCTCGACCGACGTGGCCAGCGTGCCACGTAGGTCACCACCGTAAGCCTTCCTGATACCGGCCTTGTCCAGCGCCAGATTGACCGCGTTCCGCACATGGATGTCGTCGAACGGGGGAGCCAGGAGGTTCATGGTGACGTACCACGTCCGGTCACCCTGGTCCGCGTGGAGCCAACCTGCGAAGTCCGGGTTGGTCTCGAAATCCTGGAGCACGGCCACGGGGGGCGTGCCCTGGACAACGTCGAGATCCCCGTTCTCCAGCGCGTTGAAGCTGTCGTCCACGTTGCTGTTGATCTTGATCTGGACCCCGTCCGCGTACGCGGCACGGGTGTCGTCGGTGGCGGCGCTCCAGTTGGGGTTCCGCACCATCGTCATGCCCTTGTCGACGTTGTAGCCCGAGATGGGCTTGATCGTGCTGCACGACGAGAGATTCAGCTTGTCCTGACCCAGGATCATGTAGGGGCCCGACGAGATGAGGTCGACACCGTAATCGCCCGGGTTCGGGAAGCATCCCCGGACCTCGACCGGAACGGCCTTGGTCGCCGGCATCGAGAGCCGGTACAGCAGGTCACCGGTCGGCTGGTCCAACGTGAAGGAGATGTGCGTCGGATCGGTGACCTTGATGCCGGAGATCGGCTGGTTGTCGTCCTTCGCGGCACAATCCATGCCCTTGATGACGCCGCAGTAGTAGTTGCCGTACTGCGCCACCAGCTTCTTGTCGTTGATCCGCTGGAACGCGTACAAGAAGTCGTCGGCCGTCACCGCACGGCTGAGCGGCGGCGACCACATCACGTTGTCCTTGAGCGTGAAATCGTAGGTGAGCCCATCCGCGGAGACCGTCGGAGGAGCCGACGCGATGTCGGGCACCGGCGTGTCGCCGCCCTGGGCGGCGTCGACGTGCTTGTAGGTCATCAGGCCGCGGATCAGGAGCTGGTCCATCATGCCCCAGGCCGTCCCGAGGTATTCGCCGGTTGGATCGAACGCGTCGGTCCATCCGAACTCCGGAGACTCCTCGCGGATCGTCCCGCCGCGCACCGGCTGACCGCCGCCGCTGGACGACGCTCCACCTGTATTACTGCTGCTGCAGGCGACCGCAATCAGGGCGAACGTTACCCCCAGAGCGGCAGCCGCAAGTCGTTTGCGACCGATCACAGGCTTCACTCCCTTCTCTCCGTTGCCCCGAACCTCTTCCGCCCGTGTTATACGGGAATGGGCCACTCCGTGGTTTCGCCCCCAGTCCTCCCCTCCCTAGAGCGGTCAGCGCCCAGCGCGCGGGTCGAGGGCATCCCGGAGGCCGTCCCCCAGGAGGTTGAACGCGAGCGTCGTCATCACGAGGAACATGCCCGGGAAGAAGAGCATCCACCACGCGATCCGGTAGAGGGCGCCGTTCGTTGCGTCCGAGAGCATCCCTCCCCACGAGGGCGTGCCAGCCGGCACCCCGACGGCGAGGAACGACAGCGCCGCCTCGAACAGGATGTTCTGCGGGATCAACAGCGTCGCCACCACGATGATCGAGGCGACCATGTTCGGAAGGATCTCCCGGAACATGATGTGGATGTTGCCGTAGCCGGTGGCGCGAGCCGCCTCGACGAACTCCCGCTCCCGGAGCGACAGGGTCTGCCCTCGCACGATACGGGCGGCGCCGATGCCGATCGCCAAGAGCAGGAGCGGCAGGGACAGCACGATGTCGATGAGCCGCGAGATGAAGGTGTCCAGCTTGCCGCCGACGAACCCGGCCATCAGTCCCAGGGCGATCCCCACGACGATTGAGATCCCGGTCGCGAGGATCGCGATCAGGAGGGACGTCCGCGCACCGTAGAGCGTTCGGATGAAGATGTCGCGACCCAGTGCGTCGACCCCGAACCACGCGATCTTGCTCGGACCCAGGAGCGGCACGCTGATGTCGCTGGTGTAGCCCTGGTTGAGGTCGTTCGGTCCCCGATGCACGACGAACCTCGCGAACGCCGGAGCGAGGAGCGCGAGGGCGATCAGGAGCAGGACCACGCCGGCCGCGAAGAGCGCGATCCGGTCACGCTTGAACCGGGTGTAGAAGAGCTGCCACGGGGTGCGGCCCTGTACCGCCTCGACCCCGCTCTCGAGGGGTGCGAGGACCTCGAGGGTCGGCTCGGTCTGTTGGACCTGGCTCACACGCCGCTACCCCTGTTCACGACCGCCGAAGTGTAGGGCAGAACGTATGAGCGGACAACACAAGGCCGAGAGACCGAGCTCGAGAGATCCAGCGGCGCCGGTCATCTCATCCGGTCAGCTCCACCAGGCGAGGTAGGATCTGCACGCCGCGGAGCAAGCCGAGGGAACCTTCTGCGCACGCCCGCTCTCCGAAGGAAGACGAGCCGTCGGGATCGATGGGTCCACCCGAGATCAGGAGGGGAACCGGATCGGCCGTGTGCGCCCGCCTGATGCAAGAGGTGGCATGGTCCGCCGTGACGGCGACGATCACGCGAGCGGTGTCGATCCGCGGGAGCAGCTCCCCGAAGAACGCTCGGTCGATCGTCGTGATGACGGCGCGTTTGTCCTCGAAGCGTCCGTCGTGCGCCGGGACGTCCGGGCCTTTGATGTGCACGTAGAGGGCCTGGAACCCGTCGAGGGCCTCCGCGCCGAGCTCAGCCCACGCCGCGTACGCATCGCCGGCGGCGGGTCCGAACCCGGCCGGGTCCGAGCGAGGCGCGTCGACAGGCTCCATCCCGAGCGCCAGGGCGATGCCGCGCTCCACGGGCATCTCGACGAAGCATCCCCAGGTGAGACCGAAGCGCTGCCTGATCGGCTGGAGGCTGGGTCGTCGGTCGCCGCCGTCGCGGGTCAGGATGAGGTTGGCGGGGAGGTTCCCCTCGGCCCGGCGCCGGGCGTTCACGGCTGACGCGTCCAAGACTGCGGCCGATCCCTCGACGAACGCGTTCGTGAGCGCCGCGGCCCGACGAGCGGCTTCGCTGTCGGCGATCGCTTCGGATGTGACCACGCGCGGTTCGAACGTCTCGAGCGCCACCCCCAGATGCCCGTCGCGTCGGTAGGCGGGATCCGTGTTCGTGACCTCGGCCGAAAGCATCGCGCCGTCGTCGGACCGGATCACGAGCGCTCCCCGGTGCTCGATCGTTGCGCGAAGCTCGAACGAAGCACCGGGGAGCGCGAGTGTTCGGTTCACCTCGTCGGCGAGCTTCGCGGCCTCATCGGACGAGAGGTCACGTCCGACGCGCCGATCGATGATCTCCGATCCGTCTGCAGTGGCGAAGTTCACGCGATAGGCGAGATCGCCGTCGTGGAAGTCCATGCCGACGCCGAGCGCCTCGAGCACCCCCCTGCCCGGGTGTTCCTCGTGCGGGTCGTAGCCCAAGATCCCGAAGACGCCGATGTCGGATTCCGGCGCGATGCCGGGTCCCACCGTGAGGACCGTGCCGGTGCGACCGCGGGCTGCGAGCGCGTCGAGGTTCGGGGTCTCGGCAGTTTCCAGCGGGGTTCGCCCGTCGAATCCGGGGATGGGGTCATCGCCGAGCCCGTCCAGGCAGACGTAGAGCAAGGAGGTCGTCATCGGTACTTCACGATCAACGCGAACTCCTCTGGATCCAGGCTCGCGCCGCCGACGAGCGCCCCATCGATCTCGGGATGCGCCATGAACTCACGGATGTTGCCCGGCTTGACGCTCCCGCCGTACTGGACACGGATCCCCCGGGCAAGGACCTCGTCGTACTTGCTCGCGAGCGTTCCGCGGATCAGCTCGACGACCCGCCCCGCGTCGCCGGGCTCGGCCGTGCGGCCCGTCCCGATCGCCCAGACCGGCTCATACGCGATCACGACGGATCGCGCCGTCGCGGCGTCCACACCGTCGAACGCGCGCCGGACCTGCTGGGTCACGGTCGACTCGGTGCCCCCCGCATCGCGCTCCTCGAGCGTCTCCCCCACGCACAGGATCGGCGTCATGCCGTGGCCGAAGACCGACCGCACCTTCGCGTTTACGAGCACGTCGTCCTCACCGAAGAGCTGACGGCGTTCGGAGTGGCCGACGATCACGTAGGTGACCCTGAGCGCCTGCAGCATCAGCGGGGACACCGCACCGGTGAAGGCCCCTTGCTCCTCGGGATGTACATCTTGGGCGCCCAGCCCGTACGGGAGCTTGTCGGAGTCGATGAGCGTCTGGACGGACCGGAGAGCCGTGAACGGCGGGCAGATGACCACCTCCACCCGATCGGCGTCGCCCTGGTCGAGCAGGTAGCTGAGCTTCTGCACCGCCTGGATCGCCTCCAGGTGGGTCTTGTGCATCTTCCAGTTGGCCGCGATGATCGGCCGCCGTTCAGCCATCTAGTCCTCCAGGATCGTGATGCCAGGGAGGGGGCGTCCTTCGAGGAACTCGAGGGACGCCCCCCCGCCGGTCGAGAGGTGATCGAACGAGCCCTCCAGCCCAGCCTGCCGGACGGCGGCGATCGAATCGCCGCCTCCGACCACGCTGTAGGCGTTCGCGCGCGCGATCGCGAGCGCGATCCCGCGTGTGCCTGCGCTGAACGGCTCCACCTCGAAGACACCCATCGGGCCGTTCCACAGGACCGTTCTCGCGTCGGCGATGATGCGGCCGAACGCTTCGACGGTCGAGGGCCCGACGTCGAGCCCCATCAGGTCGTCCGGGATCGCGCGTGCGGGGACCGTGATCCTCGGGACGTCGAGTGCCGGCTCGGCCGCCGCCACGACGTCGGTCGGGAGCTCCATCCGGACGCCCTCGGCCTCCGCCGTCCGGCGGATGCCGCGGACGTCCTTCACCCGGTCGTGCTCGACCAGCGACCGGCCCACGGAGGACCCCTCGGCCGCGAGCAGCGTGAACGCCATCGCCCCGCCGATCAAGATGTGATCGACGCGATGGAGCAACGCGTCGATCACGCCCAGCTTGTCCGAGACCTTCGCCCCACCGAGAACGGCTACGTACGGTCGCTCCGGCCCGTGGAGCAACCTGCCGAGCACCTCCACCTCTTTCTGGAGGAGTCGACCCGCGACCGCCGGCCGTCCGCTCGCGAGCATCAGCTCGGGTAGGGCGGCGATCGATGCGTGCGCCCGGTGGGCGGCCCCGAACGCGTCATCCACGTACGCGTCGGCGAGCTCGGCGAGGCGGCCGGCGAAGCGTGGATCGTTCGCCTCCTCACCTGGATCGAACCGCAGGTTCTCGAGCATCGCGATGTCGCCCGGAGCGAGACGCCCGACCGCATCGATCGTCTCGTGCTCGTCCGGCATGCCGATCGCCTGGACCGCCGCGCGCCCGCCGAGCAGTCCCGTGAGCGCGTCCGCGACGACCCGCGTGCGAAGGTCATCCTTCGGGATGCCTTTCGGCCGGCCGAGGTGCGTCGCCACCACCAGTGCCGCTCCCCGTTCCCGCAGCTCGTCGATCGTCGGGATCGCGGCGACGATGCGGCTGTCGTCTGCGATCGAACCGTCGGAGAGCGGCACGTTGAGATCGACACGGAGGAACATCCGGGTTCCGCCGACGTCTCCGAGCTCGTCGAGCGTGCGGAGGCGACCGGCCGTCACCGCTTCGATGCGACGATCTCGACCAGATCGATGAGCCGGTTGGAGTAGCCCCACTCGTTGTCGTACCACCCCATCACCTTCACGAGGCTGCCCAGCGCCATCGTGAGCGGGGCGTCGAAGGTGCACGAAGCCGGCGATCCAACGATGTCCGACGACACGATCTGCTCCTCGGAATAGACCAGCAAGCCATCGGAGAGCGGGCCGGACTCCGACGCCGCGCGGAACGCTTCGTTGACCTCCGCGACCGTCACATCGTGTCCCAGGACGGCCGTGAAGTCCGTGATGGAGCCATCGGCCACGGGGACGCGGAACGACTGTCCATCGAGTCGTCCCTTCATCGCCTCCAGCACGAGACTGGTGGCACGAGCAGCGCCCGTGCTCGAGGGGATGATGTTCAGCGCCGCCGCACGCGCCTCGCGGAGGTCCTTGGACGGTCCATCCACCAGGGCTTGGGCCCCGGTGTACGCGTGAACGGTGGTCATCAATCCCTTCTCGACCCCGAACGCATCGTCCAGCACCTTCACCATCGGTACGAAGCAGTTCGTGGTGCACGACGCGTTCGAGATCACCGTGTGTCGCTCCGGATCGAAGGTGCCATCGTTCACCCCGACCACGAACGTGGCGTCCACGTCCTTCCCCGGCGCCGAGATGATCACGATCGGTGCGCCTGCCTCCAGGTGGAGCGCCGCCTTGTCCCTGCTGGTGAACAGGCCGGTGGACTCGACCACGACGTCGACACCGAGCTCCCCCCAGGGCAATGCGGTGGGATCGCGCTCCGCGAGGATCTTGAGCGTGCTGCCGTCGACCTTGATGCCGTCCCCGACCAGCTCCACGTCCCCGTCGTACGTCCCGAGGATCGTGTCGTACTTCAACAGATGCGCCATCAGCTCCACCGACAACAGGTCGTTGGCCGCGACGAAGTCGATGTCCGCGCCCCGTTCCTTGGCGGCGCGGAAGAAGTTGCGTCCGATCCGTCCGAACCCGTTGATGCCCACCTTTATCGTCATAGGGCCCCCTCGCGCGTTTTGGGTTTGAACCCATGCTAGCGATTCGCCCCCGGTTCCCGCGCTCAGCCGCGGTCCATGTCCCTATGCACGACGACGACGGGGAGTCCGCGCTCCCGGAAATACGCACCGAGAGACTCCGCGACCACCACCGAGCGATGGTGGCCACCCGTGCACCCTATCGAGACCGTCAGGTACGACTTCCCTTCCGCGATGAAGCCGGGCACGGTCACGTCGAGCAGAGCGGTGACGCGTTCGATGAAGGTGCCGTACGCGTCCTGTGACTCGACGTAGTCCTTGACGCGCTGGTCCGTCCCGGGGAGTGGGCGCAACTCCGGGACCCAATGCGGGTTCGGGAGGAACCGGACATCGAGCTGCATGTCGGCGTCCCGGGGAGCTCCGAACTTGAACCCGAACGAAACGACAGAGACCTGGATCCCTTCCTCCGGAGGCGCGTCGGCGAACGCCTCCCGGACCCGGTCCCGCAGCTCGTGCGGTGTGAGCCCCGAGGTGTCGATCACCAGGTCGGCGTGGCCCCGCAGCTCCCCCAGGATGTGCCGTTCCTTGCGGATCCCTTCGACCACCCGATCGGCCGGCGCCAGGGGGTGTCGCCTGCGCGTTGCCTCGTACCGGTTCACCAGATCGTCGTCGGAGGCTTCCAGGAAGACGATGCGGTAGTCCGTGTGGAGCTTCTTCAGTTCTTCCAGCGCTTTGGAGAGCTCGCTGAAGAACACCCCGCCGCGCGCGTCGACCACGATCGCGACCCGCGCCGGCCCGCCGGGCCGCGTGGTGAGCTCGGCCATCTTCGGCAGCAACGCCGGCGGGAGGTTGTCGACGACGAAGTACCCCAGGTCTTCCAGACAGTGCGCGGCCTCCGAGCGGCCCGCGCCCGACAGCCCGGTGATGATGGTGAACCCGCTCACGTGCACCACCTCGTCGAGGTCGCTCACGCGGTCGCCCGCCGATCCGACGTCGGTTGGGTGTGCAGGTGCTCGTGGATCGCGGCGGCAAGATCGGAACCGATCCCCGGCGTCTCGGCGATCTGTTCCGGATCGGCTTCCCGGACCCGGGCCAGCGATCCGAACCGCTTGAGCAACGCCTTCTTCCGGGCAGGTCCGATCCCCGCGATATCGTCGAGCGGCGAGTGGAAGGCGCGCTTCTCGCGGGTCTGACGATGGAACCGAACGGCCGTCCGGTGCGCCTCGTCCCGGATGTGTTGCAGCACGAACAGAGCCTCCGACCCGCGCGGGATCATCAACGGGTCCGGGCGATCCGGGAAGTAGATCTCCTCGAGCCGCTTCGCGAGACCGATGTGCGGGATCGACAGGCCGAGCTCCCCGAGCACGCGGGTCGCCTGCGCGAGTTGGCCCCGCCCCCCGTCGACGACAACCAGCGCCGGTGGGTACGAGAACCGACGGGCCCGTCCGTCCTTAGGCCGTTGTTCCTCGTCCAGCAGCCGCGTGAAGCGTCGGCGAAGCATCTCGTCCATCGACGCGAAATCATCCTGGCCCACGACGCCCTTGATCGTGAACTTCCGATAGTCCTGACGCTTGGGCAAGCCGTCTTCGAAGACGACCATCGACCCGACCGTGTCGGTCGGACCGAGGTTGGAGATGTCGTACGCCTCGATCCGCAGCGGCGCTTGCTGGAGCCCGAGCTGGTCCGCCAGTTCCGTGAGCGCGCGCGACCGTGCCCCGAAGTCGGAGGCGCGGCGGAGCTTGTGACGGTGGAACGCCTCCTCGGCGTTGCGCGTCACGACCTCCAGGAGCTTGCGCTTGGCGCCCCGTTCGGGCACCGCGATCCGGACGGGGCCGCCGCGCCGGCCGGCGAGCCACGTCTCCAGGAGGTCCTGGTCGGCCGGCGCGGCGGCCACCAACACGCGGGCCGGCACCTCCTTCCGCTCCATGTAGAGCTGCTCCAGGAACGAGGCGATCAGCTGCGACCGATCGAGCTCCTCCACGCGGTCGACCACCCAGCCCTTCCGACCGAGGACCCTCCCGCGCCGCACGAAGAACACCTGGAACGCCGCCTCGAGCTCGTCCTCGGCGAGCCCCACGACGTCCAGATCCTGAGGCGGCGAGAGCACCATCTCCTGCTTCTCGAGCGCCCGCCGCGCCGCGAACAACTGGTCACGGAACCTCGCGGCCTGCTCGAACTCCTCCTGTTCGGACGAGGCTCGCATCTGCGTCTCGAGCCGACGGAGCACCGGCCGCGTGGTTCCCGCGAGGAACTCGGCCATCGCGTCGACGTGCTCCCGATAGCTCTCCTCGGTCGCACCCGTCGTGGCCGGGACGCACGGGCCGGCACACCGGCCGATGTCGTAGTAGAGGCATGGGCGGCCGGCGCGGGCGCGCTGGTCGAAGAACGCGTTCGAGCACGTCCGGACGGGGAAGACCCGGGTGAGCGCATCCAGCGTGTCGCGGATCGCCCAGGCGTGACCGTACGGACCGAAGTACCGGACGCCTTTGCGTTTGGCCCCCCGGAGCACCTGCGCCCGGGGCCACTTCTCCCCCACCGTAAGGGCGAGATAGGGGTAGGACTTGTCGTCGCGGTACCGGATGTTGAAGCGAGGCCGGTGGCGCTGGATCAGGTTGTACTCCAGCATCAACGCGTCGACCTCGCCCGAGGCGACGATCCATTCGACGGACTCCGCCGCCTCGGTCATCGCGGCCGTGCGCGGGTGCAGCGGCTTACCCCAGTAGGAGGCGAGCCGCTTCCGCAGCGACCTGGCCTTGCCCGCGTAGACCACGCGCCCGTCGCCGTCCCGGAAGAGGTAGGCGCCGGGCGCGTCGGGGATGCTCGAAGGTGCCGGGCGCACGACGCTCACGACATCGATGCTAGCGCGGGCCCGCGACGGGACCGGGAGTTGGCTGCTAGGAGGCGCCTTTCACGACGGCCAGGGTCCCGAACATCAGCGTGGGATGGACGTCGCACTGGAAGTAATAGGTGCCGGCACCGAGCGGTTTCACAGGCAACGACTCCTGGGCTGGTCCCGTCGCAACCTGCGTACTCGCAAGCGATGTGCCGCCTTTCTTGTCGAAGACATCGATGTTGTGCTGGATCCCCGTCGCCTTGTTGTCGAAGCTGATCGTGAATCCCTTGGACGCTGGACTCACAAGACACGTCGTGTCGAAGGATGTTCCGGTGGCGGAGATATCGAGCAGGATCTTCTTGTCCTGCCCACAGCTCGCGCTGCTCGAGGCGCCGAAGCTCGGAACGATCGACGGCGGCGGGTTCGCGACCAGGATGTTCTGGACATCGCCCTGGATCCCGACCATCAGGTTCTGATTCACGCTGTCGTACCACGAGAGCACAACGCCGGTGTCGGACGCCGCGAGTGCCGGATGCATATCCCCGGTCGTGGACGGACCCACGTCGATCGGTGTGAACGTGTCGGTGCCCGAGGCGAACTGGAGCCCCTTCGTCTGGTCATCCCATGCCACGTAGATCGTGCCGTCCTTCGTCGCGGCGACCGCGGTCCGGGAAGCGGAGTTCCCGGTCTTGGAGGGGCTGGGGTTCGGCGCCTTCGCGACTTCCTTCGTGGTCGGGGCGTGGTCATTCATCAAGGAGACGTCGACCGTCCCGTGGCCCGTGTAATACGACGCGTACGCCGTCGTGCCGGTGGTCGACACCGATAGGCCCAACCCCTGCGCGTGGGTCTGGGCGACGTTCACGACCCACTTTGACCAGTGCATGGTCGCGGTCTCCACGGCGTCCTTCGCCGCATCCCCGAACACCACCACAGGGTTCCCTCCGAGGATCGCGATCCCGGTCGGCCCCGGTTGCGCGCATCCGTTGCAGGATCCGGCCGTCGCGACCACCTGATCCGTCCACTTGGAGCCGTTCAGCGTCGCGGCGTGGACCTCCAACCCCTTGGATCCGAGCACGGAGAACGCCACCCACGGGTTCCCGTCGGCGTCGAGCGCGATCCCCGGTGCGGAGATCGGGCCCGCGAGCGAAAGGGCCGTCCCGTAGTTGAAGACCTGCTCCACCGTCGATGTGCCGCCCGCCTTCGTCGTCCCGTAGTACACACCGTCGCGCATCGTCCACGCGGCGTGCACGGTCCCGTCCGAGCCAACGGCGACGGCCGTGCCGTTCGAGTCGTCCGCGGTGAGCTGGAGGTTGTCGGTCGTCACCGGTCCGAACGGGATCGTGATGCCTGTCGGCAACCCGGCCTTCGGCTTGCTCTGCTCGATCGCCCCGTGTGTCCAGACGCCGTTCGCGTCGACGCTGCTCAGCAAGACCCCGGGCAGGAAGGGCGACCCGACCGGTCGCGGGACGGGGATCTCACCCTGCTTCACGACCGCCGGGAACCCCAGATAGGTCACGTACGGCAGACCGCTGGCGTCGAGCGCCACCGCGGAACCCAGTCCGACGTTATCGAGGGAGTCTGCGACGACCGGGAGGAAGCGCACGCCACTGCCGAAATCGATCGAGGTTGCGGTGGGATTGGCGGCACAGGCGGCGGCAAGCAGGGCCAGGCCCGCACCGAGGGCGAAGGATCGCTTCGACACGTCGGCGCGGATACTACCAACGCCGATCAACGCGTCGTCGATCCGCGCGCCGCTCCTGCAACGGTAAGGGGAAGGCTTCCCAGGACCTCGGCGAGGAACCGTCCGGTGTGCGAATCCGGGTCGGCCGCGACCTCCTCCGGTGTCCCGACCGCGACGACCTTCCCGCCCTGATCGCCGCCCTCTGGGCCCAGGTCGACGATCCAGTCAGCCGTCTTGACCACGTCGAGGTTGTGCTCGATCACGAGCACCGTGTTCCCCGCGGAGACCAGTCGCTGCAGCACCTGCAGCAGCTTGCGGATGTCTTCGAAGTGCAGTCCGGTGGTGGGCTCGTCCAACACGTACAGGGTGTTGCCGGTCGCCCGTTTGTGCAGCTCCGACGCCAGCTTGATGCGCTGCGCCTCGCCTCCGGAGAGCGTGGGCGCGGGCTGTCCGAGCTTGATGTAGCCGAGCCCCACGTCGGAGAGCGTCTCCATCTGTCGTTTGATCGGTGGGATGTTCTGGAAGAACTCGAGCGCCTCGTCCACGCTCATGGCGAGCACGTCGCTGATGCTGCGGCCCTTGTACTTGACCTCGAGCGTCTCGCGGTTGTAGCGGCGGCCCTTGCACACCTCGCACGTGACGTACACGTCGGGGAGGAAGTGCATCTCGATCTTGATCTGGCCGTCCCCGGCGCAGTTCTCGCACCGGCCGCCGCGGACGTTGAACGAGAACCGACCGGGCTGGAACCCGCGGATCCGCGCCTCGGGCACCTGCGCGTAGAGCTTCCGGACGTGGTCGAAGACCCCGGTGTACGTGGCGGGGTTGGACCGCGGCGTGCGGCCGATCGGCGACTGATCGATGTCGATCACCTTGTCGACCTGCTCCCAGCCGATGAGCTTCTTGTGCCTGCCGGGGAGCAGTCGCGACCGGTACACCTTCTGCATCAGCGCCCGGAGCAGGACGTCTTGGACCAACGTGGATTTCCCCGAGCCGCTGACCCCGGTCACACAGACGAGCAGACCGAGCGGGATCTGGACGTTGACGTTCTGCAGGTTGTGCTCCCGCACGCCTTCCATCCGGAGCACCCGTTCCCCGGGCTGGCGACGGACCTCGGGGACCGGGATCGTCCGCCGCCCGGACAGGTACGCGCCGGTCAGCGACGCGTCGGCCTCGAGCAACCCCTTCAGCTCGCCCGAGTAGACGATCTCGCCTCCGTGCTCGCCGGCGCCCGGGCCGATGTCCACGATGTGGTCCGCCGCGACGATCGTCGCCTCGTCGTGCTCGACCACGATCAGCGTGTTCCCAAGGTCGCGCAGCCTGATCAAGGTGTCGAGGAGTCGGCGGTTGTCGCGCTGATGGAGGCCGATCGAGGGCTCGTCGAGGATGTACAGGACGCCCACGAGCCCGCTGCCGATCTGCGTGGCCAGCCGGATGCGCTGGGCCTCGCCGCCGGCAAGGGTGCCGGCGGCGCGGCCCAGCGTGAGGTAGTCGAGGCCGACGTCGACGAGGAAGCCGAGCCGGGCGCGGATCTCCTTCACGAGCCGCGCGGCGATCATCTCCTCCCGTTCGCTGAGCCCCATGTCGCCGGTGAACGCGAGGGCGTCACGGATCGACAGATCCGTGACGTCCGCGATGTTGCGGTCCCCGATCGTGACGGCCAGCGTCTCCGGACGGAGACGCTGGCCCCTGCACGCGCGGCACGGTATCTCGCGCATGAACTGCTCCAGCTTCTCCCGGGCCGCGTCCGATTCGGTCTCGCGGTACCGCCGCTCGATGTTCGGGAGGATCCCTTCGAAGGTCGTCCAGTACGCACGCTGCCGCCCGTACCGGTTCTTGTACTTGACGTAGATCGACTCCTCCGAGCCGTCGAGCAGGATGTCCCGCGCCTTCTTCGGCAGCTTCTTCCACGGCGTGTCGAGGTCGAAGCCATGCGCGTCGCCGACGGCTTGGAGGACTCGGTACCAGTACTCGAGGCTGCTGGATGCCCACGGCGCGATGGCCCCTTCGTTGATGGACAGATCCGGTTCTGGCACGACGAGCTCGGGATCGACCTCCAGCCGCGTCCCGAGCCCGTCGCACGTCGGGCACGCCCCGTACGGTGAGTTGAACGAGAAGTTGCGCGGAGCGAGCTCGTCGAACGAGAGCCCGCAGTACGTGCACGCGAGCTTCTGCGAGAAAGTCTGTACCTCCTCGTGGCCCTCGTGCGTGACGACGGCCACCGACGCGATCCCCTCGGCCAGCTCCAGGGCCTGCTCGATCGAGTCGGCGACGCGTCTGCGGATATCGGGCTTGGCGACCAACCGGTCGACGACGACCTCGATCGTGTGCTTGTAGTTCCTGGGCAGCCGGATCGGTTCGGCGAGGTCCCGAACCTCTCCGTCGATCCTCGCCCGGGGATATCCCTTGCGCGCCAGATCCTGGAGGAGCTTCTCGTACTCCCCCTTCCGCCCCCGGACCACCGGGGCGAGCACCTGGAACCGGGTCCCTTCGGGGAGCTCCATCACCTGGTCGACGATCTGCTCCGGGGTCTGGCGTCCGATGGGTCTCCCGCAGTTGAAGCAATGGGGACGGCCGACCCTGGCGAACAGGACGCGCAGGTAGTCGTAGACCTCCGTGATGGTCCCCACCGTGGAGCGAGGGTTCCGCGACGTTGACTTCTGGTCGATCGAGATTGCCGGGCTCAGGCCCTCGATGAAGTCGACGTCCGGCTTCTCCATCTGACCGAGGAACTGTCGCGCGTAGGAGCTGAGCGACTCGACGTACCGGCGCTGGCCCTCGGCGTAGATCGTGTCGAAGGCGAGGGACGACTTGCCGGACCCGGACAGCCCGGTGAAGACGATGAGGGCGTCCCGAGGCAGCTCCAGCGTGATGTTCCGGAGGTTGTGCTCCCGGGCGCCATGGATGACGAGGGAATCTTGGCCCACGTCAGCCGAGTGTACCGGCGTCTTCAGACACCACGGCCAGACGACCGCGTAGGCTTGCGCGGCATGGCACATGACGTACATGGGTCCATCACGCCGAGCTTCGGTGACGCCTTCCGCTTCTGGCTGAAGCTCGGGTTCGTGAACTTCGGCGGCCCCACGGGCAGATCGCGCTGATGCACGAGGAGCTGGTGACCCGCCGCCGATGGCTCGGCGAGGACCGTTTCCTCCATGCGTTGTCCTTCTGCCTGCTCCTGCCGGGTCCGGAAGCCCAACAGCTGGCGGTCTACACCGGCTGGCTCCTCAACGGCACCGAGGGAGGGATCGCGGCCGGGGTGTTGTTCGTGGCGCCGGCCGCGCTCCTGATGGCCGGCCTCGCGTGGCTCTACGCGGCGGGTGGCGAACTCCCGATCGTCTCCGCGATCTTCGAGGGGCTCGCGGCAGCGGTGGTCGGGATCGTGGCGGCCGCGATGGTGAGCATCGGCGGACGGGCGGTCCGGGGGATGGTCGCGGCGGTCGTCGCCGCGCTGGCGTTCCTCGCGATCTTCGTCATCGGTTTTCCGTTCCCGATCGTCGTACTGGCGGCCGCCGCAACCGGGCTGGCCCTCGGTCCCTGGCGGCTCGGCGTCACGGTCTCGGACGAAGGGACGGACCGTTCGGCATCCCTCGCCCCTCGGCGCCGGCGGACACTACCGGTCCTCGCCGTGGGACTCGCCGTGTGGTGGATCCCCCTCCTCGCCGTCGTCGCGTGGACCGGGGTTGGTTCGATCTACTCGGAAGAAGGTCTGTTCTTCTCTCAGGTCGCGGTGATCTCGTTCGGTGGGGCGTACGCCGTGCTGGCCTACGTAGCCCACGAGGTGGTCCGTCGCTTCGGGCTGTCACCCGACGACGTGGTGGCGGGGCTCGCGCTCGCCGAGACGACGCCGGGCCCGTTGATCCTCGTCGTCGAGTTCTACGGCTTCCTCGCTGCGTACCGGAACCCCGGGACGCTGGCGCCGGCGGCGGCCGGCGCGATCGGCGCCGCGGTCACCGTCTGGGCGTCGTTCGCCCCGTGCTTCCTGTGGGTCTTCCTCGGCGCGCCGTGGGTCGAACGGCTCCGTACGAACCGCGCCTTGCGCGGGGCGCTCGCCGCCGTCACCGCTGCCGTTGTCGGCGTGATCGGGAGCCTCGCGTTGACCGTCGCCGCGAACGTGCTGTTCGAGGACGTCCAGACCGCCCGCCCGTTCTTCGCGGCGATCCCCCGGCCCGTCTGGTCGTCCCTCGACGTGCCCAGCGTCGTTGTCGGGACGGCGGCCTTCGTCGCGATCCGTCGGTTCCGGGTCAACGTCGCGTGGGTGGCGCTCGGCGGCGGGCTCGTGGGGCTGGTGCTCGGGGTCGTGCGCTAGGCTCAGCCGATGGTGACGCGAGCGGAGCTCGAGGCCCTCCCGATCAAGGAGCTGCATGACCTGGCGATGGAAACCGCCCGGAAGCATGTGGACGTCGGGTTCCTCTGGGAGGTCGTGAAGGCCCTTCCGGTCGCCGAAGAGGTCATCGGCGATGACCAGCGCTCGAAGGTCGACATCCTGCGGCCGCTGGCGCTGATCAACGACTTCCTGTACGACTCCGATTCGGGGGCGGTCGGCGAGGCCCTCCGGCCGCTGTACGTCGATTACCTCGTGGAGAAGGGCGAGTGAGGCGTCGCCCCGCGGCGTGACCGGCATGGAGCCGGCGGTGCGCGAGCTCGCGAGCTACCGCGACGAGTTCGAGGTCGTCCGTCGCAAGTCGTACCTCATCAGCGCGTCGCTGGGTCCCGTCGGCGACCGCTCCCGGCGATACCTCGACGACTACGTCCAGGCATGGGCCCGCAAGGGAGCACCCGATCACGTGTGGTTCGAGGACATCTTCCCCGCCATGGCCCGGTTGAAGCGGTCCTTCGCCGAGCTCTGCGGATGCGATGCGGACGAGGTCGCGCTCACCACGAACGTCTCGATCGCGCTCTCGACGGTGGCCTCCGCCCTGGACCTCTCGGGCGAGCGGAACCGGATCGTGCTCTCCGAGCTGGACTTCCCCACCGACGGGCAGGTCTGGCAGGCGTGGGCGGCGAAGACCGGAGCGGAACTGGTCTGGCTACGCTCGCCCGACGGTTTGACCATCCCGCTCGAGCGGTACGACGCCGCGATCGACGAGCGGACCGCGCTGGTCATGGTGAATCGCGTCCTCTATCGGTCGAGCGCGGTCGTGGATGCCAAGGCGGTCTGTGCGATCGCCCGCGATCGCGGGGTGCTGAGCCTCGTCGACGACTACCACGGGATCGGCGTCATCCCGCTCGACCTGCACGACCTCGGCTGCGACCTCTATGTCGCTGGGACCCTGAAGTTCCTGTGCGGTGGCCCGGGGTGCGTCTTCCTCTATTGCCGCCGGGACCTCCTGGCATCGTTGGAGCCCGCCGTCACCGGGTGGTTCGCGACGGCCGAGCCCTTCTCGTTCGACACCCAGCACCTGATGTATCACCCGACGGCACGGCGTCTTGAGCACGGGACCCCGCCGGCCCCGGTGTTCTTCATCGCGCAAGGCGGGATCGACGTCATCGCGGAGGTCGGGGTGGAGCGCATCCGGGAACGGCAGTGGGAGCTCCAGGACCAGGTCTTCGAGCACGCCGACCGGCTGGGTCTGAACGTCCGGACGCCGCGCGAGCCTCAGGCCCGGGGTGGCGTGGTGAACGTGCGGGTCGGCCCGGAGGCGGAGCGGATCTGCCACGCGTTGCTCGCGCGAGACGTCTGCACGGACTTCCGCGGCGACGGCCTGCGGATCAGCCCGCACTTCTTCACGAACGAGGACGATGTGGACCGCTGCTTCGCCGAGCTCGCGACGCTCGTCTAACTGGAGGGTCAGCCGGAGCGCACCGTTACCGGCACGCGCTGGACGGCGTTGTTCTCGAGCCCGTGGTGGTTCCAGGATTGCTCGAGTGGCTGGACGTTCCCCGCGTCATCCGCGGCACGCACGACGAGCTGGTGCTCCCCCGGTTCGGCCTCCCAGTCGACCTCCCACGGAACCCACTCGGTGGACGT
>VAXZ01000061.1 GCA_005885035.1 Actinomycetota bacterium
CGAGATCCCGATCAAGCACGGCGAGGGCCAGTGGACCGCGACCCCGGAGCAGCTCGGCGACATCGAGCGGGATGGGCTCGTCGTCTTCCGGTACGCATCGCGCACCGGGATCGTCGACGACGTCCATAACCCGAACGGGGCGACGAACAACGTCGCGGGTATCCGGAACCCGACCGGGAACGTCGTCGGGCTGATGCCGCACCCCGAGCACGCGGTCGACCCGGATGTCGGCCCGACCGGGGGCCAGCCTCTCTTCGCGTCGCTGCTGCACGTGGCGATGGCGGGGGTGACCGGGTGAGCTCGGAGGAGCTCTCGCTCCACCGGCAGCTCGGCCTCACGGACGACGAGCTGGCGCAGATCGAGGCGACCCTCGGTCGGGAGCCGAACCGAACCGAGCTCGCCATGTACTCCGTGATGTGGTCCGAGCATTGTTCGTACAAGTCCTCGAAGATCCACCTGCGGACCCTCCCCACCGAAGGACCGGCCGTGCTCGTCGGCCCCGGGCAGGACGCCGGAGCGGTCGACATCGGCGGCGGGATCGCCGTCGTGTTCAAGATCGAGTCGCACTCGCATCCGAGCGCGATCGAGCCGTACCAGGGTGCGGCTACGGGCGTGGGCGGGATCGTCCGGGACATCGTGTCGATGGGAGCGCGGCCGGTGGCCTTGCTCGATCCGCTCCTGTTCGGGCCGCTCACCGAGGAGCGGAACCGCTGGCTCTTCGCCGGCGTGGTGGCGGGGATCGGCGGCTACGGCAACTGCATCGGGGTCCCGACCGTGGGCGGCGAGATCCGGTTCGCCGACGCGCACACCGCGGATCCCACCGTCGACGTGATGTGCGTCGGCATCGCCGATGGAGCCGATCTGATCACGGCGCAATCCCGGACGGCGCTGGCCGGATCGCTGATGGTGCTCTACGGCGCGTCCACCGGCCGGGACGGGATCGGTGGGGTGAGCGTGCTCGCGTCGGCAACCCTCGAGGACGGAGCCGAGGGGTCGCGTCCCAGCGTCCAGATCGGGGATCCGTTCGCCGGGAAACTCCTGATCGAGGCGTCGCTCGAGCTGGTCGGGGGCGGATGCCTCGAAGGTCTGCAGGATCTCGGGGGAGCGGGGATCACATGCGCCGTGAGCGAATCCGCCGCCCGGGCCGGGATGGGCGCGTCGCTGGACCTGGACGCCGTTCCGCTCCGCGAGGCGGGCATGGTGCCCTTCGAGATCCTTACGTCGGAGTCGCAGGAACGGATGCTCGCGATCGTGCATCCGTCGAAGCTCGACGAGGTCCAAGCGGTCTGCGATCGCTGGGGGCTCACCACGGCGGTGATCGGCGAGCTCATACCGGGTGGCACGCTCTCGGTCCGGAGCGGCGGCGCCATCGTGGCGGAGGTGCCCGCATCGTCCCTCGCGGACGACGGCCCGGTCTACGATCGCCCCGCGGAACACCCTGCCCGATCGATGGGCAACGGGGAGGACCCCACCTTCGTTCCGTTCGAGAAGGATCTGACGGAGGCCGTGCTGACCGTGTTGACGGCGCCGAACGTCGCCAGCAAACGGTGGGCGTTCGAACAGTACGACCGGGTGGTGCAGGGCAACACGGTCGCCGGGCCCGATTCCGATGCCGCCGTCGTCAGGGTCGCTGGAACCCTCAAGGGCCTCGCGCTCTCGACGGACAGCAAGAGTCGGTTCGGGCGTCTGGACCCGTTCCTCGGGGCCGTCCACGCCGTCGCGGAGTCGGCCCGCAACGTCGCCGTGACGGGAGCGACCCCGATCGCCATCACGAACTGTCTCAACCTGGGCAACCCGGAGCGTCCCGAGGTCATGTGGGAGCTCATCGAGTCGATCCGCGGGATCCGCAACGCCTGCCTCGCCCTCGACACCCCGGTGACCGGCGGGAACGTGAGCCTCTACAACGAGAGCGGCGACAGCGCGATCTGGCCCACACCCGTGATCGGGATGCTCGGGCTCCTCGAGGACTACCGGTTGCGCGTCCCGAGCTCGTTCCCTCGTCCGGGGCTGGCGATCTACCTCGCGGGTGAGACCTTCGCCGAGCTCGGGGGTTCCGAGTTCGCCGAAGCCGTCCTCGGGGTCGTCGCCGGCAAGCCGCCGGCCCTGGATCTGTCGAAGGAGCGAGCGCTCCACCGGTTCCTGATCGCCGCCGCCGGCGGCGCGGCGCTCGCGAGCGCGCACGACTGCGGCGACGGCGGGCTCGTGATCGCGCTCCTGGAGTCGGCGATCGGCGGTGGCCATGGCTTCGCGGTGTCGCTCGCCGGCGATCTCCCCTCCCACGTAGCCCTGTTCAGCGAGTCGGCGTCGCGCGCCGTCGTGAGCGTCGACGCCGCCGACGAGGAGTCGCTCGTCCGGCTCGCGGCCGAGCACGGCGTCCCCATCGCTCGGCTCGGCGAGACGGGCGGACCGCGCGCGCTCGTCGAGGGTCTGCTCGACGTGCCCGTGGACGAGCTCCGCGAGGCGTGGGAGAGCGCGATCCCGCGGCTCCTCGGGGAGACGTAGCGTTTCACGCAGCCGACCCCTCCCGCGTTGTTCTTCCAGACGGCGAAGGAGGGATCGAGATGCATCACGAGGATCGGTGGAGGATCTGGCGCGTGACCGAACCGGAGCCCGAGTACCTGCGGAGCGTCTCCCGGAGGCGGAGGCCCCATGTCTGGCGCGATCTGCCCGTCCGCAGGTGGTGGAACGTGTGAGCCGGCTTCCGCCGTTCGAGCGGTTCCTCGAAGAGAACCGGACGACGGTGTTCCGGTACCTGACGGCGGCGGTGGGGCCGATCGACGCGGACGACGTGTTCCAGGAGACGTTCCTGGCGGCGCTCCGAGCCTACCCCCGCTGCAACGAGGCCGCCCGGCTGGATCGGTGGATCCTCCGGATCGCCTCGCGCAAGGCGATCGATCATCACCGGGGAGCGGGGCGGCGACCGATCCCGGTCGCCGCCCCGCCGGAGCGTCCGACGGAGGTCGATCCGGCAGCCGACGGTTTCGGTCCCGCGCTGGTCGCGGTCCGCGACCTGCCGGCGCGTCAACGCGACGCGGTCGCGTACCGCCACATCCTCGGGTTCAGCGTCGCGGACGCCGCCTCGCTGATGGGCTGTTCCGAGGAGGCGGTTCGTGCAAGCGCCTACCAGGGATTGCGCAGACTGAAGCAACAAGAGCTCAAGGAGCGAGCCATATGGACGAACGACTGAGGATCTCGACGCAGGAGGCGGAACGACGCTCGCGGCAGGCCGCCGAACGGTTCCGCGCTGCGGCGCCGGATACCGGGCTCGTCGACGTCGCCGTGGGAACGATGGGCTCACCGGTCGGCGAGCTGCTCGTGGCGGTGACCCCGCGGGGACTCGCGGCGATCGCCTTCGAGGGCGATGACCGCGACCGGGTGCTCGACCGGCTTGCCCGCGGACTGTCGCCCCGCGTGCTGATGGCGGCGCGCGCCACGGATGACGTGCGCCGTGAGCTCGACGAGTACTTCCGTGGAGCGCGCCGCCGTTTCGATCTCCGCCTCGACCGGCGACTGATGAGCCCGTTCGCGAAGGACGTGCTCGGGGCGACGGCCCGGGTCCCGTTCGGTCGCCTCGCCACCTACGGAGAGATCGCCGGCCGTATCGGGCGCCCGAAGGCGGCGCGAGCGGTGGGCGCCGCGCTCGGCGCCAACCCGATCCCGATCGTCGTCCCCTGCCACCGGGTGATCGGCGCCGGCGGGAACCTCACCGGGTACGGGGGCGGTCTCCCCCGGAAGGAGCTGTTGCTCCGTCTCGAGGGATCCCTTCCCGCGGCGTGACCGTCGTCACGGCGAGCGTCGGACGCGTCGTGTTCTCCTGTGCACGATGGACGGGTGGCAGCCCCCCGTGGCGTCCTCGGCGTCCGCGGCGACGTCGGTGATCCCGCGGGTCGAACGGACCGCGATCTACCTGGACGCGGATCAGCGCCGGCGGCTGAGCTCGCTCGCCGCGTCCAGCGATCGCCCCCGCGACCAGCTGATCCGCGAGGCCATCGACCGGTACCTCGGCCGATGCGACGGGTACCGACTGCCTTCCTGGGTGGGCGCGTGGAGGGACGGGTCTCCTGCCGGTCCTCGCACGATCCGGTCTCAGCGTCGGCCGTGATCACCCTCGGCACGTCCGGCGTCGTCGCGCTCCTCGTCCGATCCGACCGCCGCCACCGACGGGCCGTCCGCGCGCTCGAGGTCGCGAGGATGCCGACCGTCGTTCCGGTCGGCATCCTCGCGGAGGTCGACCGGGTGCTCGGCCGCCGGCTCGCGCCGGCGGCCAGCCTCACCTTCCTGGAGGGCATCGAGACCGGCGAGACCCTTCTCGACTGCGGTGATCTGGACCTGCCACGGATCCGGGCGTTGATGACCCGCTACGCGGAGCTTCCGCTCGGGTTCCCCGACGCGGCCGTCATCGCCTGTGCGGAGCGGAACGGGGGAACGGTGCTCACGTTCGATCGCGACGGGCTCGGGACCGTCTCCCGCGACCTCCCGATCACGCTGATCCCGTGAGGACCCAGCGGGGCTCCCGTCGCGCGGGAACCGTCTCGATACACTGGGGCCCTCGATGGGCGCCGAGTCACCGAAAGAGGAATGCGGGCTCTTCGGCGTATGGGCACCCGGCGACGAGGTCGCCCGCCTCACGTACTTCGGTCTGTTCGCGCAGCAGCACCGCGGACAGGAATCCGCCGGGATCGCGGTCTCCGACGGGACGAACATCCTCGTCTACAAGGACCTAGGGCTGGTCAGCCAGGTCTTCAACGAAGCGACCCTGACGACGCTCCACGGGGACCTCGCCGTGGGGCACACCCGCTACTCGACCACCGGTTCGACCACGTGGGACAACGCGCAGCCGGTCTTCAAGACCGACGGCGTGCACTCCATCGCGCTCGGGCACAACGGGAACCTCGTGAACACCTCCGAGCTCGCCGAACGGGTCCGCGGCGCCGGTCTCGCGACGACGGATTCGGACATCGTGACGACGATGATCGCCGACCGGACACCCGAGGCCGGCAGCATCGAGGCCGCCGCGATGGACGTCTTGCCCGAGCTTCGGGGCGCCTTCTGCTTCGTGTTCATGGACGAGCGCAGCGTGTTCGCGGCACGCGACTCGCACGGGGTCCGGCCGCTCTCCATCGGGCGGCTCCCGAACGGCTTCGTCGTCGCCTCGGAGACGTGCGCGCTCGACATCGTCGGCGCGACGCTCGTGCGGGACGTCGAGCCGGGGGAGCTGGTGCGGATCGACGACCGCGGGTTGCACGCCCAGCGGTTCGCCGAGTCTCCGAAGCGCTCGCTCTGCGTGTTCGAGGTCGTCTACCTCGCGCGTCCGGATTCGCGGCTCCGCGAACGGTCGGTCCACGAGGCCCGGCGCGAGATGGGTCGCATCCTCGCCCGGGAGCATCCCGCCGACGCTGACCTCGTGATCGCGGTCCCGACGACCGGCCATTCGGCAGCACAGGGCTTCAGCGAGGTGAGCGGGATCCCGTACGGCGACGGCCTCTACAAGAACACGTACGTGGGCCGGACCTTCATCCAGCCGTCCCAGTCGCTCCGCGACCGCGGGGTCAAGCTCAAGCTCAACCCCCTACCGGACTCGATCCGGGGCAAGCGCCTCGTCGTGGTGGACGATTCGATCGTGCGAGGGACCACGACGAAGCAGATCGTCCAGGCGCTCCGGGAGGCGGGAGCGGCCGAGGTCCACATCCGCATCACGTGTCCGCCGATCCAATGGCCGTGCTTCTACGGGATCGACATGCCGACCCGCCAAGAGCTGATCGCGGCAGATCTCACGGTGGACCAGATCCGCTCGTACGTGAGCGCGGACTCGCTCGGGTACCTGTCGCTCGACGGCATGGTCGCGGCAGCCGGTGACGGGAAAGAGACGTTTTGCAGGGCGTGCTTCGATGGTGAGTATCCGATCGAGATCCCCGAAGGTGCGGGGAAGTACGTCCTCGAGGACCAGCTCAAGCTCCCGACCGGCTGAGCCATGAGCGAGGCCTACCGTTCCTCGGGCGTCGACACCGAGGCGGCCGCGAAGGCTGTGACGCTCATCGCCGATCTCGCGGCTCAGGCGCGCCGGCCCGAGGTCGCCGGTGAAGTCGGCGGCTTCGCGGGGCTTTTCTCGATCGGTGGCGGCAGGCTGCTCGCGGCCGCCACCGACGGGGTCGGGACGAAGCTCGAGTTCGCTCGTATCACTGGCCGCCTCGACACCGTGGGGATCGACCTGGTGGCGATGTGCGCGGACGACGTCGTGTGCACGGGGGCCGAGCCCTTGTTCTTCCTCGACTACCTGGCGGTCGGTCGCGTCGTCCCCGACGACGTGGCGTCCGTCGTCGAGGGGATCGTCGAAGGGTGCCGCCTGGCCGGTTGCGCGCTCCTGGGCGGCGAGACGGCGGAGCATCCCGGCGTCATGGCCGACGACCGGTTCGACCTCGCCGGGTTCTGCGTCGGGATCGTCGACGGCGAGCAGGTACTCGGTCCGGAGCGCGTTCGGCCGGGCGATGCACTGATCGGTCTGCCCTCGAGTGGGCTCCATGCGAACGGCTTCTCCCTGGTTCGAACGGTCGTGACGTCGGACGAGTTGGCGATCGCACCGCCCGCCCTCGGCCGCACCTTCGCCGATGAGGTGCTCGCGCCCTGCCGGATCTATGCGCCGGAGGTGCTCGCCCTACACCGGGACCGCTTGGTCCATGCGGCCGCGCACATCACCGGCGGCGGGTTCCTCGAGAACGTCCCGCGCGTCCTGCCGGCCGGGCTGGGCGCCCGCATCGAACGGGGAGCCTGGACCGAGCCTCCGATCTTCGAGGAGATCCGCCGCCGAGCGGCTGCCACCGACGCGGACATGTTCGGGACCTTCAACATGGGCATCGGGATGGTCCTGGTCGTCGGGCCGGATGAGGTCGGAACGGTGCTCACGCGTGCTGCCGGGTCGATCCGGATCGGCGAGGTGGTCCCGGGCTCCGGGGTCCGGATCGACTGAGTTCCGCACTGGCGCTTCGTGACTAGGCGCGCGTCACCCCCGGCGCACCCGCTTCCGGCCGACGTGTCGGTCTCTCGACGGAGTGCGGAAACGGGACCGATGACGCATCGAGAGCCTGCCGCTCCGTCCCGTTACTAGGGACATGGATGGGATCGATCCTGTGTCGAACGGCCACCGCGTCCTCGTCGTCGACGATGAGCCCCAGGTCGTATGGGTGCTCGAGCTCGCGCTGGGGTCCGAGGGTTACGACGTCTGCACCGCCCGCAACGGCGTCGAGGCGATGGCGCAGATCTCCGCGAAGCACCCCGAGCTGATGGTGCTCGACGTGATGATGCCGCGGATGGACGGGTGGTCCGTGATGCGCGAGCTGGCGAAGCTCCCCGCCGACGAACGCCCCCGGGTCGTGATGGTCACGGCGCTCGCCTCGGGAACCGATCGCGCGACGGCTCTGGAGCTCGGGGTCGATGCCTACGTCCCGAAGCCGTTCGACATGGACGAGCTGCTCGGCGTGATCCACGGCCTTCAGAAGGCCAGCTGACGCTTCATCAGTGATCGAAGCGCTGATGTTCCTTCGGGACGACGGTGGTGCCGATCGCTCGGAGCGTCAAGACCGGTTCGTCGAGGAACTCCGCTGCGCTCCCGGAGATGTCCGTGCGCGCAGTGCCGATCTTCCGGACCTCGAACTCGCAGCGGCGCGACGTGTTCCCGACGCTCACGATCCGTCCGGTCGCTTCGATCCAATCTCCCGCATAGAGCGGCGCCAGGAACTCCACCGACTCGTACGCGCGGAAGAGCCCTTCGTCGCCGTCGTAGCGCATCGCGAGCTCGGTGATGAGGTCGCCGACGATCTTGAGCTGGGTCGCACCCGCGACGAGGTTGCCTCCGTAATGCGCATCCTCTTGACCGAGCCGCAGCCGGATCCGCGCCGAGGGCAGCTCGGACCCGCTCATCCCGGGACCACCTTGCCGAAGAGGACCCCGCGCGCCGGTACCCGAACCTCGGAGCCGTCCTTCTTCCGGACGAAGTACGTCTCTGCCTCTTCGTCCCACCGCTCGAGGACCCCGACGGCCTCGGACAGGTAACCGTTCGGAAGCTCGAACTGGAACGACACGCGCTTGCCGAGATCCTCCGGCGTCACGAGGTTCTCCCGCTTCATGAGGGGCGTAGCCTAGCGAACGAACCCGGTCCCAACCCGGGCGCTATAACGTCAGCACCGCTTCGGCGGCCAGCTTGAACAGCTGTTGGCGACCGGTCTCGTGATCGTCCCACCCACGGGCGTTCCAGACGTCACCCGAGAGGTCGTCCCCGGCGTAGAGCAGCTGCCCGAAAGAGATCCCGCGGAACCAGGCCACAGCGAAGAACGCCGCGGCTTCCATCTCGACCGTGAGGCACCCCTCGGCGACGCGTCGCGCTGCCTTCTCCCGCGTCTCCCGATAAAGGGCGTCGGTGGTCCACGTCTTGCCGGTCACGTGCGGTACGCCGTGCCGCTCGAGCGTTGCGACGATCGCCGCCAGAGCCTCGGGTGTCGGTTGGACCTCCCGGGACGGTGCGAGGTAGTGGTAGCTGGTCCCCTCATCGCGGATCGCGGCCGTCGGGACGATCACGTGTCCGAGGGCGATCTCCGGGACGAGCACGCCCGCCCCGCCGCAGGCGATAACGCGCGTGACGCCGCGTGCGATCAGCTCCTCCAGGAACCCGGCCGCGAGCGGCGCTCCCACTCCCGGGTGCACGAGGGCGAGTCGCGAGCCCTCGAAGCTCAGCTCATAGACCGGCACCAGTCCGATCTCGGAGCGGACCTCGTCGATCTCGCGGCCATCGAACTCGTCGACCGCCTTCGCGATCACGTCTTGGAAGAAGCAGAGCACGGCGTGGCGAGGGATGTCGGTGGGGTCGATGTGCTCGGTCGGCTCGATCACCGCGGTCGGAGACGGATCGAACTCGAGGATCGGTACGTCGTGCCGCCGCATCGATCGAGCCTATCGGAGCTTCGAGATGGTTCCCTCCGGCGGCGTGGGGTAGGAGTCGGGATGCACGGCCCACGCGAGGATCTCGAGGCCCTCCACGATCCTCGGCCCGGGCCGGGAGAAGTACGAAGTGGCATCCACCGCGTACACGTTGCCGTTGCGAACCGCTGGCGTGTCCGCGAACTCGGCCTGATCCAGGAAGCGGTCCGACTCTTCCTCGGCCTCCTCCAGGTAGTACCCGCACGGCATGAAGACGGTCACCTCCGGCGCCGCGACCCGAACCTCGTGCCAGGCGACCTCGCTGCTCGGCTGGCCCTTCTCCGCGAGGACGGGAGCCCCGCCGACGATCTCGATCATGTCCGGGATCCAGTGCCCCGCGGCGAACGGCGGGTCGGACCATTCCAGCGCGAACACGCTGACCGTCGGGACGCGTTTGGCCGTATCGCGGACCTTCGCGATCCGGTCGCGCATCGCCGCGGTGATCGAGGCGGCGCGGTCGGCTCGATCGAGCATCGCGCCGACCGCGCCGATCTGCGCGACCACCTCTTCGAACGTGTGGGGATCGAGCGAGACGACCTTCGCATCCGGGAGGCCGAGCTGTTCCAGCGCGCGTTTCACCTGGCCCGACGGGACGGCGCAGACGCGGCAGAGGTCTTGCGTGAGGATCACGTCGGGCTGCTCTCGGCGCAGCAGCTCGGTGTCGAGGATGTAGAGCTGCCCATCCGCGCCGGCACCCTGCCCGACCTTGGCGCGTACGGCCTCGTCGATCTCGCGCGGGGTCTGGATGCGGCCCTGCGGGAGCGCGCTCCGCGAGATGACCGGCTTGGTGACGGCATCCGGCGGGTAGTCGCACTCGTCGGTCACGCCGATCAGGTCGTCACCGAGCCCGAGGGCATAGACGATCTCGGTCGCCGACGGGAGCAAGGACGCGATCTTCATCGCGGCAAGTCTCGCAAACGTTCGTCCGACTGCAACAGGTCGACGAGCTGCGTGAGGGCGCGGCCGGCCGCGGCGCCGTCCAGCACGCGGTGATCGAACGTGAGCGACAGCGTCGCGGCCGGCCGCGCCACCACCTGGCCGTCGATCACGAGCGCGCGCTCCCTGATCACGCCGATCGCGAGCGTGACGCTCGTACCCGGCGAGAGGATCGGGGTCCCCGCTTCGCTCCCGTAGGAGCCGGTGTTGGAGACCGCGATCGTCGCACCGGCGATGTCGTCGGGAGTGAGGGAGCCGGCGCGTGCAGCCCCGGCCAGCCGCGTGCTTTCCGTCGCGAGCTTGGCGATCCCGAGCGTGTGCGCGTCCCGAACGACCGCCACGATGAGCCCTTTCTCGGTGTCGATCGCGAGCCCAACGTTGACCCCGTTCGCGGCGAGGATCGCGTCGGCGGACCATCGGGCGTTGATCAGCGGATGGTCGTTCGCCACCCGACAGAGGGCGGCAACGACCACGGGCAGAGGCGACACCCCGAGCTCCGTCCGGAAGGTCTGGAGGGCCGAGCAGTCGACGGTTCGGAACGTGGTGACCTGGGGGATCGTCACCTGTCGCTCGAGGTTCGCGGCGATCGCCCGCCGTACCGGCGTGAGCTCGATGCGCGTGACGTCTGCCGGACCGCCGGAAGCCGAACGCACGTCGTCCTCGGTCACCCGGCCGTCCCGTCCCGTTCCACGAACGGTCCCGATATCGACCCCGAGCTCCTTGGCCAGCTTTCGCACGGGAGGTGTTGCCGAGACCTGCGGCGTCGGCGGGTAGCTGGTCCAAGACTCCGCGATGGGAGCAACCAGGCCACCTTCGACCTCGAAGGTCACGAGCGGCGAGCCCACGAACACATCCTCACCATCGGACCCGTGCAGGGCCTGGATCCGTCCGGCGAATGGAGACGGGATCTCGACGACGGCCTTCGCGGTCTCGACCTCCACCAGGGGCTGGTTCAGCTCGACCCTGGCGCCCTCGGCGACCAACCACCGCACGATCCGGCCCTCCTCGAGCCCTTCACCGAGATCCGGCATCGTGAAGACCCGCTCGGCCATCTAGTACGCCACCACCTTCCGTGCCGCGTCGCAGATCCGCTCGACGCTGGGGAGGTAGAGCTGCTCGAGCGACGCCGGCGGGTAGGGCGTGTCCCAGCCCGTCACCCGCGCCACGGGTGCCTGCAGATGATCGAACGCGAGCTCCATGATGCGAGCCGCGACCTCGGCGCCCAGGCCGACCGAACGTGGGGCCTCGTGCACCACTACGACGCGGCCGGTCTCGCGCGCGCAGCGCTCCAGGACCGCGTCGTCCAGCGGGGACAGGCTCCGCAGATCGACGACGCGGGCGGTGATCGCCTCGTCCGCCAGGACCGCCGCCGCGTCGAGCACACGTGCCACCATCGCGCCGTAGGCCACCAGGGTCACGTTCTCGCCGTCGCGGAGCACGCGGGCGGCGCCCATACCAGGGCCGTCGCTCGCGAGCTCCCCCGATTCCTTCGACCAGTACCGAGCCTTCGGTTCCAGCACGATCACCGGGTCGGGGTTCGCGATCGCCTGCCGCAACAACCGGTAGCCATCCAGGGCCGACGACGGTGCTACCACCTTGAGCCCGGCCGTGTGGGCGTAGTACGTCTCGGGGCTCTCGCCGTGGTGCTCCTTCCCCTTGATGCCGCCGAATGCCGGGATCCGCAGCGTGATCGACAGGTCGACGCGGCCGCGGACGCGCATCCGCATCTTCGCCACGTGATCCACAACTTGCTCCATCGCCGGATAGCTGAACGCGTCGAACTGCATCTCGACCACCGGCCGCCATCCAGCGAAACACAGCCCGACGGCAGCTCCCGCGATCCCCGCTTCGCTGATCGGGGTGTCGAAGACGCGAGCTTCCCCGTACTCGGCCCGGAGTCCGTCGGTCACCCGGAACACGCCGCCGGAGCGTCCGACGTCTTCGCCGAATACGAGGACGCGGGGGTCCTCGGCGAGGGCGTCGTACAGCGCCCGGTTGAGTGCGCCCGACATCGTCCACTCCCTCATCCGAGGGCCTCGTCCCGTTGCTTCTCGAAGGAGGACGGCGGGTCCGCGTATACCCACTCGAACATCCAGTCGGCGGGCGGCGGCGGCGTCGCGATCACGCCCGCCCGGACATCCAGCGCGAACGCCTCCGCTTGCTCTTCGCACGCCGTCACGAACCGGTCGTCGGCGTGGCCGGCGGCGAGGAGCCAGCTGCGGAACCGTACGAGGGGATCCCCTGCGCGGGCGCGCTCCACCTCGGCGTTGTCGCGGTACCGGGTCGCGTCGTCCGCCGTCGAGTGCGCCCCGATCCGGTAGGTCATCGCCTCGATCAGCGTTGGTCCGTCACCTCGTCGTGCGCGTTCGAGCGCGCGCTCCGTCGCCCGATGCACCGCGAGCACGTCGTTCCCGTCGACACGGACGCCCTCGAACCCGTACCCCTCCGCCCGGCGCCAGATCTCGCCGGCGGTCTGCTCCGAGGACGGCAGGCTGATCGCCCATCCGTTGTTCTGGCAGAACAGCACGATCGGCAGGTGCCATACGCCCGCCAGGTTGGCCGCCTCGTGGAAGTCGCCTTCGCTCGTGGATCCGTCCCCGAAGTACGCGATGGTGACCGCGTCCGTCCCGTCGAGCTGCTGACCCAATGCGAAGCCGGCGGCGTGGGGGAGCTGGGTCGCGATCGGGATGCAGATCGGGCCGAACCGGGTGGCGCGCGGGTCGTACGGGCCGCCGTGCCACGTGCCGCGGTGGTACTGGAGGTACTGGACCGCGTCAACGCCCCGGACCAGCGCGACGGCGAGCTCGCGGAACGTCGGCCAGACGAAATCGAGTTCCCCCAGGGCGAACGCGCTGCCGACCTGCGCCGCCTCCTGTCCCTCGAACCCGGGATAGACGGTCAGCTCGCCCTGGCGCTGGAGCGCGATGCATTCGCGGTCCAGGCGGCGAGCGAGGACCATCCAGCGCAGCAGCTCTCTGAGCTTTCCGGGAGAGAGGCCGACGTCGACGTCGCCGATGGGTGAGCCGTCGGGCGCGAGGATGCGCACGGGCTCGGTCCCGGCCCCGTGCTCGGGTTCGTCGGACACGCGTGAAGCTCCTTACCGTGGATGCCGAGAGGATAGGGGAACGTCACCTCGCTAGACTCGGGAGCGCTTTGGTCCCTTCCGCCTATCTCCGCGTGTTCCAGCCGCTCGATGCTTTCGAGCGCGACGAGCAGCTCCACTGGGAGCGGTACCTGGTCCAGCGCGCCGACCGTCGCCCCCGGCTCCGCCGGTACGCCGACCGCGTGACCGCGGACGGGCTGGGCCTCCTGGCCCCGGCGGACGGCGAGCACGCGGAGGTTCGCGTGATCGACGGGCGCACCTTCGTCTCTCCCCAGCGGCTTCGGCTGCGGGTCCTCGAGGCGATGCTCGCCTTCCGCGGCTCTGAACCGATGGAGCTCGCGGACACGATCGTCCCGAAGAAGGAAGCCCGCCGGGCTCGTCGGCAGCTGGCGCGGCATCGGCGCCGCGACCCGCACGCGACCTCGTTCGTCCATCAGAGCCCGTGGCACGTCCCGATCCGCTGGTTCGCCCTGTTCCGGGACGACGAGCGTCGGATCGGCGAGGACGAGCAGGGCCGGATGTGGATGCGGTATCGCGCGTCGACGCGTCGCGCGATGCGACGAGCCGAGGACGCGATCCCGGTGCTTCGCCGATCTGACCTCGGTCCGATCGGCGAACTCCTCCTGGACCTCCACCAGTGGATGGCCGTCTTCGACGCTCGCTCGGTGATCGAGCTCGACTACGGCGAGCTCTGCGACTTCATGACCTGGGACGAGCTGGACGACGATCACAGCGCCGCGGATCTCCGCGAGGCGCTCGACGCGCTCGAACGCCACGAGTACGGCCAGTCGGCGGACGTCTACCAGGGCGTGTTGACGCGCTGGGCCGAGGTCCGCAGCCGCGAGATCATGAACTGACGTGGCCAGGGGCAGGATCGAACTGCCGACACCGCGGTTTTCAGCCGCGTGCTCTACCAACTGAGCTACCTGGCCGCGCCGTCGAGTCTAGCGAAGGGAGGCCGGCGTGGGTTCGATAACGTCCAAGGATCGCGGAAGGAAACGAGATGCGAGGCGCCTATGGCGTGGTCGTGAGCGGCCTCGGCGCGCCCGCACGCATCGAGCCGATCCATGTGGATGGTCCGGGTCCCGGCGAGGTCCTGGTACGGGTCGTCGCCAACGGTGTGTGCCACTCTGACCTCTGGGCGATCCAGCACGGGAACTGGGGGTCGCCGTTCCCGATGCTCCTCGGTCACGAGGGCGCGGGCGTGGTCGAGATGGTCGGCGACGACGTGACGCACGTCGTGGCCGGCGACCCGGTGCTGCTGGTGTGGGCCGTACCCTGTGGTACCTGCCAGCCGTGCCGGCGCGGTCGACCCCGACACTGCGCCCACGGGTGGGATCAACCCCCGAGGCTGCACACCGAGGACGGGAGTCGCCTGATCGGCACGCTCTCGATCGGCTCGCTGGCCACCCATACCGTCGTCCACGCCGAGCAGGTCGTCCCGATCCCCGAGCGTCTCGATCTCGCGCACGCGTGCCTGCTCGGATGCGGCGCATCGACCGGCATCGGCGCCGCGGTCAACACCGCACCGGTTCGGCCTGGTGACTCCGTGGCAGTGATCGGCCTCGGTGGGATCGGCCTGTCGGCATTGCTCGGATCCAAGCTCGCGGGGGCCGAGCAGCTGATCGCGATCGATCGCATCGGGTCCAAGCTCGATATCGCGCGATCCCTCGGTGCCACCGACGTGATCGACGCCGGCGTCAACGACGCGGTCGCTGCCGTTCGCTCCCTCACCGACGCCGGCGTCGACGTCGCCTTCGAGGCCACCGGTCTCGCGTCCGTCGTGGAGCAGGCGGTCGCGATGCTCGCGCGCGCCGGTACGGCCGTCGCCATCGGCGTCCCCGCTCCCGACAGCACCGTGACGCTCGATTGGGGTCAGTCGACGGATGGCGCCGCCTACCCAGCCAAGATCACCCTGAAGGTCACCGACGGAGGCGATCCACTCGCTGAGGACTTCACGACGTGGCTGCAGGCTGCAGCTGACGGAAGGATCGACCTCGGAGCGCTCGTCACCACGGTCGCGCCGTTCACCGAGGAGGCGATAGCAGAAGCGTTCCGCGCCATGCTTGCCGGCGAGGTCATCCGCACGGTGATCGGGTTCGACTGACCCTCTCGCCACCCGGCAGCCTCCATGGTGGCGACGCGCGACACGACGTCTGGGTTAGACGGCGAGCACGTGCGGAGCCCGTTGGGTGGGCAGGAACAGAGCCGCTCCGAGCCCGACGAGGCCGATGATCGCGAGGACGATCATCGACGCGGCGT
This sequence comes from Actinomycetota bacterium, assembly GCA_005885035.1. Lineage (GTDB taxonomy): Bacteria > Actinomycetota > UBA4738 > UBA4738 > HRBIN12 > AC-51. The sequence continues at coordinate 15,269 of VAXZ01000061.1, forward strand.
AGGCTCGGTTCGTGAGGCCGGAAACGAGGATGGTGCCGGCGACCGCGGTGCCGAGCGACGAGCCCAGGTTAGAGATGCAGCGCGACAGGCCGGAGATCTCGCCTTGTTGCTCTTCGGGGAATGCGGATTGCACGACGTTCACGGAAGGGGTCAGCATCACGCCGACCCCGAGGCCGATGAGCAAGAGTCCGGGCGCGAACGCCCAGGCGCTCGGCGAGCCCTTCACGAGAGCGAGCAGGACGACGACCCCGGCGATCGTGGTACGACCTGCAGGTACGCGGAGACGACGAAGGCGGTGCCGATCAGCATCAGCCATTGCACGTTCTGGGTGACCAACCCGAGGTTCGACGTACGGTTGCGAAATAGTGTTGTCGAAAGCAAGGGCTCTTCGTTTCGGCGTTCCCGGGCGCGGATGTGGACGAAGAACATGGCGAGGACGACGGCGCCGACCGCCAACAGGACCGCCATGAGTGCGAGGTCGTTGTCGGCGGACAGGACCCCCATCACGACCAGGATCAGACCGGCGGCCGACAGGACCGCGCCGAGCACGTCGAAGGGCCGGCTCGGGTCGGGCTCGACCGGGTCGACGATGTTGCGGCTCAGCCAGAGGATCGATGCGATGACCAGCGCTTGGAACACGAACGCGGCCCGCCAACTGATCGCGGTGGTGATCAGCCCGCCGATCAAGGGTCCGGCGGCGGCGCCGATCCCGCCCATACCGGTGATGATCCCGAAGGCGCGGGCCCGCGATGTCATGTCGCTGAAGAGGAGCGTGGTGAGGATGTAGACGGGCGGGATCAGCAACGCGGTGCCGATCCCTTCGAAGATCGAGTTGCCGAGGATGAGCACGCCGAGACCGGGAGAGGCGGCGCTCATCAGCGCTCCGATCCCGTAGATGACGAGGCCGATGGTGAAGCAGCGCTTTCGGCCCCATCGGTCGGTGAGCTTGCCGCCCGGGATCATGAGGGCGGCCATCACCAACAAGAACACGGTGATCGCGATCTGGACGCCCTGCACGGTCGTATGGAGGTCCTCGCTGATGTCCGTGATCATGACGTTCATGTTCGAGCCGGCGAAACTACAGATGAACTGTGCAAGCGCGAGCGGAACGAGGATCTTCCGCAACGCGCCCGAGGTCCGCCCTACGCTGACACCTTCATCCATGTGGGGCCCTCTCGCGATGCTTCCCGCCTTACATCACAGCTTGAGCGTGAGTGAATGATGCGTCGAATCTATGCAGGTCGGCTCCCGCGTCGATCCGCTGCTCAGGAAGCGCGCCTGACGGGCTTCGATCCCGCGATCTTCGCCTTGACAGGGCGATGAGGACGACCGGACTCCTCCACAGGCGCAGGTATGTGGTTGCGCGTTGGCGCCGAAGCGACTTCGCGTGCCCCCAACGGGATTCGAACCCGTGCTTCCGCCTTGAAAGGGCGGCGTCCTAGGCCTCTAGACGATGGGGACCGAGGTTCCGTCGGGGCTCGGGCAGTATAGCGACGCCCATGGGGCCTCGGTAGGCTCCAACCCCGATGGACGTCGAGGCCGTCGATCGCTGGATGGAGGCCTATCGAGCGGCCTGGATCTCGAACGTTCCGAGCGAGGTCGCGGCGCTGTTCACGGAAGACGCGGTCTACGCGGTGTCGCCGTTCACCGAGCCGTGGACCGGTCGAGACGAGATCGTCCGGCGCTGGGTCGCCGGGATACAGCAGGACGTCGAGCTGACGTACGAGGTCCTCTCCGTCATCGACGACCAAGCGATCATTCATTGGCACGTACTCACCCGGAACGTCGGGGATCCGGTCAGGGTCGAGTACGACGGTGTCCTGGTGCTTCGCTTCGAGCCCGACGGCCGCTGTTCCGAGCATCGCGAGTGGTACTTCCGACGCGAGCTCCCGGGGTGAACCTCCGGCCTTCTCCCGCTGCGACCTCGAGAACGGCGCGGACGTGCGCTCGCGGGAGGAGCACACGGTTCGGTGACAGACGGACGACGTCGATGACGCGGGCATCGCGATCCAGGAGCACCGCGTCGATGGGGAACCGCATCCCGAAGGTATGCACGGACCGGGAGTGTTCCAGCAGGAGGCCCTCGCTCGGCTCTAGTCCCGACCGACCGAGGAGCCCCCGCGCACGCTCCCTGAGGGTCTGCGGCACTTCCACGATGAACGGACCGAACCGCTCGCTTCGCATCCTTAGTGACGAGCTACCGGCCCTGCGCACATGGTAGGGAACCGTATCCGGTCAGCCCGGATAGCGGTTCGTGATCGGGAGCCGGCGGTCGCGGCCGAACGCCTTCGGTGTGATCTTGACGCCGGGTGCCGCTTGCCGACGCTTGTATTCGGCGCGGTCGATCATCGCCGCGACGCGCCGGACCGTCTCTCGTTCGCCGATCCCCCGATCGACGATCTCGTCGACCCCGAGGTCGTCCTCGACGTACGCCTCGATGATCGGATCCAGGACGTCGTAGGACGGCAAGGTGTCGGTGTCCAGCTGATCCGGTCGCAGCTCGGCTGAGGGGGGTTTGTCGATCACGCTCTGTGGGATCGGGGGGGTCTCGCCTCGCTCGGCCGCTCGAGCGTTGCGCCAAGCGCAGAGCTCGTACACCAGCGTCTTGGGAACGTCCTTGATCGGCGCGAACCCACCCGACATGTCGCCGTAGAGCGTCGCGTAGCCCACCGCGTACTCCGACTTGTTCCCGGTGGCGAGCACCATCGAACCGAACTTGTTCGAGATGGCCATCAGGAGGTTGCCGCGGATCCTCGCCTGGAGGTTCTCCTCAGCGACGCCTTCCGCCGTCTCCGCGAACAGGTCGACGAGCGCTCGGCGGTAGGCCTCGAAGACCTCGTCGATCGGGATCGTGTCGAGCCGGATCCCCAGGCGCTCGGCCACCTCGATCGCGTCCGTCACCGATGCGGGGCTCGAGTGCGGCGAGGGCATCGCGAGGGCGCGGACGGCCTCGGGCCCGAGGGCGTCAGCGGCGAGCGTCGCGACGAGCGCCGAGTCGATCCCTCCCGACAGCCCGAGCGTGACGTCCCGGAAGCCGTTCTTGCGGACGTAGTCGCCGACGCCCAGCTCGAGCGCGCGATAGACCTCCTCGGGCCCCTCGGGCCAGGTCGTGCGCGCCACCGCGAGGGACGCCGCGTCCTCGAGCGTGACCACGACGAGGTCCTCATCGAACCGCGCGGCCCAGCTCGTGATCGTTCCGTCGGGCGCCATCACGATCGAGCCGCCGTCGAACACCAGCTCGTCCTGGCCACCCACGGCGTTCACGTAGACGATCCACGCGCCCGTTTCCCGAGCGCGGTCGCGGAGCACGTGGGTCCGTTCGTGCGCCTTCCCCACGTCGAACGGCGACCCGTTGATGTTCGCGACGAAGCTGACGCCGCCGTACGCGTCGAAGGGCGGACCCGGCAGCCACGCGTCCTCGCAGACGGAGAGCCCGACCTCGCTGCCACCGATCGTCACCCTCGTGCTCGACGTCCCGGGGACGAAGTAGCGCTTCTCGTCGAACACGCCGTAGTTGGGAAGTTTGTTCTTCGCGTAGCGAGCCGCGATCGTGCCGTCCCGAAGGAGCGCGGCGGCGTTGTGCAGCCCGGCGTCGGTCCGGTCGACGAACCCGACGATCACGTCGCATCCCGCGGCCGTCTCCTTCGCCAAGCGTCGGAGGGCCGCCAGGTTGTCCTCGACGAACTCGGGACGCAGGACGAGGTCCTCGGGCGGATAGCCGGTGATCGCGAGCTCCGGGAAGAGCACGACATCGGCACCCTCGTGCGTGGCTCGCGCCGTCCAGTCCGCCATGCGCGCCACGTTCCCGTCGAGGTCACCGACGGTGGTGTTCAGCTGGCCGAGCGCGATCCGAACCACGTTGGGAAGCGTACGGGAACGGCGAGGCTGGGGAGCCGGGCCTACTCGATGCCGCCGATGTCCACGTTGTAGGCCTCCCACACGAGGTCGGCTCCACGTTGGCGGTGGCGGATCACCGAACCCATGAACCGCTGGAGGTCATCGCGCGCCTCCTCGAGCGGCCAGGTGTCCTCGCCGATCTCGACCTGCTCCAGGCGGGTGATCGTGTCGTCGATCCGCTGAACGATCTCGGGGTGCTCCTCGCGCAGTCGACGGACGTTGGTCTCGAGCCGGGGGGCGCGCTCGAGGATCTCGTCGTAGAGCCCGTCGGGCTTCTCGGTGACCATCACGTGCTGACCGAACGCGTCGCGGACCTCGGTCATCTCCTTCAGCACGGTCGCCGTCCAGTCGGGGATCCTCCCGGCAGCGGGGGAAGAG
>VAXZ01000062.1 GCA_005885035.1 Actinomycetota bacterium
TGGATCGTGATGTTCCGACCCTCCAGGATCGGTGGGTTGAAGAACGCCGACCCGCCCTCGGGCAGGAACAGGAGGGTGAGCCGCGCGTTCCTCGCCGTCGCATCGAAGCGGACGATCCGGTTTACCCGTCGATAGTCGCCGATGGACACCGTGGGGATACGCGGATCCCGCACGAGGACGTCGATGCGGAACGCCGGTTCCTCAGGGTCCGGGATCACGAGCGGGCGGTCGAACGACAGCTGCCATACGGCCGAGGAGCCCTCCTCGCCGAGCCACCCGAGCGCGCGGACCAGGTCGGGCGGATCGCCCGGTCCCCTCACGCCCTTGCATCGCACCGCATCACCGCGAGGATCGGCGACCGCCAACGTCAGCGGCAGCAGGACGATCAACGCCAGGGCCGCGATGCGGCGGCTCACGTCCCCGAACAGTCGAGCGCTTTGAGCTTGGGGACGTCCAGGCGGGGAGGCTGCGAGAAGTCGAACGCGCCGGCGAGCGGCGACGCTTGGGCGTCGCGGTCCGTGAGCGGCTTGAGTCCGTGGAGGTCTTCGATGAACTTCAGGACCGACGAGAACTCATAGACCGTCGAGTCGATCGATCCACCGTCCCGGTTATCGCCCGCCCGCGTGTACGGAGACATGATGAGCGCAGGGGTCCGGGGACCGAGCCCCATGATGTCGTAGTGAGGCGGCTTCACATGATCGTAGAAGCCGCCGAAGTCATCCCACACCATCACGACCGCCGTGCTCGGCCACGCGTCGCTCTGGAAGATCGCATTGAGGTACTGGACGCTCCAGTTCATCCCGTCACAGATATTGACGCCCGCTCCGGGATGCTCGTTCGGGCTGCCATCGGGCGGGATCAACCAGGACACCGCGGGAAGCGTGTCGTCCTGGAGGTCCTTGAGGATCGTGTCCGGCGGCTGCACCTTGCTCCAGAGCGGACCGAACCGGATGTGGCGGATCGCCTGGAGCGCGTTCATCCAGATGTTGGGTTCCGCGTAGTACTCCCACGTGATGCCCGCCTTCTCGAGCTTGTCCGGGAGCGTGGGGATGTCGACACAGGTCCGCGTGTCAACCCAGTACTGGGCGATCTTGTACAGGTTCGCCGGATCGTCGTCCCGATGGTCCTCGAGATCCATGATCGTGTGGATGTCGTCTTTCGAGAGGCGCTCGATCGGGAAGCGTTTCGTGTACTCGGTCGGGTCGTCGCAATAGTTGCCCGCGGTGTTGCTGGTCGACTTGTTGTCGACGATCCCGTACGACTGTGCGGCCACGGTGTAGAGGTGCTCGGGGAAGGTGGGTCCGAACATCGACGTGAAGAAGCGGTCGGCCAGCACGAAGCGATCGGCGAGGCCCCAATACACGGGCAACGTGCTCCGGTCGAACTGCGTATAGCCCGTGAGGTCGTTCCCGAGCGTCACACAGTTGAACCCGTCCATCTTGCCGCCATCGATCGAGATCAGCCCTGGATCGAACGCGTGGCCGAGGTCGTGCGGGTAGACGTAGGGCGCCGGGGTGAGCGGGACGGTCGGGCCGGGCGCCAGGTTGTTGTCACACTGCAGCGTCTTGCCGACGGTCGCGCCGTCGGCGCCCGGGTACTTGCCGAAGTAGTTGTCGAACGAGTGGTTCTCCTTGACCAGGAAGATCACGTGCTTGATCGGGCTGCCGGGGCCGACCTGGGCGGGCGTGGGGCTCGACGGGCGGGGGCTCGTGGTCGTTGGCGAATGGCTGGCTCGTGCCCCGGTTGCGCCGCCGCTCGATGGCCAGAACTGCCAGGCGGCGACGAGGAACGCAACCACGAAGGCGGCTGCGCTTCCCCTACGCCATGCGAGCTGCCTCCGTGATGGCCGGCGCGGCGATGCAGGCCTGAGGTACGGGCCGGGTGGCTGCTGCATCGGGCGGAGTCTAGCCGCCGACCTCCGGTACCGCGAGGGAATCGGTGAGCCGTTCCAGCCGATGTAGAAGATCCCTCTCCCGCGGATCCGAGGCCAGGTTCCGGAGCTGCAACGGATCATCGGCGTTGCGGTACAGCTCCTCGGTCCCGTCTGCGTTCCGAACGAAAGTGAACCGGGCCGTTCGGACGCCCGACCACGCCGGCACGTTCGCGTCTCCGCCCCAATCCAGCCAGACCCCGGGTCGCGCCGTCACGGCCCGGCCGTCCAACGCCGGCACCAAGCTGATGCCGTCCTGGGGCAGCTCCGGCGGCACGTGCGCGAGATCGGAGATCGTCGAGGCCAGATCGACGTTGGATACCAGGGTCGGGTCGGTGCGAGCGATCGACCACGGTGCTCGGATCGCGAACGGGAGCCCGATCGACGGCTCGTACGGGTACCGCTTGCCCTCCAGGCGATGGAGACCGAACTCGTATCCGTTGTCGGTGAGGAAGACGATCACGGTCCGATCGAGCTCGCCACGGGACGAGATCGTGTCGACCATCGAGCGGATCGCGTCATCGACGGATCGCAGCATCGCCCGCTCGAGCAGGTCGTCCCGCCGGAACGCCTCGCGCTGAGCTGCGGTCACGGGCGGGAGTGATGTGACGTAGCGCGGTTTGACGCGCACGTCGTTCATCTGCGCGAGCGACGGCATCGGCGGGGACGCCCCAGCCGATGCGCCGCGATAGCGTTCCGCCGGGATCCACGGGGTGTGCGGGGCGTTCGGCGCGAAATACAAGAACCAGGGACGATCTGTCGGCGCGCCCTCCAAGAACGCGTTCGCCGCTCCCGAGAGAACGTCGGTCGCATACGCGGAAGGCGTCGCACCGTAGTGCCGGACGTACCCGTCGTCGACGACGTCGTAGTTGTAATACGAGGTGGACTCGTTCGGGTTCTCCTTCGCGAACCAACGATCCCAACCCGGCGGAACGAACGGCGCGCGACCCCATGGGTAGTTGTTCAGGTACTTCCCGACCAGCGCCGTCGTATAGCCGGCCTGGTGCAGCCACACGGGAAGCGTGTTGGCGTCATCCAGCGAGGAGCCGCTGAAGTTGTCGCGGACATGGGTTCGCGTGTCGTACTGGCCGGTGAGGATCGTCGCGCGCGACGGACAGCAGAGCGGCGTCGAGGCGACCGCGTTCGTGAACCATACCCAGTGGCCGTTCGGGTCCTCGATCTGCGATTGCAGCCACGGCATGGCGGCTGGCACGGTCGGCAGCGTGTCGAGGGTCTGGTCGTCCGTCAGGACGAGCAGGATGTTGGGCCGGGGGTCGGGGGCGGGCGCTCGCTCGCGGGCGCCCGCCCCCGCGGCGACCGTGAGCGTTCCGAGCGCCAGCGCGAGGGCCAGCGTGCGCCTCAGGAGGGCTCCTTCCGCAGCTTCCAGATGTGTTCGCCGGGGAAGTCACGCAGCCAATCGACCGGGGCGAACTCGCCGTACGTGGTGTCGACCTCCGGGCCGGGTCGGAGCTCGACCAGGTCGTCGATCACGAAGCCCGACGACCTGAACAGTCGTATCCACGCCCCATAGGTGAGCTGCCAGTCGACGGAGGGATCGGTCTCCGACCACACCATGCGCCCCATCCCGAAGTAGGGCCGAAGGAGCTCACGTCCCGGCGGCCCCTCCTCGGACGGCCAGCAAAGCCAGATGATCGGGGTGGACATGTTGAACACGAGGCGCCCGCCGGCCCGCAAGACGCGCGCGGCCTCGGGCACGGTCGCGTGCGGATCCGCGAACGTCATGGCGCCGTGGTCGCAGAAGACCAGGTCGAAGCTCGCGTCCGCGAAGGGCAGCTCTTCGGCGCTGGCTCGCACCAACGGGAGTCGGATGCCGGTCTCGGCGAAGTTCGGCTCCGCGGCGGCGAGTTGGTTCGCGCTGAAGTCCAGACCGGTGACGTCGGCTCCACGCATCGCGACCTTGATGCCGAACTGGCATGCGCCGCAGCCGAGCTCCAGCGCCCGGAGCCCGCCGACATCGCCCAGCGCCTGGATCTGGTCTTCGGGGATGTTGCTGACGCCCCACGCGAGCACGTCCCATCGGTTGAGGTCCGGTCGGTGGCGTTCCTGGTATCGAGCGCTGTCCGTCTCCCAGGACGCCATCGTGCGCCGGACGTCCTCGCGGCTCATCGATCCAGCCACCCGCCGTCGCGGCCGTGATCGTCGGCGACGATCCCGGCCGCGATCGAGAGGGCGATCTCGTCCGCGCTCCGACCGCCGAGGTCGAGCCCGACCGGAGCGTGGACGCGGGCGATCTCGTCCTCCGATAGACCGAGCGCACGAAGCGAATCCAGATGCCGGGTGACGTGCCGGCGCGAGCTCATCATCCCGACGAACCGTGCCGGCGAACGGACCGCGGCGGCCAGCACGGCCGCCGCGTACGGTGCGTCGTGATCCGTCAGCACGACCACATCGCTCGCGCCCAGCTCCAGACCGTCGAGCGATCCGGCGTGCGGCTCGTCGGAGGCGAGCAGCCGATCGGCGCGCGGCTCCACGATCACCGCGTCGTACCCCACGAGCCCAAGGTGCGCCCGGAGCGAACGCGCGACGTCGGTGGCGGACACGACCACGAGCCGCGGCGGCCGCCGGTGCGGATCCACGAAGACCTCGACGTCGCCGAGGTCATGATGCAGGACCCTGGTGACGGGCTCGCCCGTCTCCCAGACCTCCGCGGCGGCCTGCACCGCTTGCTCGTCGAACTCCGCACATCCCAAGGTCCCGTGCACGGGACCCTCCGGCTCGACCGTCATGCGCATGCCGACCCTGCACGGAGGGTCGCCCGCGGCCACCCGAACGGCCGTCACCTCGACCAGCTCGCGGTTGGAGGCTCGGTCACCGTCGGCCCGGTTCGCCTCCCGGTGGCCCGTCGGATGCGCGCCCGTCGCGCCCCCTAGCAGTTCGACCGCGTGCGGCAGCACCGGCAAGACCGCTTCGAGCGACTCGCGAACGCCCTTCGGGCTCCCGGGCAGGTTGAGCACCAGCGTCCCGCCGATCGAGCCCGCGACTGCGCGCGAGAGCGATGCCAACGGCGTCTTCGCGAGCCCGGCGGCGCGCATGACCTCGGCGAGCCCGGGCGCTTCGCGATCGATCACCGCGCGGGTCGCTTCCGGCGTCACGTCGCGGGGGCCGAAGCCCGTCCCACCGGTCGTTACGACGAGCGCATGGGTTCCGGCAAGCTCTCGGAGGATCGCCTCGATCCGAGGGCGTTCGTCGGGGACGAGGGCACGCGTCCCGACCTCGAAGCCGGCCTCCCGGAGCATCGCGTCGGCGACATCCCCCGACTCGTCGGCGCGCGTGCCGTCGCTGACGCCGTCCGAGACCGTGAGCACGGCCGCGACCGCTCGATCGACCATGGGTCCATCCTCGCATCCGGGTCGGTGTTCGCGCGCGCTCAGGCGTTCGCCTGAGCCTTCGCGAACGCCTCGAGCACGACGTCCACGAACCGCGGCACCTGACGAAGGCTCTTCCGGCGCTTGAACGTCTCGCCGACGGTGACCGCCGCGCCACGACGGCGCAACCATCCGGCCAGCACATCGAGGGTGTTCCGGGGAGCCACGTCGCAGGTGCAGAACACGGCCGCCGGTTTCCCCTCGAGCGACGGCAGACGGGCGATACCTTCCCGGACGCCGAGCGCCGGACCGACCCCGGCCACGATCGCGCCCTTGACCCAGGTACCCACGATCAGCGCGTCAGCGGCCACCACGGTACCGTCGTCGACACTTCGCAGGGGCGCCGTGGTGGCGAGGACCCCGCGGCGTTGCAGCTCGTCGCGGACCGCGCGTGCGACCGTGAGGGTGAAGCCGCGCCGGGTCTCGTACAGGATCAGCACGCGCATGGCCACGTATGGATAGCAGGTCGGGAGAACGCTGGCGAGGCCACCCGCGGATAGGGTGCAAGGAACGAGGCCTGTCAGCCCGCCAACGGAGGAGGACGCTCGTATGGAATGGCTCGACCGACTCGCGCACGCCTTCGAGCTGGACGCCCCCACCAACGAAGAGATCGCCGCCGTGCTGGATGCGGCGCGCGACGTCGCCCACGGGGTGGAGCGAAGGATCACCCCCGTCTCCACGTTCCTCCTGGGGATGCACGTCGAGCGCCTCGTCGCCGCGGGTGCGTCCCGCGAGGAGGCGCTCGCCTCATCGATCACGACGCTCCGCTCGACCCTGCCCGCCCGACCGACCGAAGAGGGTTCCGGGCACGCGGGGTAGGCTGGTCACCAGCCATGGACGTCCACCCCACGACCAGACCCATCGAGGGCCCGCTGATCGACACCTTCGGTCGCGTCGCCGACGATCTGCGTATCTCGGTGACCGACCGCTGCAACTTCCGGTGCACCTACTGCATGCCGGCGGAGGGACTCACCTGGCTGCCGCGGTCGGAGCTGCTCACGTTCGAGGAGCTCACGAGGCTCCTCGGGGTCTTCGTGAACCTCGGCGTCCGCTCGCTGAAGGTCACCGGGGGCGAGCCGACCGTCCGAGCCGACCTGCCGAACCTGATCCGCATGTTCCGCGGGGTCGGCCCGGACCTCGACATCTCCATCACCACCAACGGTCTCCTCCTCGACCGACTGGCCGCCCCGTTGGCGGAGGCGGGCGTCGACCGGGCGACCGTCTCGTGCGACTCGCTGCTCCGTCACCGGTTCGCCGAGATGACCCGTCGCGACGCCCTCGATCGCGTCCTGGCGGGGCTCGCGGCGGCCGAAGCCGCCGGGCTCACCCCCATCAAGATCAACACCGTCGTGATCGCGGGGACCAACGACGACGAGGTCGTCGACTTCGCAGGCTGGGCTCGAACCACCGGCTACGAGGTCCGGTTCATCGAATACATGCCGCTCGATGCCGACCATGCCTGGGAACGGTCCAAGGTCGTCCCGGCGGCTCGGATCCTGGAGGCCATCGACCGGACATACCCCCTCGAAGGCGCGGACCGGGGCGTCGAGCCGGCGACCACCTATCGGTTCGCTGACGGGGCGCCCGGGGCGGTCGGCGTGATCGCGAGCGTGACGGAACCCTTCTGCGACACGTGCAACCGGCTCCGGCTCACGGCCGAAGGCGCGTTCCGAAGCTGTCTGTTCGCGATGGACGAGACCGATCTGCGAGCTCCGCTGCGTGCGGGCGCATCCGACTCGGAGCTCTCGGGCCTCATCCGCGACGGCGTCTGGGCGAAATGGTCGGGGCACCGGATCAACCATCCGGACTTCGTCCAGCCGGAACGCTCGATGTCCATGATCGGCGGCTGAGGCTCGACCCCTCGCCGCTCAGGCCGGCAGGTTCTCGAGCGGCAACCGAGGGATCGGGTCGCCCGGTTCGAACCCCAGGATCTGCGCGTAGAAGGACAGCTCACCTTCGGTCGCGCGGATGATCGACTCCGCCTTCCGGAACCCGTGCTGCTCCCCCTCGAAGAGCAGGTACGCGTACGGCAGGTGTTTGCGCCGGAGCGCCTCCACGATCAGCTCCGCCTGCGCGGGCGGGACCACCGCGTCCTCGGCACCCTGGAGGACGAGCATCGGCGTTGACAGGTCGTCGACGAAGTTGATGGGGCTCCTGGCCCGGTAGCGGTCGGCTTGTTCCGGGTAGGGACCGATCAGGGTATGCAGGTACGCACACTCGAACTTGTGCGTGCCGCCTTCCACGAACGGGACGAGGTCCGCGAGACCGAAATAGCTGGCTCCGGCGGCGAAGGCATCGTGGAACACCAACGCACACAAGGTGGTGTACCCACCGGCCGAGCCGCCCCGGATCAACAGCCGATCACCGTCTGCCGAACCCTGCTCCGTGAGGTGCCGCGCCGCGTTGATGCAATCCGCGGTGTCGAGGATCCCCCACGTTCCGTTGAGCCGTTGCCGGTATGCCCGGCCGTAGCCGGTGCTGCCGCCGTAGTTGACGTCGACCACGGCGAACCCGCGGCTGGTCCAGAATTGGGTCTGGAGCGAGAACGTCGGGGTCGACTCGGATGTCGGACCGCCGTGGCTGATCACGATCAAGGGCGGCCGGTCCCGCTCGGGCGCGCGGAACAACGGGTTCGTGGGCGGGTAGACATGAGCGAACGCCGTTCGGTCGCCCTCGGTCGGGAACTCGAGTTGCCGCGGGATCGAGAACACTGCCGGATCCACCTCGACGCTCGCGCTCTCCTGCAGCACGTCGACGGCTCGGGTGGTGAAGTCGACCAGCACGACCTGCTCAGGGAGATCCGGCCCCCCGGCGATGAAGGCGATGTGCGAACCCTCGGCGACCAAACCCGGGTAGCTCACGGCGGTGTGCGGGAGGTCGAGGTCGACGAGCTCACCGGTCGAGGGGTCGAGCAGCGCGGTGTGCTGCACCCCCCCGCTGCCGTAGTGACAGGCGATCCGGCCGTCGGCGAGGAAGGCGTACGACGACCCGCCGAAGACCCACTGCGGCCACCCGAACTCGGCGGGGCGCGGGCAGACGTTCTCCCGCGCGTGCGCGCGCTCCCGCTCCAGGTTCCACCAGCCGCTGCGATCGCTGACCCAATACAGCTCGCCGGCCGGGCTCCAGGACGGTTGCCAGATCGACTCCTCGCCGTCGCGACCAGCCACCGCCCGCGGCTCGCCGAGCGAGCCGTCGGGCGCAAGCTCCGCTTCGAACAGCTCGCAGCCGTCCCACGGCATCCACGGCAGATCCCACGCCAGCCAGCACATCCTCGCGCCGTCGGGCGAGATCCGGGGATCGGAGTAGAAGTCCCTTCCCGACGCGATAACCCGTGGCTCCGCTGACCCGTCGCTGGGGATCGCGACGAGTTCGTTCGTGACGTCCTGGGGAACGCGTTCGCCCGCGTGTCGCTCGCGGACGCCGATCCACGTGGACCCGTCGGGCGTCAGGCGACCGTCCGCGTAGCGGTGTGTGCTCCCGGTCTCGGCGGTGATCGGGACCGGCTCCTCGCTCCCCGGAACGCAACGGTAGAGCCGTTGATCGGTGAACTCGGAGAAGTACACGGTTCCTCGGTGGACGGCGAAGGCGCCGCCCCCGTACTCGTGGACGCGCGTGCGAACGTTCGTCCCGGCAGGAACGACATCGACCGGCGAAGAGAACGCGTCTGCCCGGACCAGCGCGATCCGGCCGCCCTCGTCCGGCCGGGTCTCGGTCCAGTACACGAGTCCGTCGTCGAACCAGGTCGACCCGAGCCGGACGGAGGAGCTCGCGAGCATGGCCGGCGTGATGGGAGAGGACCAGCTGCCGTACGGGGCGACGCGAGGCTCGGTCACGCCGGAGGCCGTCCAACGATCACGCGCGTGATCTTCAGGTCTCCGCCCTTCGTGCTGCGAACGTCGCGGAAGCCGCCGTCCGCCATCACCTTCTTCACGTCGCGAGCACGATCCGGGTCGGTCTCCATCAGGAGCCACCCTTTCGGACGGAGCCAGGCCGGCGCCTCGGCCACCGTCTGACGGACGAACCCCAGACCGTCGCTGCTTCGGTCGGTGAGCGTGTGCACCGGCTCCCAGTCCTTGATCTCGTCGGGCAGATCGTCGACCTCGTCCATCGCGACGTACGGCGGATGCACCGTGATCACGTCAACGGTCCCGGCGATCGTCTTGGGGAGCCCCCCGAAGACGTCCCCGGTTGCGAAACGGACCTTCAGACCCAGCCGGCGGGCGTTCCGGCGGGCAAGCTTGACCGCGTCCTCGGATAGATCGGTCCCATACACCGTGGCGTTCGGGACATCGTTCGCCACGGACAACGCGATCGTGCCGGCGCCGGTCGCGAGGTCCACGTGTACCGGCGATCGACGCCCGCGCAATCGCTTGACGGCCTGCTCCGCGAGGTATTCGGAGGAATCGCGTGGGACGAACACGCCCGGCTCCGCGATGAGCTCCAACCCCCGGAACTCCGTGTACCCCTTGATATAGGGGAGAGGCTCGCCGGTGGCCCGCCGGGCGACGAGTCCAAGGAACGCGGCGCGTTCGGGATCTCCGATCCGGTCGTCGGGGTCGGGCTCGTCGCCCCCCATCACGAACGCGAGGAGGTCTTCCGCTTCGATCCGCTCGCGACCCTTCTGCCAATGGTCGATAGCTTGCGAGGCCTTGAGCTCCGCGACCGCGGTCTTGATCAGCTTGCGGGCCCTCATCGGCCGCCCATGCTAGCGGGTCGGCTCGTACACTCGGGTCGTGCCGACCCCCACGGATCGCGCCAAGGGAACGAGCGCGGCGCCGAAGGCGTCGACCATGTCGCGGAACACGCGCGGAACCCGTGCGAAGAAGCCGGCGGAGACACCGGAGATCAAGCTCACGGGGGACCGCCTCGTCGTGCGGGCATCGGAGAACGGCGAGCGTCGTACCTCGGCGGGGCTGCTGATCCCGGCCACGGCCGTGCCGGCGCCCAAGCGGCTGTCGTGGGGCGACGTGACGCTCGTGGGGCCCGAGGTTCGGGTGGCGAAGGAAGGCGATCGGGTCCTGTTCCTCCCGTCCTCGGGACTGGAGGTCGAGCTCGACGGCGAGGACCTGGTGCTCCTGCGCGAGCGCGACGTCCAGGCGGTCGCCTCGCAACCGGCCGCCCGGGACCGGGCGCCGGGTCAGTACCTCTAGGCGCACACCCGGCACGCTACGCGGGCATGAAGCTGAAACGGACGGTGCGCTCGTCGTTGTCACGGTTGGGGTCGATGAGCACCACGGACTGCCACGTGCCGAGCAGCACCTGACCGTCGAGGACGGGAACCGTGAGCGAAGGGGCCACGAGGACCGGGAACAGGTGATCGCCACCGTGCCCTCCGCTCCCGTGCCGGTGGACGTATCGGTCGTCCCGCGGCACGATCCGCGCGAGGAGCTCGTCCAGATCTGCCTCCGAGCCGCTGCCCGTCTCCATCAGCGCGAGCCCCGCGGTCGCGTGCGGTGCGAAGACGTGGACGAGGCCGTCTCCTCCCGCCTCGCGCGCGAACGAACGAACGCGGTCGGTCAGATCGGTCACCCGCCGGTCCCGCGTGTTGATGCGGATCGTCTCGGAGCGCATCGGTTCCTCTCCCAGGATCAGCCGTAGCCGACGAAGGTCGGCTCCGCGAGCACCTCGACGTGCTCGGCCTCGTGGAAGGTATCGAAGCCGAGACGCCAAGCGGAGGTAGGCCAGCGATACTCGGCGACGCCCTCGAGCACGCGATAGACCGCCGTGTAGAGCGTCCCGAACCCGTCCGCATACGACGTCGAGAACAACGGCGCCCGCAGGAAGTTCTCGGTGAACGCGGCAGCGTCGATCGCGGGATCCTCCAGCGAACGAACGATCGCCTGCTCGCGCTCGATCGTGCGGGTCGCGCGGGCCTGCTCCGGCCACTCGACGATGCCCTGATGATTGGTGGCCGCCGGGAAGTCCCGGAAGATCGGTTCTCGATCGGGCGCGAGGTACGCGGTGAGGACCCGCCCGACGCCGTCGACCAGCGTGAGGTTGTGGCTGAGCGAGTAGGGTAGTCGCGCGAGCGTCGCCCGGGCCTCATCGACCGTCGTGCACGTCTCCAGCACGTACCGGGTCACGATCGGGATCCCGAAGCCATCGCCCAGGACCCGCCGACCACCGAACGTCAAGGAAACGGCCAGCCCGGCGTCGTTCATCCCATCCAAGAGGCCCCACAGGCAGTCGCTCATGCCGATCACGCGGCGGTCCAGCAAGCGCGTTGACCAGACGATGCCCTCGAACCGCGACGGAGCGTAGTCGTAGTTGCGTGCCAGTATCGGTCGCCCGTCGCGCGTCCACGCACCTTGCGAGCAGGCGGCGAGGTAGGGAGGGGGCTTGTAGAGCGACAGCATGCGCGCCGCGAGATCACCGCCGCCGGCCAGCTCGACGACCCGGTCGTACGCCGGCACGAGCTCCGGCATGTGCGCGCGGAGCATCCGGGCGCTCGTCGCGTATGACGGGCGCGCCTCCTCACCCTCCCGGAGGAACCACTCCCGGTAGTGCGGCCATCGCTCCTCGAAGACGGCACGCCAGCGTTCGCCGAGCTCGAGCTCCTGGATCGAGCGGAACGTGAACGGGAACATGCGCATCGCCGGGCAGATGCTCCCAGGAGGACGTGCGTGCGTCGAGCACCTCAGAGGATCTTGAACCCGAACGGCTCCGGCTCGAACATCGGCGGCTCGTCGGGATCGAGTGGAACGCTCGCGTACTGCGCCTTGACTCCGGAGATCCAGCCTCTGGCCCGATCGAGCAGCTCGTGCTCGTCGTTCATGAACCGGCCCCGGGTCACCAAGATGCCCAGATCGGCGCCCGGGTAGCGGTACTGGCCCTCTCCGGCGATCCGTAGGAAGAAGGCCTCCGACTCGTCGGAGACCGTGTGCCAATCAGTGACGCGTCGGTCGAAGCGCAGGGCGCCCGCCTCGGGCATCCTCCAGATGCCCGAGGCGGGCGCCCTCGTGATCCGCTCGGTCACGTCCTCGGTCTGTTTCAAGATGAACTGGGTCCACTCGTCCAGGTTCTGGACCTGTGCCCAGCGTTCGTTCAGCTCCTCGACATCGATCTCGTACTCGACGTCCATGAACTCGAGCAGGTGGAAAAGGAACAGCGGCATGTCGCCGTAGGCGACGGCCGTCACGTTCGTGATGCTCGATGCGCCCGTCACTCGGGGGTTCAGCTCACCCAGCCAGAGGTCGCCGGTGTCGGCGTCCAGCAGGAAGTCCAGCTCGAAGTACCCGCGGTAGCCCTCCTGCCGCAGCCGTTCGCCCATCGCGATCGTCCGTTCGCGGGCGACGCGTCGCTGCTTCTCGGTGAGCAGGTCGGGCGAGACGTCGTCGCCGCACCAGCCCCCGTCGTACGGCGTGAGCTCCTCGAAGCCGACGAGCTCGGCCATCAGGGGACCGACCAGCGTCCCGTGCCTGGTGATCACCCCCTCGATCGCGAGCTCTCGCGGTTCGATGCGCTTCATCACTTTGAGCGATCCGCCGGCGACCTTCCGCTCGTGACGTTCCCAGGCGCCCCGGTCGGCGATGAAGAAGGTCGTCTGGCCCGAGTCGCCGTACGGCGTCTGGACGACGAGGTCGTCTCCGAGCCCACCCGCGCGCGCCAGGGAGACGAGCTCCGCGTACGTCGTCGCGGTGCCCATCGTGTTGGGGACGCTTGGGACCCCGGCGTCGTTGCCGAGCCGCGTGGTCTCGATCTTCGAATCGAGCCGGTGGCGGAGCGCGGCAGCCGGGAACGCGACGTCGAGGTCCAGCTCGTCTGCGAGCTGCTCGGTCTCGGCGTCGAACATCAAGAACGCGGCCTTGCCGGGGCCGTGGGCGGAGACCAGGTCGGCTACCTCCTTGTGCCCGAGCAGGTAGTTGACGATCTCCTCGATCGACCCGAACGTCCGCGGCGTCTGCTCCCGCGGGACGAACACGTTCGGATGCCAGCCGTCGAAGGAGTCGTAGTAGTTGATGAACTTGAACGTGCGGACCCATCGGTCGATCCCGAGCAGGTTGAACGCGGTCGCGCTCACGAAGTACACCGGCGTCTGTGTCGTCCGGAAGAAGTTGCGGATCGCGGGGATCCCGGTGAGGGGCTTCGTCTTGACCACCAGGGTCGGTGCGTTTGGAGCGGTCGTCGGGTGCCCAAGGGGCTCTGCGTGCAGCCGCTGGATGAGCCAGCGGGCAGCACCTGCGAGGGCGGCGACCCCGACCACCCACCAAAGTCCGGTCACGCTCACCAGCGCCTTCCGCGGATCAACCGGCCGGCCTGGGCCGTCTCGACCACGCCGCGAAACGTACACCCGTCTCGCTCGAGGGTCACGCGGTTGACGTATCGATGTAATGATGTAATCTCCACCCATGAACGAGAAGAGCGACTTCCACGAGCACCTCGAAGGATGGTTCGCCGGCCGGCTCCCCGCGGAATGGTTCGTCGGGCCGATCGACGTGTCGTTCGACCGCGACGAGATCCTCGTGGTCGGCACCCTGGCCGAGCCAGAGCTCCCCAAGGATGCCGGCCCAGAGACGCGCACCGCAGCCGCCGAGGCGAGGATCTCCGGGTTCCGAGAGGACACCCGGGCGCAGCGGATGCGGATCGCGGACGAGGCCGAGCGGCGCTTCGGCCGCAAGATCAGCTGGGGCGCACGGTGTGCAGATCAGCGCCAGCTCTTCACGACCCTCGCGATCCCCGCGATGACGCGGCTCCGGATGCCCGAGCGAGAGGTCTTGGACACCTTGGTCGATGCCGGGGTCGCGCGTTCGCGCAGCCACGCGCTCGCCTGGTGCGTCCGACTGGTCTCCGAGCGGCAGGAGGAGTGGCTGGCGGATCTCCGCCAGGCGCTCAAGCAGGTGCAAGAGGTCCGGAAGGAAGGTCCCAAGGACTGAGCGAGGCCGAGCGCGATCGTCCCGATCGTGCTGTTCTCACCGCTCCGGTCAAGCCATCCAGCCCGGATGCCGAGACCCAAGTATGGGTCCGGGGGTCTGGTTCCGTCGTCGTACGCGCGTGCCCTCGACGGTCGTGGTCGTCGTGCTAAGCATCGCCACGTTCGCATCGGCGGCATCCGCGCAGGCGGCCGTATCCCCCGGCAACCCAGTGACGACCGATCGTTGGGATCCGAGTGCCGGTGAGGCGGGCTCGGGGATCCCCGCGCTCCCCGTCGTCTATCCAAGCGCGCCGGGCGGGCGGACGCTGACGACGTCAGCGGCCTTGCCGATCCGGTTCTCCGATCTGAAGGCGTCGGACGGCTGGGCGAAGGAAGGGATCCGGTTCGTCGCCGCGACGAACGACTGGATGCGGGACTTCGCGGCGAACGCCGACGGCACCTACCCCTTCCGTCCGCACGCGATCGAGACGCGGAAGTACCTCGCCCGCTCGGTCGTCCGGGCGTTCGCGCCCGACGAGGCGCCCGACCCCTCGATCGTCTTCCCCGACCTCGACGCATCCAGCGCCTTGTACCGCTACGCCGCCGTCGCCGTTCGCCATGGGTGGATCGCCAGGAAGCCCGATGGATCGTTCGCGCCGGACGACCCGGTCACGATGATCATGCTGCACCGGGCGCTGGTGCTCGCCCTCGGTCTGCAACCGGCCGCCGTCGCCCTCAACCACCTCCACACCCGTTCAGGGACCACGTTCCGCCTTCCGGCGGGCTTCGGCACCACCCTCTTGGGCATGCGCTTGGACCTCCGGTACAACGCTCCGACCGGCTCCGAGGCGATGGACGTCGGGCCGAGGGACCTTATGCCGAGGACCCAGGTTGCGTACTCGCTCTGGCGCGCGACGACCCAACCGAGCTGGAGCGTGGACGATCTGCTGACCCAGTACGCGAACGTCGAGCTGCCGAACCTCGGCCCGCGGAGGCTCCGCATCGTTCAGTGGGGGGTCCGTTACGTCGGCTATCCCTACGTCTGGGGCGGCGAATGGGGCTTGTCCTCGCCGGAGCCGGCCGCGCTCGGCGGGCAACCGCGTTCCGGGTTCGACTGCTCAGGATTCGCCTGGTGGCTCCTGCGCGCCGACGACAGCAGCAGCTGGAAGGTCGCCCCACCGCGGCCGTACACGGGCTGGTCGCTCCCGCAACGGACGTCGGGCGACATGGCGGCGATGAGGTACTCGCTGGACTCGAGCAGCACGCCCGGCGGCGTCACGATCATGTGGGTCGGCGACGGCTGGTACCGCCAGCACTTCACGTTCGGTCGCGAGATCCTCCCGACGCCCTGACCGACCCCCGGTCGGCCTCGATCGCCGCGTCCAGTGCCGAACGCTCGCGATCCGTGATCGGTCTGGACGTCCGGCTGCCGGCATCGTGGGCGACGATCACCGACTCCGACTCCGCGGCGAGCCACCCGGCCTTGGCCCGGATCGTCTCCGCGGTCCGGATCGACGACCGTCCGTACCCGGTGCCCGAGCACGCGACGGTGACCGACCCGTCTTCGAGCGAGAGCTCCCGACGGAAGTCGATCGCGACGCGAACGATCACGAACCCGACGTCCTCACCGAGGGTCCGGCGGACCCATCGATCGCGGCATTCCTCCAGGTAGGTGAGGTAGACGGCGTTGTTGACGTGGCCGTAGTTGTCCACGTCGCGCCACCGGATCGCGATCTCGATCTCCTCCACGGGGGCGGAGCATACGTGCCCGGAGATCGCGAAGGTCCCGGGCGCATGCCCGGGGCCTTCGCTCGGAGAGAGGGGCTCCACCCCGTCGTTCGGTCCGGCGACCCCGACGGTTCAAGGCCCGATGTTGCGGTTCCGTGACGGAGACGGACGGGGCCCGGGCGCATCAGCGCCCGGGCCCCGTCCCCCGCTCCGGTCGGATCAGAAGTCCATGTCGCCGCCGCCGGGCATGCCGCCGCCCGCCGGGACCTTCTCCTTCTCCGGCTTCTCGGCCACGATGGCCTCGGTCGTGAGGAACAGAGCCGCGATCGAGGCTGCGTTCTGCAGCGCCGAGCGCGTCACCTTCGCCGGGTCGACGACGCCGAACTTGATCATGTCGCCGTACTCGCCGGTGGCCGCGTTGAGCCCTTGGCCCTCGGGGAGGGAGCGCACCTTCTCAACGACGACCCCACCCTCGAGGCCGGCGTTGTGGGCGATCTGCTTGAGGGGCTCCTCGAGCGCCCGCCGCACGATCGCGGCGCCGGTGAGCTCGTCGCCCTCCAGATCCACCTTGTCGAGTCCGGTCTGCGCGTTCAGCAACGCGACGCCGCCGCCGGGAACGATCCCCTCCTCGACGGCCGCCTTCGTCGACTGGACCGCGTCCTCGATCCGGTGCTTCTTCTCCTTCAGCTCGACCTCGGTGGCCGCGCCGACCTTGATGACGGCGACCCCGCCCGAGAGCTTCGCCAGGCGCTCCTGGAGCTTCTCGCGGTCGTAGTCGGAATCCGTCTTCTCGATCTCGGCCTTGATCTGGT
>VAXZ01000119.1 GCA_005885035.1 Actinomycetota bacterium
CACGGCCAGCTCGGCAGCATCCCGATCCCGGTCGTAGACGTGGTCCCCCCACGCCTTGCCTTGCGAGGGCCAGGAACCCGCGTCGGGCCCGAGCACCGGATCGGCGCGTCCGCCGACGAACGTGAGCCGGAGGTCCTTCGCGTCTGCCTCCCAGAAGACGGCGTCGAGAGACTCGACCAGCTCGTGGAAGCGTTCGAGCTCCGAAAGGCGGCGGGCGTTGCCGAGCGCGAGCGAGGTGATGTCCGCGATGCCCCCGGCGAACGAGAGGGCGTCGTCGTCGAACGGCGCGCCGTCAACCTCACCCACCGCCACGATCGCCCCGAACCCATCCGCGTCCCATCGCAACGGGGTGACGAGGACGGCACCGGGGTCATCCATGAAGCGGAGATCGGTGGGGACCTGCATCGCCACGTCCTGCGGGATCACGAACGGCTCGGTCTCGCTGAACAGGAATCTCTCCGCGATCTCCTTGGGGATGTCGGCGATCTCAGATCTCGGTTTCGTCGCATGTGTGCCCACGGCGAGCACGCGGGCGATGCGGAAGGCACCCGTCTCTTCGTCGCGCGTGTAGGCTGCCGCTGCCTTGCAGGGGATGATCGTCGGGAGGGTTTCGATCGCGTGCTGAAAGATCTCTCCGACGGTGTGCTCGGAGGTCATCGCCTGCGACAGTCGCAGCAGCGCGCCGGAGACTCGGGCCTCGCGTCGCTCGGCTTCCAGCAGCCGAGCCGTCTGGAAGGCGACGGCGGCGTGCGAGGCCAACACCTCGAGCAGGCGCCGATCGTCTTCGTCGAACTGGGCGAACCCGAGCTTCGACAGCACGATCACGCCCACGACCTCGTCACCCGCGATCATCGGGACGGCGAGCATCGATTCCAGCAGGTCGTCGTCGGTCCCCGGGATCGTGACGGAGAACTCGATCTGCCTTGCGTCAGGCGTCAGCAAGGAGGTCTTGGTGAGCGCGACGTGCCCGGTGATCCCCTCCCCGAGCCTCGTCACGAGCGCGGGGAGGGACTCGGTCGCGTAGTCGGTGAACAGCTCACCCCGGAAGGCGACCGGGAACAGCGTGTCACCGTCGGGCTGGAGCAGGTAGACCCGGCAGTTGTGGTAGTCGATGATCGTCCTGAGCTCAGCGGTGATCGCGGCCGCGATCTCCTCGACATCGCCGAGCATGTTGAGCGCGGCCGCGAGGTTGTGCAGCATGTTCAGCTGGGCGATGGAACGGATGTCGTCGCGCAGCCGCTTCGGCTCTGGTCGCGGTGCCTGTGCCACGGATCGCCTCGTCGCGTCGGGGATGAGGGCATGCTCTCACGAGCGCACCCTCCGGGACCGATTTCGGCAGTCGTCGCGCGGTGCTTGAACCGGGTGGGATCGGATGCGAGCCTCGTGGAAGTGAGCCAACGAGGCGCAACCGATGCCCCCGAGGGCGGTCTGGATGACAGGGCGCGTGCGATCTTGGACTTCGAGCGAGAGGCGTGGAAGCTCCAGGTCCCCAAGGAGCGAGCGATCCGCGAGCGGTTCGGCTTCTCTCCCGCCCGGTACCACCAGCTGTTGCACCGGATCGTCGACGGACCGCACGCGCTCCGGTACGACCCGATGCTCGTTCGGCGGCTGCGGCGGATCCGAGAGATCCGCCGCAGCCGCCGCACGGCCGACCGCCTCGGCTTCCGTCTCTAGGCCGGGTGGGCAGCGCGCCGGCGGAGCCGCTGCGGGAAGGGGCCAACCGGTAGGATGCTGGCGGTGAACCTCGGCACCGCTCGGATCGTCGTCATCGTTGCCCTCGTCGTCGCCGGCGCCGCCGTGCTCGCGAACGGGTTCCCTGCGAGCGGTGGGAACGTGGCGGGGCCCTCGGGTGGCGCGAGCCCCAGCGGATCCCCGTCGAGCTCCCCCAGCAGCCCCACCGCGCAACCGCCGCCTCCGGGTCCCTCCCCCCACACGACCGGTGTCTCGTTCACGGCACTGAACGGAACGGACGTGCTCGGCGCCGGCGCCGCGGCACAGGCTCTCCTGGTGAAGCACGGATACACCTCCGTACAAGACGCCACGAATGCACCCAGCGCGGGCGCCACGAAGACCACGATCTATTACCGGGGTGGCCAAGGCGGCGCCCAGAACAAGTCGGATGCCGCGTACGTGGCGCAGACCTACTTCAACGGCGCGACGGTGAAGAAGCTCGATCCATCGCTGGAAAGCCTCGTGCCGGCGACCGCCTCGATCGTGGTCCTCGTCGGAGCGGACGTCGCGCAGTCGCTGGTGGCGTGATCGCAGCAAGTCCGACGAGAGCCGCTTCGCCTCGGCCAACCGGCCGTTGACGTGCGAGAACGCGGTCCTTAGCCTGAACCGGGAAGGGGGATCGGCGCGGTGCTCAAGGTCTCGCAGAAGCTCGAGTACGCGATGCGTGCCATGATCGAGCTCGCCCAGCGGAGGCGAGACGACGCCCTGGTCCCCGCCCGCGAGATCGCTGCACGGCAGCAGGTGCCGCTACGGTTCTTGGAGCAGCAGCTTGGAGCGCTCTCGAAGGCCGGGTTGGTGGAGAGCTTCCGGGGGGCCGGGGGAGGGTGCCGCATCGCCCGCGATCCCGCTCTGATCACGGTCGCCGAGATCGCCGACGCGATCGAAGGACAGATCTACCCGGTGTTCTGCCTCGAACCGTCCGACCACACCTGCTTCGCGGATTCGCGGTGCGGCCTCCAAGGCTTCTGGGCCGACGTTGCCACTGCGGTGCAACAGGTCTTCGAACGAACGACGGTGGCGGACCTTGCGGCCCGCCACCGGGAGATGTCCCCGGGAACGGTGATGGTCAGCCCGGAGGAACTGTTGTCGCGGTTGAACTGACCGGGTCGTCGTCTCGCGTCAGCCGGTCCACCCCATCGCCTTCGCAGCATCCATGCCCATGATCTTCGTCAGCTTGGTCCCGCATACCGGGCAGGTGCCCTGCAGCGCGGGGCGTCCGTTCTTGAGCGTGACCAGCGAGCCCGTGAACTCGCGCTTCTGGCGGCACTTCATGCAGTAGGCCACGTCGGCCATCCGACGCCTCCCTTCCCCTCGCGGCCGCGGCGGCGGCCGACCTCGTACGCACCCCCGGGGGCAACCCAACATACCCCGAGGCCGCCCTCGAGGGCGGCCTTCCACGATGGTGCCCCGCACGGGCTCTGGATGCAAGCACGTACGAGGTCGCGTTGAACCTGCCCGCTGCGTACGATGGCGGTCCGCCCAGAGCGCCCAGGGGACATCCGAGGGAGGACGCACCGACGTGAGCGAGCCCCCGCGCAACATCGACGCACTCCTGTCCGAGCTACGATCGTTCCCACCGCCGGAAGCGTTCCGGGACCGCGCCATCGTTCGTGACACGGCCATCTACGAGACCGCCGCGGCCGACCACGAGGCCTTCTGGGCCGAACAGGCCGGTCACCTCGCCTGGTCCCGACCCTGGGATTCCGTGATGGAGCGGGACGCGCCGTGGGTCACGTGGTTCAAAGGTGGGCACCTCAACGCCTCCGTCAACTGCCTCGACCGTCACGTCGAGGCGGGCGGCGGCGACAAGGTCGCCTTCCTGTGGGAGGGCGAGCCGGGGGACGCGCTGGCGATCACGTACACCGAGCTCCTGGAGCAGGTGTGCCGCCTCGCGAACGCGCTCCGCTCGTTAGGCGTCCGCAAGGGCGACCGGGTCAACATCTACCTCGGGATGATCCCCGAGCTCCCGATCGCGATGCTCGCCTGCGCCCGGATCGGGGTTCCCCATTCGGTCGTGTTCGGCGGCTTCAGCGCCGAGGCTCTGCGGGATCGGATCAACGACGCCGAGGCCAAGGTGTTGATCACCGCCGACGGCGCGTGGCGGCGGGGACAGGTCGTCCCGCTCAAGGCGAACGCGGACGATGCGGTCCGGGAATGCCCGTCGATCGAGCACGTGATCACCGTGCGCCGATGCGGGAACGAACACGCGTTCACGGAAGGTCGCGACCACTGGTACCACGAGCTCGTCGCGGAGCAGGCGCCCACCTGCGAGCCGGAGGACGTGGAGGCGGAGGACCTCCTGTACCTCCTCTACACGAGCGGCACGACCGGGAAGCCCAAGGGGATCGTCCACACGACCGGTGGCTACCTGACCCAGGTCGCCGCGACCCACCGCATGATCTTCGACATCCACGACGATGACGTCTTCTGGTGCGCCGCCGACTGCGGCTGGGTGACGGGACACTCCTACATCGTGTACGGGCCGCTCGCGAACCACACCACGGGTGTGATGTACGAGGGCGCGCCGGACTGGCCCGACAAGGACCGTTGGTGGTCGATCATCGAGAAGCATCGGGTGTCGATCCTCTACACCGCGCCGACCGCCATCCGGTCGTTCATGGCAGACGGAGACCGGAGCGATCTTGATCTCTCCGCTCCCGGGCATCACCACGCTGAAGCCGGGGTCGGCGACGATCCCCTTCCCCGGGATCGCCGCCGACGTCGTCGACGAGTCCGGAGCCTCCGTTCCCCTCGGCGGCGGTGGGTACCTCGTGCTCACGCACCCATGGCCGGGGATCGCTCGGACGATCTGGGGCGACCCCGATCGCTACGTCGAGACGTACTTCGGCAGGTTCGGTCCCGACACCTACGTCGCCGGCGACGGCGCGCGGCGCGACGAGGACGGGTACTTCTGGCTCCTCGGCCGGATCGACGACGTGATGAACGTCGCCGGGCACCGTCTCTCGACCTTCGAGATCGAATCCGCGCTGGTGGACGATCCGAAGGTTGCCGAGGCCGCGGTCGTCTCACGACCGGATGACCTGAAGGGCGAAGCGATCGTCGCGTTCGTCACGTTGCGGTCCGGCTTCGAGGGCGACCGCGCGATGCTCACGGAGCTCCGCGAGCATGTCGCCAAGGTGATCGGACCGATCGCGAAGCCCGACAACATCGTCTTCACGCCGGATCTCCCCAAGACCCGGTCGGGGAAGATCATGCGGCGGCTGCTCCGCGACGTGGCTCGCGGGAACAGTCTCGGGGACGTCACCACCCTCGCCAACGCGGAGATCGTCGAGCAGATCCACGAGATGGTGGAAACGGCCCCGACCGAGGAATGACCGCGACGTCTGCGCTCGGCGGGCCGCAGGCCGCGTTCGTGGACCACGCCAAGGTGGCGAGGCTGGGGACCACGATGCTCGACGGGACGCCGCACGTCGTCCCGGTCTGTCCGGTCCTGGACCTCGATCGCATCCTGATCGCCTCCGCGTTCGACCGGAAGGTCGCGAACATCCGAGATAACCCGGCCGTGTGCATCGCGTTCGACGAGTACTCCGACGATTGGGATCACGGCCTGTTCCAGGTCATCGTGTACGGCGACGCGTACCTGGTGGAGAGTGGCCCGGAGTTCGATCGTGACGCCGCCCTGCTGAACGAGAAGTTCCCCCAGTACGCGGTGAGCACCTACCCGATCGAGGTGGGCTCGACGGTGATCATCGAGATCCGGATCGTCCGCGTCTCGAGCTTCGGGCTCTGAGACGGATCAGGGGTACCGGTCTCGTTGCCAGTTCTCGGCTCCGGGAGCTACCATCCCTTAGCACTCACACCTGCCGAGTGCTAGCAGTCGGCCGGTCGTCTGAGAACCGAAGCGAAGGAGGCAAGGGATGGCACCGAAGCTCATCAGCTTCAACGAGGAAGCCCGTCGGGCCCTCGAGCGAGGGATGGACCAGCTCGCCAACGTGGTCAAGATCACACTCGGCCCCAAGGGTCGCAACGTCGTCCTCGAGAAGAAGTGGGGGGCGCCCACGATCACGAACGACGGCGTCTCGATCGCGAAGGAGATCGAGCTCGACGACCCGATGGAGAAGATCGGGGCGGAACTGGTCAAGGAGGTCGCCAAGAAGACCGACGACGTCGCGGGCGACGGGACGACGACAGCGACGGTGCTCGCGCAGTCGATCGTGAAGGAAGGTCTGCGG
>VAXZ01000035.1 GCA_005885035.1 Actinomycetota bacterium
CCTGCGAGGTGATCGTGAAGGACTTGAGGAAGCCCAGGACGTCCGTGAACCACAGGCGGACGAACCGGATCCCCCGTTCCTCGACCGTGCGCAGGACGTACTCGGCTTCGGCGCTCGGCATGGCCATGACGGTAGCCTCGGGATGCGTTGGCGCGGTTACGCGGTCGTTAACTCTGCGAGGAGGCGGGATGCGTACGGTCGGGATCGTGGGATGGGTGGTCATCGTTACGGCCTTCCTCGTGTGGCAGGGCCTCGCGCTCGTCTACACGCCGACGTGGCCCACGATGTCGGAGATGTTCCGAACGGCGATGCGGCCGCTCCTGGGACGGTCGATCGTCTTCGGCGTGTGGTTGTGGATCGGGTGGCATCTGTTCGTCCGCGGCTGGAGCTTCTTCCTGCGATCGTGATGGTTCCCACCGGAGATATCTGGCGACGGATCGTCCCGCCGCTCGTAACGACCTTCGTCGTGTTCCTCCTGCTCGTGCGGTACCACGTCCGGCACGCCGAGCCGACGGAACCTCCGCCGTCGCGCTTCCCGTGGTCTGCGTTCCTCCTGTACCTCGCCGCGACGGCTGCGGCCGGCTACGGGATGTTCCTGGCGGTCGTCGTCTTGTTCCACGTGTGGCTGGCCCGCGACCATGCGGCGTTGCGGAGCGCGGTGGCCGGAGGCGCCGCGCTGCTGGTGATCGTGCTCCCCGCGTTCGTGCTCGCGGAGTGGGTCGCCCGACGTCGATCGGGGCCGGCGTGAGCGAGCGCGAGGTCCTCGACGGGCGGTTCGCGGTCGCGCCCGATCCCGAGCTCGCGCGGGTCGCGTGGGAACGTGTGCGCCAGGCCGGCGTCGAGGTGCAGAGCGAGGATCTGATCCGACTGCTTGGCTTCTCCACCGTGGCCGTCGACTTCCTCGTGCGGCATCCGGACGAAGCGACAGCCGTTGCCGCTCCATCCGAACCGGACCGGGCCGCGCTAGATCGCGAGGTCGCGGCCGACGTCGAGCGCTTCGGTGTCGGCCCGGGACTCCGTCGCTTCCGGCGTCGGGCGATCCTCCGGGTGGGAATGCGCGACCTGGCGGGCGCGACGGTCGACGACGTCGTCCGCGAGATCAGCGACATCGCTGACGCATGCGTGCAGTCCGCGTGTCCGTCCACCCTGGCCGTGATCGCGCTCGGGAAGTGGGGCGGTCGCGAGCTGAACTACTCGTCCGACATCGACCTGCTGCTGGTGCATGGGGGCGAAGACCCAGGCGCGACCCAGCTGGTCCGGAGGCTGTCCGAGCAGACCGAGGACGGGATCGCCTTCAAGGTGGATGCGGCGCTGCGGCCGGGAGGCCGCAGCGCCGCATTGAGCCGGTCGCTCGAGGCGACCCTCGCCTACTACGAACGCGAGTCCGCCACCTGGGAGCGCCAGGCGATGATCAAGGCTCGCGCGGCAGCGGGTGATTTCGCGCTTGGCGAAGCCTTCGTCGCGGGCATCGAGCCGTTCGTGTATCCCGATCGTCTCGAGCCTGCGGCGATCGACGAGGTGCGCAGGACGAAGGTTCGCCTGGAGGAGTACATCCGGCAGCGCGGCAAGGAGCTGACCGAGGTCAAGCGCGGCCGCGGCGGGATCCGCGACGTCGAGTTCGCGGTCCAGCTGCTGCAGATCGTGCACGGCCGGCGCGACCCTTCGCTGCGTTCGCCGAACACGATCGCGGCGCTGGCGGCGCTCTCGGCGGAGGGATACGTTGCGGCTTCCGACGCGGAGGCGCTGACCGACGCGTACCGCTTCCTCCGGCGGCTGGAGCACCGGCTTCAGATGGTCCGCGACCTGCAGACACACGATCTCCCGCCCGGCGCCCCGGCACGCACGACGCTCGCGCGTTCGCTCGGCCTTGCCGACGCCTCGGCGTTACAGCGCGAGTACGACCGGACGACGACGTTGGTCCGAGGGATCCACGAGCGGCTCTTCTACCGTCCGCTGCTGGAGGCCTTCGCCGGTCCGGCGCAGCCGCGACCGGGTATCGACCGCGCCGCGACCGAGGAGCTGCTCGAGGGGCTGGGGTTCGCCGAGCCGGCGCGGAGCTACGACGTGCTCGCCCGCGTCGTGGCCGCCGACACCCGGCTAGGCAAGGTCGTTCGCAACGTCTTCCCCGTGATGGCGCCCGCGCTGGCGCTCGCGGCCGACCCCGGCGCGGCGCTCGTTCGGCTGGAACGCGTCGGCGAGTCGGTCGGCGCTCGCCCGGGTCCGGCGGACGCCCTGGCGACCGACCCAGGAGCGGCTCGACGGCTGGCGCACGTGGTTGGGGCCTCTCGGTTCGCAACAGAGCTGCTGGTCGCCGATCCCGAGCGGCTCCGAGCGCTCGCCGACGACGCGGTGTACGCGGATGACGCGGACGCCGCGCTCGTCCGCGTGGTCGCCCGCTACTCCGCGCGCGAGCTCACGCCGCGCGCGACCGGCGACGCGATCACCGAGGTCGCCGACCGCGTCCTCGCGGACGCGGTCGACCACGCCGCGCCGACCGTGCCCTTCGCCGTGATCGGCCTGGGCAAACTCGGCGCCCGCGAGCTCAACTTCGCGAGCGACCTGGACGTCGTGTTCGTCTACGAAGGCGAAGGGCCCGGC
The DNA here is from genome assembly GCA_005885035.1 of Actinomycetota bacterium. GTDB lineage: Bacteria > Actinomycetota > UBA4738 > UBA4738 > HRBIN12 > AC-51. Next base: position 2,599 of record VAXZ01000035.1, read on the forward strand.
GACCTCGCGAGCGGCGCGGCGGCGGCGGAGCGCGTGATGCAGCTGGTACGCGACACGGGATGGGAGATCGACGCCGATCTCCGGCCGGAGGGGCGGAACGGGCCGCTCGCGCGTTCGATCGCCGGGTTCCTGGAGTACTGGGAGCGCTACGCCGAACCGTGGGAGTCGCAGGCGCTGCTCCGGACGCGCGCCGTCGCGGGCGACCCGGCGCTTGGGCGGCGCTTCGAGCTGGCCGCCGGCGACGTCGCGTACCCACCCGACGGCGTCACGGTCGACCGGGCCGTCGAGATGCGCCGGATGCGCGAGCGGATCGAACGCGAACGAGTGAGGCCCCCCGAGGCCGCCCGGTTCCACTTCAAGCTCGGTCATGGGTCGCTCGCCGACGTGCAGTTCGCAACCGAGCTGTTGCTGCTCCGGTACGCCGGCGCCGAGGAGGAGCTGCGCACGCCGCGGACGTTGGAAGCGATCGAGCGGCTCGCCGAACGACGCCTGGTGGAGCAGACCGTCGCGCGGGACTTGGGGGAGGCGTTCGTGTTCCTCGCCGACGTGAAGAACGCGCTCGAGGTTGACCGGCGGGTGCATGCGGAAGCCGTGCCCGCGGCCCCGGACGAGCAGACGGTGCTCGCCCGCCGACTGGGGTACGAGGAATACCCCCGCCAGGCGTTCATCGACGACTACCTCCGGATCACGAGGCGGTGCCGCCGCGCGATGGAACGTGTGTTCCAGGAGGAACTCGCGTGAACCGGTTGGTCGGCCCGTCGGTACTACCTTTGACGGATGACGACGGAAGGAGATCCGCCATGCGACGCTCGATGAGCATGAACACCGTTCTCGTTGCTGCCTTCGCGTTCGGCGTGCTCGCGGTGGCCTGCGCGAACGGGACGAGTTCTGCGGGGGGCGGGGGCACCCCGACCCTGACGATCTCGTCACCTGCCAATGGCGCCAGCGTGAGCGAGCCCTTCACCTTGAAGCTGGACGCGAGCGTTCCCCTCGGCGATCCGAGCACCGGCGAGGATCACGTCCACCTGTGCTTCGACGGTGCGAGCTGCGACAGCGGCAACTACGTCAAGGTGTACAGCGACACCACGCAGGTTCAGGGCCTCTCGGCCGGCAAGCACACGATCGAGGCTTCGCTCAGGAACGCCGACCACTCCGCTGTGGGGCCCACCACCTCGATCACAGTGACGGTGACGGGCGGCGCGACGTCGAGCGGCTCGCCGAGCATAGCTCCCTCGAGCCCAAGTTCGAGCAGTGGCTACGGGTACTGACCGGATCGAGCGCTACGGACGCCGCACCCGGTGGCTGCACGCAGCCGCCTACCTGACGACCCTGCTGTTGCTGGGCACCGGTCTGTGGCTGCTGGGGGGTCAGGAAGGCCATGAGAGCATCCTGGCTCGCGCGCTCGGCGTGTCGGACACGCGACTGCACATCTGGCTCGGCTGGGCACTCGCCGCGGTCGTCGCTCTCGGCCTGATCGCGGGCGTTCGGGCGATCCCGACCTTCCTCCGCGAGTCGTTCCGGTACGACCCGGGGGATGGTCGGTGGTTCCTTCGGTGGCCGCGTGGCGTATTCACGGGTCGGTTCGGGCGACACGAGGGGGAGTTCGATCCGGGTCAGCGGATCGCGAACCTCGTGATCGTTGCCGGCTTGCTCATCCTGGTCATCACGGGGATAGGGCTGACGACGCTGCACGGCGGTCAGCTGTTCGC
>VAXZ01000036.1:0-4160 GCA_005885035.1 Actinomycetota bacterium
CTACTGCTTCCTCGGCGAGACGCTTCGCGCCGGACACATCGCCTTATGGAACCCCTACACGCTTGCGGGTACACCGTTCGTCGCCGACCCGCTGTCTGGCTGGATGTACCTCCCCGCGATGCTCGTGTTCGCAGCGCTTCCGTGCGGGGCCGCGATGCGTTTCTTCATCGTGTTGCAGCCCATCATCGCCGGCCTCGGCATGTACTGGTTCCTCCGGGGTGAGTCGCTCTCGCGGATCGCGGCGACCGTTGGGGGATTGATCCTCGCGCTCTCGATCGCAGGATCCCTCTTCGGCCTCACGCTCGCGTTCGCCGGGATGGTGGCTTGGCTGCCGGTCATGCTCGGCTCCGAGTCCCGCTGCTTCCGAACGAGCACCTGGCCGAGGCGGCTCGGGTGGTGCGTGGTGACCGCCGTCGCGTGGGGCCAGATCGTGGCGTCATTCCTCCCGGTTGGGCTCCTGATCGGTACGGTGGCCCTCCTCGGATACGGGGTCGCTCGGACCGTCGTCGAGGTCCGTTCGGGTCGTCTTCCCCTGGCGGCGTCCGTCACGCTCGGGGCGATCGTCGGCGCCTCCGTTGCCACCATCAACCTCGCCTACCTGCTGCCCCGACTCGCCTACATCCCTCGCACCAGCCTCTCGCTCGGGTACGACCAGCTCCAGCAGCTCGAGGATCGACTGTCCCACATCGCATCACGGATCCCACCGCCGGGCCCTGACGCGTCGGCGTGGCCACTCAAGCTGATCGCCTCTCCCGGGATGTATCTCGGGGCCATCTCGATCGTGCTCGCCTTCGCGGCGTGGGGCGCCAAGCGACTCCGGCCCATCGTCGTCGCTCTCGCCGTGTTCGGAGTGCTGGGCTACCTCCTCACCCTTCACGGTTTCCTCGAGACCCTCGGCCGTCTGGTCGGTTCACGGGTGGGTTCGTTCCTCGTGCACAATGGGGGGCGCAGCCTGTTCGCGGTGGTCTTCGCCCTTGCTGCCTTGGCGGGGTTCGGCATGCAGGCATGGCTGGAAACGAACACTGTCCGCGGTCGTTCGATCCTGCTCCTTCCCGGCGTTGCGACGCTCGCCGTCGTTCCGCTCGCCGCCGGGATCGGTCCCTCTCACCTGCTTCTGCCACTGATCGCGGGCGGGGCGGGCCTGGCGCTCCTGATCGCGGCAGCGAAGAGGACGTCGTTCGCGATCGTGATCCCCGCGCTCCTGGCGGTCGAGCTCTGCGTGAACGCCTTCGTGGGGCAGGGATCGCCGACCCCCTCCGATACCGGTATCCGGTACCAGGGCATCCTGTCTTCGCAGCCGTCGCCAAACGTCGATGCGACCGCCTTCCTCAGTGCGAACTCGCTCGTCACGGCCCTCCGACAACCCGGCTTCGGCCGATACATGGGTCTCGATCCAGCGCTCGTGACGAAACAGGGATACCTCGGGTACCAGGGTCCGGAAACGTGGGGACTGCTCGCGAACCAACTGGGCGTGCTCTTCCACCTCGAGGACGTCCAGGGCTACACCTCGGTGCAGCTCCTCCGGTACTGGTCGTTCGTCCGCGCCGTCACATCCCGCCAGCTCAACTACAACGCCGATGTGTTCCCGGATCCGCCGCCGATCGCACTCGACCTGCTCCAAGTGAACGGTCTGGTCGTGCCCACGAGCGACCCTCCGCCCATACAGCTTCCCGCCCGTCCCGTCGTTCAAGACCAGGATTGGACGTTGGAGCGTCTCGATCATCCCTTCCCAAAGGTCTCGGTTATCCCGACCTGGCGCGTCGTTTCCAGCGGAGACCAGGCACTGCAAGCGATCACTGCGCCAGGATTCGACCCGGGTTCAACGGTCGTTCTGGAGCGATCCCCTGGGTTCGGGCCGCCCGCACGGCCACCGTCGCAAGCGGGGTCGGCGACGTACGAACCGCTCGGGCTGCAGTCCGCTCGGATCTCCGTCACCACCCCTTCCCCCTCGATCGTGCTCGTCCGGACGCCATACGACCAGAACTGGCATGCGTCGGTCGATGGCGAGACTGCTCAGGTGTTGGCGGCCGACTACGTCGTGCAGGGGATCCCGGTTCCAGCGGGGGATCACACGATCGTCCTGTCGTACACGGATCCGAGCGTCAGGTACGGACTCGCTGGGACGGCGGCAGCGATCGGCGCCCTGCTCGCAGCAGCGATAGCCCTTGGGCTGCGCGCCCGAAAGGGACGTCCTCGTTCCTAGGCTGGAACGACTTCCCAGGACTCGCGGACGATGCGGCCGACCGCTATCCGGTACCCCGCGTCGTATGTCGCACGCTTCCCGCTCACGTCGACGACATCATGCGCCCTGCAACAGCGATCGGTCGGCCCGATGGTGTTGATCTGCGTCCTCGGTGCCTGCGTCTTCCACGATGGAACGGGCGATGGTCGCCCGGTGCGCATCAGGGACTCCCTTCTCATCCGTAGTGATCAACCGGAAGCGACTCTTGGGCTATGCCATCGTTAAAGAGCGACTCGAAACCGGCTTCGTCAAGCGCGCCGTCGACTATGTTCACCACTCGACCGTCGGGAGCAAGCATGACGGTGAAGGGGAGCGGCGAGGGGCGCGCGAAGGACTGGGCGATCCGCCCGAGCCGGTCTACGCCGACGTCGTACGTGAGCCCGAGAGCTTCAACGACGTTCCGCACATGCTTGCTCACCGTGAACGAGTCGATCGCAAGCGCCCGAACCTCAGGGTGCGCCATGTGGAATCGCTGCATGGCGATCAGGTGGAGATCGCAGTCGCACGCTTCGGTGTAGAAGGTCATCACGAGCGGTCGGCCCGCGTCCTGCGACAGCGTGAACCGGCCGCTGGCATCAAGCGCTGGAACGCCGAGCTCCCTGACGCTGCCACCGGGGATACGCTCTGATCCCGCGACCGTCACGACCGGCAAAGCTTTCGGCACCGTTCCGTCGGGAGGTCGTCGCCACACGCTCACGCCACCGCCTCTGTAGACCTCCTCAAGCCTCGTCTCGCGAAGCAGCGGCTCGAAGTGTTCGCGTGCTGCGTCGTCAAGCACGACGGAGGTGACACCCGCTCCCTGGAGCCAGCTCGCGAATGGTAGTGGGTTCGGCATGTACCCACCACGCGTCGCCAGCAGGTGACCGTAGGAGGGTTGGTGAGGTATAGCTCCGATATAGGCGATAGGCAAGCGGAACGAGAAGTCGGCGGCTTGCTGCCACCGCAGCTCATCGCCGACCATCGGGACGATCGGGAACACGGTTTCGTCCGGTTGGAGGACATGACGGAAGGTGCCCTCGGTGATGAAGGGTGGCAATGATTCTGTCGGGTAGAAGGGTGGTTGGGCGACCACCGGGAGCAAAGCCGCAGCTCCCAACACCACGACGGCCAAGCGCAACCACCCAAACGTCGGTCGAGCGTGTGCCAGCCAGATCGCAGCGATCACTCCGAGTGCGAGCGCCGAATACGCCGGGAACCGTGGCGGCTGTGCGTTCAGGAGTAACGGCGCATGCGCGGCGATGACACCCAGACCGGTGCCGATCCGCCGACCGGCGAGATGCAAGGAGGAACCGAACGACAAGACAGTCGCGAGGAGGACGAAACCAAGTAATCCCCACGTCTCGCGCCGCTTGCGCTCAGACACGACGAAGAGGATGACCATGAGGACGAGGGCGACGCCGACGTATCCAGCGTCCTCGGCCGGCAGCCTAGCAACCGGGAACCGGTCAGTGATCCGAAGCAATGGGATCGCCGAACCGAACACCGTCCCGGGACGCGGCAGGAGCGGGCTCAACATGTCGATCGACCCCGTCTCGGCTGGGCGGAGGCGCGCCAATGCAGGGAGGTGGTCGAGGAAAGAGACCAGGTAGGGAAGCAGCGCGACCGCTGCGATGCCGTACGCGAGCGCGACCTCCAAACCGACGCGGAACACGCGTGAACGATCGCGACCCGCTACAGCGAGCGCACACGCGAAAGCGAGGACCCCGAACAATGTCGCCGTCGCGAACGTCTCGAGCATGATCGAACACACTCCGATGAGCGCGAGCGCCAGGTACCCGATGAAAGCCACGATCCCGATCGAACCTTCGACACGACGGACGACCAAGTACACAGCCAGCGGCACCGGGAAGATCAGTACGAGGTTCACGTGCCCGTGCATCTGGTCGACCATGTACGTCGAGAAGCCGAAAAGGTACCC
>VAXZ01000036.1:4191-10512 GCA_005885035.1 Actinomycetota bacterium
GGTGATCGGATACATGACGAGGGCCGGACCCGGGATGAACGTCGTCCGGGCGAGGTCCATGCCGGTCGGGGCAAAGATCCGGTCAGAGAAGATCGGGTTGCGCCCGTGCTCCAGTGCCCACGGCGTCCACCGGAGCGCCCATTCGTAGAACCGGGTGTCCCCCACCTCGGTGCCCAAGATCCGATGCGCCGGATCGCCGAGGATCGGGATCGCCCACAGGACGATCGCGATCGCTTGGTAGACCAAGTAGGCGATCAGTCCTCGCACCCACGGTCGGAGGATGCGGGCACGCGCCACGATCCGATCGAGGTCGACCCGCGCGGCCGGGTGCTCCGCCTGTTCGTCCGCGGTGACGGCCATCTGGCCAGCAGGGTATCAATCGACATCGTCGCGATTCCTGGAAGCTTCACCCGATAGACGGATGTGCAGCTTCATGACGCCAGCAACAGAGTCGAACCCCGGTATCCGGTACCCTGCGTCGGATGTCGCTCGCCTCCCGCTCATCTCGACGGCATCATCGCGCCCTGCAGCAGCGATCGGTCGGCCTGATGATGTTGGTCTGCGTCCTCGGTGCCTGCGTCTCCCACAACGGAACGGGCGATGGGTCGGCCGGCGCGATCCCGAGCAACCTCGAGCCGGCCGAGGTTGTCTCGTCGTCACCGATCGCCGGGTCCTCGGATCAGACGATCGCCCTTGCGCGCACGAGGATCAAGCACATCGTGTTCGTGATCAAGGAGAACCGAACGTTCGACACGATGTTCGGTCGCTTCCCCGGCGCCGACGGCGCCACGGAAGGGACGACCTGTGGGGGCAGGACGGTGCCCCTTCGCCGTGCGCCGGACCGGGTCGGCGATGAAGGACACAGCTTCTTCGATGGCATCACCGCGGTCAACGGTGGCAAGATGGACTGCTTCGCTCACGGGGGCTACGTCCAGTACTGGCAGCAGGACATCCCCCACTACTGGACCTACGCGCGCCGCTACACGCTGGCCGACCGATTCTTCACCTCCATCTATGGTCCGACGGGCATCGAACATCTGTGGACGTTCGCTTCCCAGTCGGACCGATTCATCGATCATGAACGGCCCGGCCAGTTCGGCTCCGACCACCGCGAGTTCTGCGACGACCCCTTGGAAACGGCGCTCGCCTTCCGACAGATGGCTCGCCAGGAGCAGGAACGCATCTATCAGGCGGAGAACCAGGGAGTGCAAGGACTCACGCAAGTCCGCGCGTCGCTGACTTCACGCTGGCCGTGCTTCGATGTGAGGGTTTTGCCGGATCTGCTGCAGCAACACGGCATCAGTTGGAAGGACTACCGCGGAGCCAACCCGTTCGTCCAACCGCTTCGCATGGTTCGTCATGTCCGATTCTCGAAGATGTATCGCAACGTCGTCGACCCCACTCAGTTCCTACAGGACGTGGCGGCTGGAACCCTTCCGGCGGTCTCGTGGCTCACACCGCCGTTCCAGGTCTCGGATCACCCGCCAACGAGCATCTGCGCAGGCGAGAACTGGACCGTCACGGAGCTGAACGGGCTGATGCGGAGTCCGTACTGGTCATCAACCGCCGTCATCCTCACCTGGGACGACTTCGGTGGGTTCTACGACCATGTACAGCCGCCCCACGTCGACCTGTACGGATTGGGGCCGCGCGTGCCCGCGATCGTCATCTCCCCGTGGGCGAAGCCTGGGTACATCGATCACGACACGATGGAGTTTGCGTCGGTCCTCCGTTTCATCGAGACGATCTTCGGCCTGCCGCCGCTCACCTCACGTGACGCGAACACGAACGACATGCTCGATGCGTTCGACTTCACGAGCCCGCCGCGCCAGCCGCTGATCCTGGACAAGCGCACCTGCCCCGCGCGCTGACCGTGATCGGGCGACTCGCCTGGGCGGTCAGGCAGGAGCACAGCCGCTGACGACGAGTGATCCGAAGGATCCGGTGGATCCCAAGCGGGTGCCAACGGCCCACATGACTCCGGATGCGTCGGTCGTGACGGACGAGAGCGATGCCTGGGACGACGGGGCCGCGGTCAGCGGGGCCTCGTGCCAACCGGTTCGATCGAGCACGATGGCCAGCGGCTGCGGTACCTGGTCGATGATCCGCCGCCCGACGAGGACGACGCCGCCGGTGGTCGTGGTCACGTCCGTGATCGCCGCAGGTCCCAGGTCCGACGGCACCGGAAACCTCGCCCACCGCGATCCGTTCCATCGCTCCACCACTGGGCTCGGTACGTCCGCCTGCGTGACCGACCCGACGGCCCACACGTCGCGGGTCCCCCGCGCGACCACTCCGGTGAGGATCGCGTCGCCCGAGCCCAGATCAGGCGTCGGAACGACGCTCCATCGAGCTCCGTTCCAATGCTCGACCAGGGGGCGATACGAGCGTCCCTCCACGTGCCATCCCACCGCCCATGCGTCGTCAGGCGCAGTTATGGCAACGTCCTTCAAAGCGTTCGGCGCGGTCCCGACGTTCGGGCTCTCGACCTTCTCCCACGTCGCTCCGTCCCATCGCTCGATCAGCGTTCGGTAGGCGCCGCCGACCTCGTGCCGCCCGACCGCCCACGCGAGCCGAGGCGTCAGCGCGGCCACGCCCGACAAGGCGTCCAAACCCGGCCCCGGGTCGGCGACCGGAGCCACCGTCCATGTGGCCCCGTTCCACCGCGAGATCGCCGGCGAACGGATCAACACCCCGACCGCCCATGCGCCTCCAGTCCCATCGCTTGACACGTCCTCCAATGACGATGACGTTTGACCCCAGACCCTGATCGGCCGGACCGTCCACCCTTTGCCGGTCCCTTCGCCGGAGATCGCGTTGGAAAGCGACCCGGCGTACTGGGTCCCCGCGACGAGGATGCCCTGGCGGACACGCGCCATCCCGTTCCAGATATCCTTGTCGACGGCCGTGTTCGGCACCTCGGTGAGTTCGCATGCGCCAGCAGCCGAGGTCGTGGGCGAACCGGAGGCCGCGATGCCGCCGGCCGTCCCTCTCTGGAGCCATGCAACGCCTCCCGCCGCCACCAGGGCGATCAGGATCACGACGAACAACCAGCGGTTCCGGGTCATCCTGTGCCCGCGGCGGTGGACGGAGAGGCCATCCGCCACACCGAGACGCCGTCGCCCTCGTACACCTGGCGGAAGCCAGCGTCGTACACGACCCTCTCGAACTTCTTCCGGGCGAGATCGCCGATCACGACCGCCGTCACATCGTTCTTCTGGAGCCACATCGATAGCTCGGTTGACGACGGTTCGAACGGATGTGCGTCTTCCACACCCAGGCCTTTGCTCATCCGCGTGCGCCGGTACGGGTCGGGGATCGGCCCGATGTAGCCCTCGGGCATGCGGAACGCGAAATCGGCGGCCGATTGCCAGAGCATCTCCTCACCGTTCGTCTCGGTGATCACGAAGACGTTCTCATCCGGGGTGAGCACGGACGCGCTCGTCCCGTCCGTGAAGAATGCCGGCGTGCGGTCGTACGGGTACCAGGAGGAGCCGTCGATGTACGGGAGAAGCATGACGGCGCCGAGGAGCACCGGCGCCCACCGGACCCAGCCGTACGGGCCACGAGCGCGCGCTACCCAGACGGCGGCGATCACTGCGACGGCGAGCGAGGTGTACATCGGGAACCGGTCAGGTGTGGCGTTCCCGATCAATGGGGCCTTCACGAGCCATGACCCTGGAAGGGCGAACGATGTGCGCCCGCGAACATGGAGCACAGGCCCCAGCGCCATGATCGACGCGACGACGACGAACGCGAGCAGTGCCCAGGTCCCGCTCCGGCGTCGCTCCGTGATCGCGAACCCCACGAGGACCACGACGAGCGCGATGCCGAGGTAGCTACCGTCCTCCACGACGTGCGAGGTGAACGTCCGCGTCACGTTCGAGAACGTCCGGGCTCCGATCACGATGTCGTGCCGAGGGAAGAAGAACCCGAGCGCATCGGCCGATGCATCCTCCGGGGAGCGGACGGGGGCGGTGGGTGCGTTGCGCATGGCAGGCAGAACGCGAGTCCGCCGAACAGGGCCGTGGTCGCGAACAACTCGGTGGAGATCAGGAACAGGCCGAGCAGCGCGCCCGCCATCAACGTCACGAACACGACGCGACCCAACGAGCCTTCGACCTTCCGCACCACCAGATACACCGCGATCGGAACCGGGAAGATCAGGACCAGGTTCAGGTGCGACTGCATCTGGCCCACCATGTACGCCGAGAAGCCGAACAGGTAGCCGCCTGCGACCGAGGGCCAGAAGGCCCTCGTCACCCGGTGACAGACGAGGTACGCCCCCCATGCGGCGAGGGCCGGGGCCAGAACCTTGAGCGCGTTGTGGCTCGCGAGCGTTCCGAACAGGCTCGTGACCGGCCACATCGCGACGGCCGGGAACGGCATGAGGGTGGACCAGGTCAGGTCCGCCCCGCCAGGCGCGAAGACGCGGTCCGTGAACACGATGCTTCGCCCATGGGTGAGCGCCCACGGCGTCCATGCCAGCATCCATCGGTAGAGGTCGGGGTCCCCGCGGCCGTTCGAGAGGTACCGCGTCCCGAAATGGGCCAGCACCGGCCGGGCCCACAGGATGACCGAGGCGGCCAGATACATCGAGAACGCGAAGGCGCCTTTCGCCGCCGGCCGGAATCGCGCCGACGGCTCGTCCGATCCTTCGCGCTCGGCAACCATCTCGGGGGCGACCGGCCGTTCGTCGGCGGTCTCATCGTCGGAGCGGTCGACATCGTTCAGCGGGTTCAAGGTGCCGTCCGATCGCTCGTCCAGACACCCTGTGTCGATCTCCACACGGAAACGCCGCCGCCTTCATAGACGCTCGCGCCTCCGACCGAACGGATCAGGGGGGCGAATCGCTGCTGCGCCGCGTCCGCGACCACGATCGCTGTCACCTGCCTCTCCTGGAGCCAAGCAGCCAGCGTCGCCGGCGACACGCCCGCAACCGAGCGTGCGTTCAATCCCGTGCTCAACGGTTCATGGGCGTAGCGATCCGGAAGGACGCCCATGTGGCCCTGAGCCAGCTGGATCGAGTAATCCGTAGCCTCTTGCCACGTGAGCTCTTCCCCCTTGTCTTTCGGGATCGCGAACACGACCTCGTCGGCGCGGAGCACGTTCCGGTACTCGCCGCTCGAGAAGAAGAGGGGAACGGTCTGGGGCAGGTGGGGGATCGCACCGAGGTTCGGGAACAGCAGCACCGCCCCGAGGCCGACCACTCCCCAGCGGTACACCGCCGTCCGGGAGGGAGCTCTCGCGAGCCAAAGGGCACCGATCACCGCGATCGCCAACGCCGAGTACGCGGGGAAGCGGTCTGGGGTGGCGTTCTGGATCAGCGGCGCGTGCTCCACCAGCTTCCACGGCAGCGAGACCGACGGCCGCCCCATCACATGCAGGACGGGACCCAGCGCCGCGATCGAGACCACCGCGACGAACGCGAGGAGCCCCCAGGTGCCTTTCCGACGCCGTTCGGTGATGGCGAACCCGACGAGCAGGAACAGAAGAGCGACCGACACGTAGCCCGCATCCTCGATCGTGTGGGCGAGGAAGTGGGCGCTCACATCGGTGGCGAACCCCGGCGATATGAGCACCGATCCTCGCGGAACCACGAAGCTCAACAGATCGACCGAGACCTGCGAGGCGTCGCGGATCGCGCTCTCGGGTGGGTTCTTCACCGCTGAGACGAGGTACGGCGTCATCAGCACGAACGTGATCCCGTATGCGAGCGCGGTGAGCACGCCCACGCCGAAGAGGCGGCCGCGGTCTTGCCCAGCGGCGATAAGGGCGATCAGGAACGCGATCACACCGAAGAACGCGGCCGTCGCGAAGACCTCCGTCGAGAAGAGGAAGAGCAGGTTGACGTGGCCGTGGAGCTGGCCGGCCATGTATTCGGAGTAGCCGAACAGGTATCCGCCGGCGATCGAGGGCCAGAACGCGTGCGTGAGCCGATGACACACGAGGTACACAGCCCAGCACGCCAGCGCCGATGCGAGCAGCAACAACACGTTGACCGCGGCGAGCGAGCCGAAGAGCGACTCGACAGGGAACATCACCAACCCCCCGCCCGGGATGAACGTGGTCCACGCCAGGCTCATCCCGTCGGGCGTGAAGATCTTCGGCATGTACAAGGGGTCGACGTGGTGGGTCAATGCCCAGTGGACCCACCCGACCGCCCATTGGAAGAACTTCGCGTCGGTCCGGCCAGAGCCAACGTAACGCACCCGCAGCTGCGTGATGATGGGCCCCGCCCAGATCACGATCGCCGCAACGAGGTAGAGCAGGAACGCGACGAGGCCACGGGCCCAACCAGGAAGCCCTCGTCCCCACGCC
>VAXZ01000037.1 GCA_005885035.1 Actinomycetota bacterium
GCTGTACGCGGAGTTCGTGGACAACGGCGGACAGGTGTGGCTGTGCGGTGCGTGCACGAAGCCCCGCGGGATCACCGAGGAGCAGGTTGGCAAGGGCGCGACGATCATCGGAGCCGCGAAGGTGGTCGAGGAGGTCATCGCGGGAGCGAAGACCGTGGCGTTCGCCTGATGGGGGTCGCCCGATCGAGACCGGAGGCAACGATGGAGGCGAAAGCGTATGGGCGTGACCGGCGCGTGTGGACCTTCGCCGGACGGTCACGGGCACGACCCGAGCAGGTCTACGACGTTCTGGCCGATCTGGGATCGCATCTGGAATGGGCAGGGAACCGTCAGTTCAGGTCGTTCCGACTCCTCTCGCTGGATGCTCCGGGCGGCCCCGCCGAGCCGGGCACACGGTTCACCAGCACCGGGCGGATCCCGATGAACCGGGCGCGATTCGATAATCGGAACACCATCAGCAAGGCCGACCGGCCCCGGCTGTTCGAGATCACCACGGAGTCAACGATCGCCTGGCCCAAGCGAGCCCACGGCGAGGGAACCTTCGTCAACACGTTCGAGATCTCGCCGGACGGTGAAGGGAGCCGCGTGGTCTACCGCTCGGAACAGCTCCGATTCCGCGAACCGCCCTGGGGCCTCAGGTACCCGCTCCTCCGGAGCGTCACGTACCGCATCTGGATCCCGATCTGGTCGCGCCGAGGGTTCCGCAACCTGCTGCGGATGGCCGAAGAGCGATCGACCGCCACGTCACCCGGTTCATCGGTTCCGATGAAGTGATCCGGACGCAACCCTGAAGACCTACGAACGCTTGGCGTGCTCGCTTCGGAAGACGCCGACGAGCGCGTTCGCGTGACCGTGGCCCATGCCGTGCTCGGTCTTGAGCCACTGCACCTGCTGCATGTGCGTGAGGTCGGGGACGCTGGCGAGCTGCGCCATCCAATAGTCGATGGGTTTGCCGTACCTCTTCTCGATCGATGGGAAGTACGACTTCGGCCCCGTCACCTTCTCGGCCACCCATCCACCTTATCGCCGAGCACGGCGCCCCGTCCGCTGTACGCGGCGGTCGGGGCATCAACCCGCGGGCACGAGCCGCTCGAGCGTCGCGGGCAGCGCCGACAGGTCGGGGAGCTCCGCAGCTCTCGGGATCCGGCTCGACTCGCCGAGCCGGTTGATCCACACGCACGGGAGCCCCCAGTGGGCGAACGCCGGTTTGTAGGACCCGATATCGGACGCGACCACACGTTCGTCCACGGGAACGCCGATCGAGCTGAGCGAGGCGTCCAGGTAGTCCGCGTCGGTATTCGAGAGTATCGCGAGCCGCCACCCGTTCTCGCGGAGCCGACCAAGCGACGCCGACACCTCGGGGAAGGGGAGCCACGACGGCACGGAGGCTGCCAGAGAGGCACCGGCGCCGACCGGGACGGCGAGCTCCCTGGCCGCCCCGACGTCGACGACCGCGCGCGTCAGGACCTCACGGTACGAACGCGTCCCGTCTGCCTCGAGCCCGGTCTCGACCTCGTGGTAGGAGGCGAGCAACGCGTCGGGGTCATCGTCCGGCCAGATCCCGGCGAGGGCCGCCCGAATCCCGGCGTTCCAGTCGATAAGCGTGCCGTAGCAATCGAATGTCGTCCATCGGTCCACGCCGAGCAGTCTAAGTAGTGTGTTCGAAACACCTTCTCCGCGCGGCACCGCCTGGGCATCGGTCACGCAGCGCTCGCGAACGCAGCACGGATCAGGTTGACAGATCCCCGGGCGCATCCATAAGCTCTTGCTTCTAGAAGGTGACGATTATGGATCAGGCGACCGTTCAGATCAGTGAGGAACAGCTGGACGCGGTGTTCGGGGCCCTGGCGGACCGGACGCGGCGGGCGATCCTCGCTCGGCTCGCCGAGGGTGAGGCTTCCGTCAACGAGCTCAGCGCCCCGTTCCCGGTGTCACAACCGGCCATCTCCCAGCATCTGAAGGTGCTCGAGCGCGCGGGCCTCGTCTCTCGCTGCCGCAAGGGGACGGCCCGGCTGAGCCACCTCGAAGCACAGCCACTCATGGAAGCCGTCACGTGGCTGGGGAGCTACCGGGAGTATTGGGAGGAGAGCTACGAGCGGCTCGATGAGCTGCTCGGCGCGATCCGGAAGGAGGGGTCGGCACGAACCGACCCGGGAAGGAGTTCGTCATGACCGAGCTGAAGGTCAGCGCGGAGCCGGAGTCACTCGACGTCCGCACTGAGCGCGAGATCGACGCGCCGCGCGATCTCGTCTTCCGGGCGTACAAGGAACCGGAGCTACTCGCACAGTGGCTCGGACCCCGCAGGTACCAGATGGAGATCGACACGTACGACTTCCGCGACGGCGGACGCTGGCGCTATATCCACAAGGACGACCAGGGCAACACGTTCGGCTTCCACGGCGTCTTCCACGGCGATCCTTCGCCCGACGGCATGGTGCAGACATTCGAGTTCGAGGGGTACCCGGGACACGTATCGCTCGACACCGCCGTGCTCGAGGACCGCGGCGACAAGACGCTGATCCGCACGGTCACCGTCTTCCAGTCCGTCGAGGACCGCGACGGCATGGTCTCGAGCGGGATGGCCGACGGCATGCGGGAGGCGTACGAGCGTCTCGAGGAGCTCGCCGCGAAGCTCCTCGCGAACAGCTGAGGGGATCCGACATGGGTGTGGTGATCGCCGACCTCAGCGTCTCGCTCGACGGGTTCATCGCGGGCGCGAACGATGGCCCCAGCAACCCACTGGGTGACGGCGGCGAAGGCTTGTTCGCATGGATGAACGCCTCCGAAGCGAACCGGGTCCATCCGTACCTGGCCCCGCCCGACGCGAGCAAGGCCATCGTCGAGGAGTGGATGACGCTGTCGGGCGCCATCATCAGTGGCCGGCGAACGTTCGACATCGCCGGCGGCTGGAAGGAGGGCCATCCGGTCGACGCGCCGATCTTCGTCGTCACGCACGACCCGCCGACCGACGGAGACTGGAGCCCGCGGGTCTCGTTCGTCACCGAGGGCGTGGAGCGCGCGCTCGAGCTCGCGCAGGACGCGGCCGGCGATCGGGTCATCGGCGTCAGCGGAGCGAGCGTGGCACAACAGCTGCTGCGGCTCGGGAAGATCGACGAGATCCAGCTGAGCGTGACGCCTTTGCTCCTCGGCGCCGGCGTCCGCCTCTTCGAGGGCTTCGACGGACCGATCCGGCTCGAACAGACGCGCGTCATCCCATCCGAAGGCGTCACGCACCTCCGCTATCGCGTCCGCTACCGAGACGAGTCTCCCGGCCGATGAGTTCGGTCGTCCCGCTCGGTCGTATCTCGCAGCGAGGCGGATGAGCGCCGTCCGTCGTCGGTCGTAGACAGCCGTCCGTGGGAAGGTTGATGGAGCGAATCACATCGACAAGGGGGCGACCGATGACATCCGCGATCGAGGTCGAGGGCCTCGTCAAACGATTCGGCAAGGTGACGGCGCTCGACGGCATCGACATGGTGGCCGGTGAGGGCACCGTGTTCTCCTTGCTCGGGCCGAACGGCGCCGGGAAGACGACCGCGATCCGCATCCTGTCCACGTTGCTCGTGCCCGACGCCGGCCGAGCGCTCGTGGGCGGGTACGACGTCGTTCGTCAGCCGAAGTCCGTCCGCCGCTTGATCGGGTTGACCGGGCAGTACGCGGCCGTGGACGAGCTGCTCTCGGGCAAGGAGAACCTGTACATGATCGGGAGCCTGCTCGGGATGCGAGCGTCGGTCGCCCGCGCCCGCGCGACCCAGCTGCTCGAAGACTTCGACCTCTCCGAGGCCGCCCACAAGCTGGCACGCACCTACTCGGGCGGGATGCGGCGCCGGCTCGACCTGGCCGCGAGCCTGGTCGGGCGACCACCCTTCCTCTACCTGGACGAACCGACGACCGGCTTGGATCCCGCGAGCCGTCGGGACCTGTGGAGCATGATCCGTGGGCTCGTCTCCGACGGAACGACGGTCCTGCTCACCACGCAGTACCTGGACGAGGCGGATCAGCTGGCGGACGAGATCGTCGTGATCGACCACGGCAAGGTGATCGCGGCGGGGACATCGAAGGACCTCAAGATGCGCGTAGGCGGGCAGGTCGTATTCGCGCAGCCCGTCGACCCGCGCGACGTCCCGACCACCGGACGCGTCCTCGAGCCGTTCGCCAGGGACGACGACGCGATTCGCATCGACGCAGAGGCCGTCACCGTGTCGATCGCCGACGGCGTCCAGCTCGGTCAGGTCGCACGTCGGCTCGACGACGAGGGGATCCAGATGGACGAGCTCGCGTTGCGACGCCCGAGCCTCGACGAGGTGTTCCTGGCGATCACCGGACACGTGACCGAGGAGAACGAGCTCGACGTCGACGCCGACACCGAACGGAGGTCGTCATGAGCGCCGTCGCCATCCAGGACACCGGACGTTCCAACATCATCACGAACACGCTGACGATCGCTCGGCGGAACCTGCTCCACATCAAGGCCACGCCCGAGCAATTGGTCGAGATGTCGATCCAGCCGCTGATGTTCCTGGTGCTGTTCGTCTACGTCTTCGGGGGTGCGATCGCCAGCTCGTCGAAGGAGTACCTGCAGTTCGCGCTCCCTGGCATCCTCGTGCAGAGCGTGGCGTTCCTGCCGTTCACGACCGCGATCGCGATCAACGTCGACTTCCAGCGCGGTGTGATCGACCGGTTCCGTTCGCTCCCGATCGCGCGCTCCGCCGTGATCGCGGGTCGGATCACGGCCGACGGATTCCGTGTGGCCTGGAGCGTCTTGTTGATCACCGGCTTCGGGCTGTTCCTGGGCTTCCGCTTCGGGGGGACCGCCATCGAGGCGATCGCCGCGCTGATCGTGGTGATCGCGTTCGGCCTCACAATGTGCTGGCCGATGGCGCTGATCGGGATCACGGCGCGCACGACGGAGTCCGTCAACACGTGGGGGTTCCTGATCATCCTGCCGCTCACGTTCGTGA
>VAXZ01000038.1 GCA_005885035.1 Actinomycetota bacterium
TTCCAGCTCGAGGGGATCGACTGCGCCCACGCGATCCGCCACGACCACCCCGACACGGGCGTGGTCGTGCTCTCCGCCCACGACGACGAGGAGTACGCGATCGCGCTCCTGGGCGGCGGCCACAGCGGCCTCGCGTACCTGCTCAAGGACCGCATCGCGCAGGGCGACGAGTTGGTCCGCGCGATCCACGAGGTCCACGCCGGCGGCAGCGCGGTCGATCCGGTGATCGCCGAGCGATTGACCGGGAGCAAGCACGCCGACGAAGAGGACCGCGCCGTCCTGGACATGATGAGCAAGGGTCTCGGGTACGCCGACATGGCTCGCGAGCTCGGCACCACGCAGGAAGCCGTCGATCGGCGCGTCACCGAGCTGTTCGGGCGGATGGCCGGCGACGGAGCCGGCGCCGGCCTCCTGGGCGAGTTCAAACGGCTCCACGCGGCCGTGGTCGAGCAGGCTGCGGCACGAACGACGCTCGCGTCGTTCGTGCCGCAGCAGCTCGCCGACCGTCTGGCCGCCCATCCCGAGACGGCGATCGAGCCGCAGGAGCTGGTGGTGTCGGTCCTGTTCAGCGACATCCGGGGGTTCTCGACGCTCGCCGAGCGGCTGTCCGCCCGCGATGTCGCGACGATCGTCGGTCGCCACCTCGAGGCGATGGCCGAGGTCGTGCTGTCGCACGGCGGGACGATCGACAAGTTCCAGGGCGACGCCGTGATGGCGATCTTCGGCGCGCCCGATCCGGTGGAGGATCACGCCGAGCGCGCGCTCCGCTGCGCGCTCGGTATGCAGCAGCGTCAGACGGAGCTGAACGCGCTCGGCTGGGGGACGGATATACAGACGCTCGGCCTCGGGATCGGCGTCAACACCGGGCCCGTGATCGCCGGCACGGTCGGCGGCGGGGGGCGCCTCGAGTACACCGTGGTGGGAGACGCCGTGAACGTCGCCCAACGTCTGCAGTCCGAGGCTGAGGCCGGGGAGATCGTGGCGGCGGCCTCGACCGTCGCGGCTGCCCCCGATGTCGCGGCCACCTCGATCGGGCCCCGCATGGTGAAGGGCCGCGAGGAGCCCGTCGAGGTGTTCCGTGTCGTCATCGGCTGATCGCCTCGATACCCAGCCGGCCCGGTGGCCGTGGATCGGTCTCGCTACGTTCTTGGTCTTCGCGGTGGTGGGGACGATCCTCACGCACGCGAACGACGAGTCGATCGCGGCCCAGGTGCCGTACATCGTCGCGTTCACGATGTTCGGCGTCGTCGGAGCATTGATCGTCAGCCGTGATCGCCGGAACGTGATCGGCCTGATGCTCCTTTACGGCGCGCTGATGACCTCGAGCAGCTTCCTCGGTGGCGAGCTCGCGACCTGGCTGGTGGAGCGGGGGAACACGGGCGGGTTCGTCGTGGCGTTCGCGCTGATCAGCAACTTCGGCTGGCTCTTCGGGATCCTGCCGGTGATCTTCGTCCTGCCGCTCGTCTTCCCCGACGGCCACCTGCCGTCGCCACGGTGGCGGCCGTTCCTGTTGTTCATCCTCGCCTTCCTCGCGCTGATCAGCGTCTCGTTCATCATCGGACAGGCATCGCTGTCCGGCTCGAACGAGCAGGCCAGCGTCCCGAACCCGTTCTTCGTCGAGGCGACCAAGCGCCTCCCGAACATGGACGCCGCGATCGGTCTGCTGTTCCCGTTGATCTTCTTGGTGTCCGTAGGCTCCTTGTTCCTCCGGTTCCGTCGGGCCACCGGCATCGAGCGACAGCAGATCAAGTGGGTCGCCTTCGGACTCGCCTTCGCGTTCGTGACGATCATCGTCGGCGACTTCTTCCTCGCCGACAGCGGGGTGTTGGCGGCCGTGGTCGGCGGTGCAGGCTTCCTCGCTTTCCCCGTTTCCATCGGCATCGCCGTCCTCCGATTCCGACTGTACGACCTCGACATCGTCGTTAGGAAAGCCGTGGTCGCCGGGTTGCTCGCAGCGTTCGTTGCCGTGGTCTACGCCGCGATCGTGGCCACCGGCAGCTTCGTGCTGGGTCGCAACGACGCCACGGTTTCCGTGATCGCGGCGGTCGTGTTGGCGCTCGCGTTCCAACCGGTCCGCGCTCGCGCCCGGCGCTTCGCCGACCGCGTGGTCTACGGCAGGCGTGCGAACCCCTACGAGGTCCTCACGGAGTTCTCCTCGCGGGTCGGTGGCGCGTACGCGACCGAGGACGTGGTGCCGCGCATGGCGCAGATCCTCGGCGAAGGCGCCGGAGCGAAGGTGGCGCGGGTGTGGCTGCGCGTCGGTCGCGAGCTTCGGCCGAGCGCATCCTGGCCTTCCGACTCGACGGCGCAGTCGAACGTCACGATCGACGGCGATGCAGTGCCGACGATCCACGGCGCCTACGCCGCGGCGGTCCGCGACCGAGGCGAACTGCTCGGCGCGCTGTCCGTCGAGATGCCGGCGAGCGACCCGATGACGCCGGACAAGGAGCGGCTGGTGGCCGATCTCGCCTCGCAAGCGGGGCTCGTGCTGCGGAACGTCGCCTTGGTCGAGGAGATCCGCGAGTCGCGCCGCCGGCTCGTCGCGGCGCAGGATCACGAGCGTCGGAAGCTCGAACGGAACATCCACGACGGCGCACAGCAACAGCTCGTCGCGCTCGCCGTCAAGGCGCGCCTCGCCCGGCAGTTCGTGGAGCGCGACCCGGCCAAGACGGAGGAGATGCTCGGTCAGATCGAGCAGGAGACGCAGACCGCACTCGACGACCTTCGCGACCTGGCGCGCGGGATCTATCCGCCGCTGCTCGCCGACAAGGGCCTCGGGTCCGCGCTGGACGCGCAAGCCCGGAAGGCGCCGTTCCCGGTTCGGGTCGACGCCGACGGCGTCGGGCGGTTGCCGCAAGACGTCGAGGCCGCCGTGTACTTCTCGTGTCTCGAGGCTTTGCAGAACGTCGCGAAGTACGCGGCAGCCTCGGAGGCGACGATCACGATCACGCGCTCGACCTGCGAACGGCCCCGGGAGCCGGCACGACGATCTCCGGCACGGTTCCCATCACCGTCGCGCCGACCGACGAGTCCGCGAGGTCCTCCGTCTCCGACACCGAGCGGGTGGGTGTGTGAGCGTCGGGTCACGAGCGCGGGCGACCCCCCGACCCAAAGGGATCCGCCGCGTGGAGCGATGGCTCGTGGGACTCGCGATGGCCGTCGTGGCGTTCATCCTGGAGCGGCTCGTGATGCGTTCGGTGAAAAGGAGCGGCGACGCCAGGGGCCACGCTCCGCCGACCACGGTCACCTCGAAAGGCGGCGAGGTCGACCTGGAGTGAGCCGACTCAGCTCTTCGGTTTACGCAGGAGGTCGACGACCAGCCCGAGCGTCAACAGGAAGGCGCTGACGCCGAACGCGACGGGCACCCATCCGGCCACCTTCTCGGACACGGCGGTCAGCGCGGTCCCCAGGATCGCCGCGCCCGCCGTGAGCGCGAGGGCCAACCGGCGCCCGGCTCGGCGGATCGTCTGTTCCAGCGTGGCCGCGCGGAAGTTGACCTCCAGCTTCTGTCCCGGCCGGGCGCCGATCAACCGCTCGATCGCCTCCACGACCCGCATGAACCGAACCTTGAGTCGTTGGGTCTGGTAGAAGAGCGCCTTGGGGTCGGTCTTGGCCCCCATCCCCTTGAGGACGCTCCGCATCAGGAAGCGGCCCGCCACGTCGAAGGGATCGACCTCGGGGTCCAGCTGTGCCGCGGCCAGTTGCATCTGCGCCAACGCCTTCGCCGTCAACGTCAACGAAGCCGGGAGCGGAACCCCATGCCGGAGCGAGATCTCGGTCATCTCCTGCAGCACCGGTCCGAGTTGGATGTCCTTGAGCGACGCGCCCCGGTACTTGCCCATCAGGGCGCCGATCTCCTCCTGGAAGGCCTCCACGTCGAGGTCGCTGCGATCGATCGCTCCCGACAGCATCAGCGAGACGTCGGTCAGGAACCCGACGTCCTCCTGCCAGAACGCCATCAGCAGGAGCATCATCGACTCCCGCATGTCGGGCCCGACCTCGCCCGCCATCCCGAGGTCCAGGAAGTAGAGCCGGTCCTCCTCGGGCTGCCACATCAAGTTGCCGGGGTGCGGGTCGGCGTGGAAGAACCCGTCGACCATCACCTGTTTGTAGAACGACTCGAGGAGCTGGACAGCGACCTCGCGGCGGATCGGGCCCTCGGGCGCGAGCGACAGCGGTCCGCCCTGCACGTCGCGCATCACGAGCAGCCGTGACGTGGAGTAGTCGGCGAACAGAACGGGGACGGCGAGCCGGGAGAACGGTTCGATCACCCCGCGGAGCCGCTCCATGTTCCGTGCTTCCTGCCGGAAATCCAGCTCCCGATGCAGAGATGTCGACAGGTGTTCGAACACGGCGGGCATATCGATCACCTGCCGAAGCTGCTGGCGACTTCCCACCTTCTCCGCGAACACCTCGAGGAGCGCGAGGTCCTGTTCGATCTGCTCCTTCGCGTCGGGGCGCTGCACCTTGACCACGACCGGGTCGTCGTTCGCGAGCCTCGCGCGGTGGACCTGCGCGATCGTCCCGGCCGCGAGGGGGGCCGGGTCGATGCGCTCGAAGACGTCCTCCCACGGCACGCCGAGTTCCTGCTCCATCACCTTGACGACCTGCTCCTCGCTGAGCGGTGGGACGTTGTCCTGGAGCTGCGCGAGCTCGTCGATGAACTCCGGCGGGATCAGGTCGGGACGGGTCGAAAGGATCTGTCCCAGCTTGCAGAACGTCGGCCCGAGCTCCTCGAGCGCCTGGCGCATCCGCTTCGCCTGTCGCTGCCTGCCGACGGCGCCCTCCTCGTCGGGCCGACCGAAGACTTCCTTCAGCCCGTGCTTGGCGAAGACCGTCGTGATCGTGGCTCCTCGCGCCATCAGGTGCGGTTGCGTCTGGGTCTCGACGGCGCCCGAACGGATCGTCGTGAGGCTCCGTGGGTCGCGCACGGCGCTCGCCACGCCGTCGGTCGTGTTCACGATGATCACGGTGCACCGCGCGTTGTGGCTGATCCGGTTGGGGACGTTCCCCAGGAGGAACTCCTTACGGCCCGCCATACCGGCGTTCCCGACGACGAGCACATCGATGTCGGCGGCCTCCGCTGCGTGGACGATCGCCATCGCGGGGTCGTCGTCGATCACCACGTGGGCGCGGCCGCGCCCGCCGGCGATCCGCTCGGCCTCCTGTTGCAGGTCCTCGGCGGCCGCGGCCGCCCGGGTCCGCTCCGCCGCTCCGAACTCGGTGTCGGTCGGGCTCGTGGGGATCACGACCTGGACGAGGTGCAGCTCGGCGCCGTAGGCCTCCGCGAACGCGGCCGCCCACCCGACCGCCTTCGACGCCGTCTGCGATCGGTCCGTGCCGACCATCACGCGACCGACGGCGCCGTTCCCCAGCTCGGTTCCCATGCGTCGCATGATGCCGAATCCCGAGTCCCTCTGACCAGGTGGCCGGCGCGCGTTCCTCCGTGGTGCCAGCACCCCTTCGGATAAACTCGCTCGCACCGCCGGAGTAGCTCAGGGGTAGAGCAACCGCCTCGTAAGTGGTAGGTCGGGGGTTCGAATCCCCCCTCCGGCTCTCGATCGGAGCCCCTCTGTCGGTTGCCGGGCCGGTTCGGGGTTGCGAGAATCCCGCCCGATGGTGACGGCACGGAGGGTGGTAGGCGTGCTCGCGGGGGCACTTGTCGTCCTCATCGTCACCGGCAACGCTGCGCTCGCGCAGACCTCGATCGATCCGACCGTCCTGCCGGAGCGGAACACTGGCGGCTGGATCTTCTGGCTCGGGTGGCTGAGCGGCGTACTCGCGCTCCTGTTGCTCATCCTCCTCGTGGCCGCCTACATGCGTTTCGCGCCGCGATTCGCGAAGGATGAAGAAGGTTCGCGCTTCGTCCACGCCGACCGCGTGCTACCGGGGAAGGAACCGCCCCGACGGATCGTGGACCTGACACAAGCGGCGCCGATCGTCGTGCAGCCGCCTCCGATCCCCGCCGCGGTTGCCGCACCGGCTATGGCAGCGCCCGCCCCGTCGCCCGCAGCAGCACCGGCCCCCGCAGCAGCATCGCCCCCCGCCGCCGCTCCTGCACCGAACGAGTCACAGGCGCCCACGACCGAGGAGCCCGCCGCCGCGGAAGCCGAACCAGCCGCCGCGGAAGCGGAACCTGCCGCCGCGGAAGCGGAACCCGCCGCCGCGCCCCCAGCCTCTGCGCCCGCACCGGCTGCCGACGAGCATCGCCCCGAGGTGTCGCTCGATCAGGAGACCTTCGACAAGACGTTGGAGGAACTCCTCGCGCAGGGGACCGACCGGCGCATCGCCGAGGGCAAAGCCCGGCGTGTCGCCATGATCGCCGCCCGCAAGAAGGCTGCGGGCGAGGGCTAGGCGCCCGCTCCGTGGACCCTGCAGCAGACGTCGACTGGTCGATGGGCTCTCATGCGGCCCGACTCGCGGACTGGGAGGTCGCGCTGCAGATCGGCAAGCGTGTCGCGGGGCCCGGGCCGATCGTTCCCCCGGAAGATCGCGCCCGGATGCGCGAGGATCTCGCTGCGCACGTCCTTCGAGCCGAGGAGTTCGTCGCCGGGTTCACCGACCTCACCGTCACCGGGTTCCGTTCCCGTGCATGGGTGATGGGCAGGGGCGCTTGGATCAGGCAGAACGTCGCTGGGCTCCAGCGGCTCATGGAACCGCTCGCTGAGCGGCTGTTGGAGAAACGTCCCACCAGGCCGACGATCGCGCGCAAAGCCGTCGGTGCACAGGCGGGTGCGATCCTCGGCTACGTCTCGCGACGGGTCCTCGGGCAGTTCGACGTTTTCCTCCCGCCGGACGATGACGGGTTGATCTACTTCGTCGGTCCCAACCTGATCGAGGTGGAGCGCCGATACGGTCTTGTCCCAAGCGACTTCCGACTGTGGGTCGCGATCCACGAGGTCACCCACCGCGTGCAGTTCTCGACGGCGCCGTGGCTGCGGGCGTTCCTCGGCGGGATGGTGGACGAGTACCTCGAGACCGTCTCGCTCGATCCCCATCAGCTCATGGATCAGCTCCGTCGCGCGGCCGAGGAGGCTCGAACGGGAGCCGGTCCCGGCGGGATCCTTCGGCTGCTGACGCCGGAGCAGCGTGCGATCTTCGAACGGACGCGGTGCGTGGCGTGGAGCAGCGCTTCCAGCGCGCGATCGGCTTCGATCAGAAGGTGGCGCAGTACGACAGCGGCGAGCGATTCGTGCGCGATGTGATCGAACGGGTCGGCATGAACGGCTTCAACCTGGTCTGGGAGTCACGGGAGCATCTCCCGCAACCGGGCGAGGTGGCCGACCCGGATCACTGGATCGCCCGCGTCACGCGGTAACCGATGACGGCGCGGAGACCGCCGGCCGTCGCGAGGGTTCTCGAGCGGCTCACGAAGACTGCACGGGGACACGACATGTTCGCGCGCGGCGACAACGTGCTCGTCTGGGTGAGCGGCGGCCCCGATTCAGTGTGTCTGCTCGAGTCGTTGGTCCGGTTGCGCCGACTCTTCGGTCTCCGGCTGCAGGTCTTCCACATGGATCATCGGCTTCGACCCGACTCGGCGACGGACGCCGCGTACGTCCGCCGGCTCGCCGACCGGCACGGGTTGCCCTTCCATCTGGCGGTCGCCATCGAGCAGCCGGGGCGTACGGATTCGATCGAGATGTGGGGGCGGTTCGAGCGCGCCCGGGAGGCGGGGCGGATCGCTCGCATGATCGGCGCGACGCGGATGGCCGACGGGCACACGCTTGACGACCAAGCGGAGACCATCCTGATGGGCCTCGTGCTGGGCTGGGGGTTGGACGGGATGGGGGGGATCGCTCCGGTGAACGGCACGCTCGTCCGACCGCTGCTCGACGTGAGGCGGACGGAGGTCGAAGCGTTCTGTCGAGCGCTCCACCTCCGGCCGCGGCGCGATCCGACGAACGCCGACACGAACCTGCTGCGCAACGCCCTGCGCCTGGAGGCGATCCCCGCGATCGAACGGTCCACCGGTCGCGACGTGGTGCGCACCTTCGCTCGTACCGCCGATCACTTGCGGCGAGACGCGACCGCGCTCTTCGCACACGCGGACGAGCACGCGGAGACGCTCGTCGAGCTCCGCGACCACGGGTTCGCGATCCGAGCGCGCGCGCTGCTCGGCCTGCAGCCGGCGCTCTCATCGCGGGTCGTCCGTCGTGGCTTCCAGCGGGCGGACCTCGGCTGGGACCACGAGGCGATCGACGCCGTGCTCGACCTGGCGGCCGGTGCACCCGGGCGGTCGCGCGACCTCTTGCTCGGGATCAAGGCGCGGCGCACGCGCACGCACGTCGAGGTCGAGGGGTAGACTCGCGGCTTCTGTGGAGACCTACGCCGACGACATCGAGAACGTCCTGATCAAGGCGGACGAGATCGAGAGCAAGCTCGCCGAGATGGGCGAGCAGATCACGCGGGACTACGAAGGCCGGCACCTCCTGCTCGTCGGGGTCCTCAAGGGAGCGTTCGTCGTGATGGCCGATCTCTCTCGACACATCCGGCTCCCGCTCGAGTTCGACTTCATGGCGGTTTCGTCCTACGGCGCGGCGACGAAGACCTCGGGCGTCGTTCGGATCCTCAAGGACCTCGATCACGATCTGAAGGATCGCGACGTCTTGGTCGTCGAGGACATCGTCGACTCCGGGCTCACGCTCAAGTACCTCCTGAAGAACCTGGCCGGACGCAAGCCCGCGACCCTGGAGGTCGCGGCCCTCCTGCGCAAGGAGGGGATACAGCAGGTCCCGCTGGACATCCGCTACTGCGGCTTCGACATCCCCAACGAGTTCGTCGTCGGCTACGGGCTCGACTTCTCCGAGAGGTACCGGAACCTGCCCTACATCGGGACGCTCAAGCCTTCGGCGTACGGCGGCTGACCGGGAACCGGAGGAACGTCGGGGCGCGTCCCAGGAACATGCGCAGGATCGCGGCAGCCGGCCTCCTGCTCGCACTCGTCGCGTGCGGCAGGACGTCGGGGCCAGCGAGCTCGTCCGGGATCTTCGGCACCGTGACCGCGGGTCCGACCTGTCCCGTCGAGCGTGCGGGTTCCCCGTGTCCGCCCGCTCCGTGGGTCGGGACCGTGCGCGCGACCGATGACGCCGGTCATGGGACCGAGACGCGGACCGACGAGAGCGGCAACTACACGCTCACGCTTGAACCCGGGAGCTACGAGGTTGTGGCGGTGACGGACGGCGGCCCGCCGACGGGCCAACCGGTCGCGATCGACGTGCGGGCCGGTCCTCCCGTCCGCCTCGACCTCACGGTTGACACCGGCATCCGCTGAGCAGACCTACACTCGCCGGGTGAGCGCCGGCGCGAGGGGGGTTCCGTTCGATGCCTACGCCGTCCTGGGCGTGAGTCCCTCCGCGACATCGGACGAGATCCATCACGCGTACCGCATGCTCGCGCGTCGGATCCACCCCGACGCCGACCGAACGGACCCGCTCGCCGCGGCCCGGTTCGCGCAGATCACGGAGGCGTACGACCTCCTCGTGGACGTCGATCGCCGGCGCTCGTACGACCTCGGGCGTGCGGCAGTGGCAGGACCGCGGGCCGCGCGCGTCGCCCCCGGCCCCACCGGCAACACCGCCGTGCGCGGGCCCGCGGCCCGGCCACCGGTGAGGAGGCGCGAGCCGGCGGTGGCATCCAGGCCGCGACGCGAGGACACGCACGACGAGTTCCGTCTCCTGGTCTTCCTCGCGAAGGTCGTCATCGGCGTCGTGATCGTGATCGTCCTCGCCGCCTTGCTCCTGGCGTTCCATCCGCCTCCGCCGTGCCGGGCGGACACACCCATCAACGCGCCGTGCACGCCGACGGCCACCCCTCCTTGATGCCGTGGGGCGGAGGACTTGTAGCATCCGGACATGACCAGCGAGCGCTTCGATCACACGAAGATCGAACAGGGCGTCCGGCTGCTGCTCGAAGGGATCGGCGAGGACCCTGAACGCCCGGGTTTGCGCGAGACGCCCTCGCGGGTTGCGCGCATGTACGCAGAGATCTTCGCCGGGATCGCCGCGGATGCCGCCAACGTGGTGACCGTCGTCGAGGGCGCCGACTTCGACGAGATGATCATGGTCCGGGACATCCCGCTCTATTCGGTGTGCGAGCACCACCTCCTTCCCTTCGTCGGCAAGGCGCACGTCGCGTACATCCCGAACAAGTCGCAGCAGATCACGGGGTTGTCGAAGGTCGCGCGGGTCGTCGACATCCTCGCGAAGAAACCGCAAGTGCAGGAGCGTCTGAC
>VAXZ01000039.1 GCA_005885035.1 Actinomycetota bacterium
GTCTACTTCCGCGGGGTGATACAGAGCGTGAACGACTGGTCGCCGAACACGAACGTTCCACAGTTCCCTGAGACCGACCGCAGCTCGAACCGGTTCCCCGGACCGAACCGCTCGCCGACCGAGACGTTGTAGACGACACCGTCGATCTCCACCTGTGCGCGATCGGTCCCGCTCACCCGGAAGGTGTCAAGCAGGACCACCGAATGACCACCGAGGTTCGCGCTGGATCCCCCACCCGGCTGTGTCGGCGTCGCCTCGGTGGGCGTCGACGTCGAGCTCGAGGAGCCGGAAACCGACGAGCTGCTCGAACTCGAGGACCCGCCCGAGCTCGAAGAGCCGGTCCCGGAGGTCGCAACCAAGAATTGCGGAGGGGTCGAGAACGGGTCCCGCCCGGTGAAAAGCGCCACCGGGGTCGGAGTCGTCGTTGGCGCGACGGTCGGGGTCGTCGTTGGGGTCGCCGATGCAGCCGTGGTGCGTCGTGGCGGTGCCGGAGTCCCGCCTCCGCCGCTCAGCACGTTGAACAGGACGAGCCCCACGACGAGGACCCCGGCCACGATCCCGCCGATCCTCAGCGTCCGTCTGTCTCGATCGGAGAGGGGCATGGCTATCCGGTCCCACCGGAGGTCGGACCGGGCTCCGAGCCCGGTCCAGCGCTCGTGTCGGTCGTGTAGGTCTGGATCGTCGCGCTGAGCGTGAGCAGCGGGACCCCGGTCTGGCTCGTCTGACCGGGGGCGAGGCTCATGTTGGTCACGATCGCCGCTCTCGGGAGCGTCTCGATCTGATACATGAGATCCGTCACATCGAAGTACGTCCCCGTAGCGCTGACGCCGACCGCGATCTTCGACAGGCCGGACGCGGTGTCGAAGACCGGGTTGCCGGGCGACAGTGACACCAGGTCGATGCCGGCATCGATCGCCGCGTTCTGCAGCAACAGGATGAGTCCCGGCTCCTCGGCCGTGGGCGGGATCCGCCTGTTGACCTCCGCGATCGTCTTGCGCGCCTGTGGCGCGGCAGCCTTCGCGTCTTCCAGGGCGCTCCTGCGGGATTCGAGCGTCTGCTGATCACGCTTCGCTTGATCCAGCTGGTCCTGCGCCTGCGAGACCTGTCCCATCTTCGGCAGGACGAGCAGCATCGTCATCAGGATCGCGACCCCGGCGACGGCCAGACCCGCGAAGAGCGGTGCGCGGCGGCTATCCACCGGCCGTCACCTGGCCTCGTCCTCGCGGGGTCTCCACGTCTTGGGTCAGGTCGACGCTGGTCGTGAACGTATAGGCGTTCGGGACCGCGGTGTCCGCTGCGATGGTGGGCATCCACGGATTTACCCAGCCCTGCACCAACTCGAGGCGCGTCAGCCAGATGCTCAGCGAGTCGAACCCGATCGCCTCCCCACCGGTGGTCATGGTGCCGATCAGTGGGGTGGTGGTCGTCGCGCCCCCGGTCGCGGGAGCGGGTCCCGTGATCGTCGCCGAGAACGTGCTCAGGTAGGCGTCGCTCGGGATCACCCGCGACAGGTCCATCAACATCCCGGAGAACGAGACCTCGCCCGCATAAGCGGCATCCAGTTCGCTCCGCGCCTGCTGCGCCTGGACCTGCAGATCGTCGTACTTCTGTAACGAGTCGATCTGGCTCTGCAGCTGTGCGTTCGACTGTTTCTTCGCCGCGATGTCGCTGTTGACCGACCCGAGACGGCCGACCTGGACCAGGAAGAAGACCACGATCAGCGCGAGGATGATGGCGCCCGCCAACAGGACGGTCAGCGTCAGCCGGCGGTAGCGCTGCCCCTGAAGGATGTCGGGGGGTAGGAGGTTGACCTGGCCCATCACGCCCTCCCCGGGATCGCGAGACCGACCGACACAGCGAAGAACGGCTCCGCCGACGCCATCGCTTCCTCGGACTCTTCGAGCTCGGACGGCACGTGCTGGAACACGCGACCAGGGTCCACCGGGACCGGGATGCGTTGGCGCATCAGGTCGATCAATCCCTCGAGCTTCGAGCCACCACCCGTCACCAACACCCGTGCGATCCGCGCCTCGCGCGCCTGCGCCGTGTAGAACTCGAGCGACGACCGGATCTCATCGACGAACGCCGCTGCGCGCTGCAGCGCGACCTGCCGAACCTGCTGAGGCCTCGGGGGCGTTGCCTCGGGGGCGGTGCCCCCCTCGGGTCCGTCCGTCGCTCCGGGCGGGGCCGAGTCATCCGGTTCGTCGACCTCCTCGCCCCGCTTGAGGCGCTCAGCGACGGCATCGTCGACGCCCGCCGCCCTCGCGATCGCGGTGGTCACGTCCCGGCCGCCGCTGGGGAGGATGCGGACGAACCTCGTGTCGCCACGGTCGTGCACGACGATGTTCGTGACGTGGGCGCCGATGTCGATGATCGCCTCCTCGCCGCCCTCCTCGAGGTCCATCGACACGTCCGGCGTCCCGACGGCGCGGACGAGCGCGAACGGGATCAGGTCGAGGCCCATGGGCTCGAGCCCCGCTCCCGTCACCGACTGGACGACCTGGTCCACCATCGCGCGTTGCGCGGCGACCAGGAGCATCCGGAGCATCTTCCGGTCGTCCTGCTCGAACTCGCCGATCGGGTCGTAGTCCAGGACGGCCTCGTCGACCGGCATGGGGATGAACTCCTGCACCTGGAGGCTGAGCGACGCCTTGAGCTCCTTCTCCGGCAGGAACGGCAGGGCGATCTCGCGGACGACCACCCGCTGGTTCCCGACCCCGAGCCACACCTGCCCGCTGCTGAACCCGCCCCGCTTCCACAGCTCGCGGAGGGCCGCCGAGACGGCAAGCGGTTCGCGGACCTCGCCGTTCTCGACCGCACCCTGGGGCAGCGGCCCCTGCGCAGCGCGAACCACCGTCGGCTGCGTCCCGGCCGAGAGCTCAGCCGCGCGGACGGCGGTGGACCCGATGTCGAGCCCGATCCGACCCTTGGCCACTCAAGCCCCTTCCACGTGGACGGAGCGGTCCGTCAGATAGCGCTCGACGTCCCCTTCGCGGATGCGGTAGTTGTGCCCGACCCGGACCGCAGCGAGCTCGCCGCCTTTGATGAGCCGATAGACGGTCATGTTCGAAACGCGCATCGCGGCGGCAACCTCGCCCACCGTGAGGAGCGATCCTCCACCAGGGACGAAGGCCTTGGAGTCGCCGATCGCCATCCGCCGTTCTCCGATCCGAGCCCGTCTCGCCTGAACCTTCCGAGGCGAGATGTGGCACCTGTGTCACAGGTGCCACATCTGCCACATAGTGTTCATCGAAGCTCAGGTAGCCCCGAAAGCAGGCTCACGAAACACCAGGGGTCAGGGCAAGTCAAACATCCCGGTGGGTTGATTTCCGCAGGTCGAACGCCTGTTCGGCCTTGAGCGTTGGCGCATGTCTAGGCGATATCGGAGTCCTGAGGTTCGGCCTCGCTACGGGCCCATGCCATCGTGAGAAGCCCTCCCAGTATTCCGACGAGACCCCCTATCACGACCAAGTAGGCACCCGGGCCTAGGCTCCGGAACGCGCCGAACTGCGTCCAGAGCTCTCGGGGAACA